>CALMUA010000027.1 GCA_937872775.1 uncultured Ruminococcus sp.
TATTATTGCTTACTTAAAAAGTATAGTACATAATTTTATTTATGTCAATTAATTTATTTAGTGTATAATAAAAAGTTACAATATTATTTACAAGGAGTTGTTTCCGGATATATATGTATCTGAATGTATAAACATTCAAAAACTGTATATATATATTACTGAAAATAATAAATAATATTCGTTTTTTTATGAAAAAAAGCTTTTTAGGCCTTTAAATTTTAAAACTTATATGTTATAATATCCATATGCTTTTAAAGGAGGATATTAATTTGATAAATACGGATTTAAGAAAGGAAATTAAATTTATTGCAGTAAATGCAGTTATTTTAGATGTTGTTCTGATAATTTCAGCTCTGGCATTTATTCCTTTTATCAATATTCTGACCGGTGTTTTTTTCGGAACATTATTGCTTATACTGGACATGTTCTTTTTATCTTTAAGTATTCAGAGTATTATTGCAGATGCTAAAAACGGAAATAATGGAAATAAAGGTTCTGCCAAAATGACTTTTTTATATATCCTGAGGTTAATTTTTATTGCATCAGGGTTGTTTCTGGCATTAAAATTACCGTTTATGAGTGTTATCTGTACTGCAATTCCTTTATTTTATCCAAAACTGATATACTTTATAAAAGCTATTTTTTGTAAAAAGGAGGGATAATAATTGGGTTTAAAAGAGGTAAATGTAACCGGCCCTAAGGTCTCTTTTGAGATATTTGGTCTGAAAATAAGTGAAACAGTTATCCTGAGCTGGATTGTAATGGCTCTGATAATCGGAATCATATTATTTCTTACACATAATATGTCAAAAACAAATCCTGGTAAAAAACAAGTTGTAGCCGAGTGGATTGTAACTACGTTCAACAAGCTTGTTAAGGACTCCATGGGGGAAAGAAATATTGGATATGCGCCATATATGACCACCGTATTCATGTTTTCAATATTTGGAAGCCTGATAAGTTTACTCGGATTGAGACCATTGACAGGTGATTTTAACGCAACATTTTCATGGGCCTTAATAACATTTGTAATGATCCAGGTAGCTAAAATCAAAAATGATGGAGTTTTAGGTTATTTAAAGGGATTTACAGAACCGATCAAATTGCTGACGCCGCTTAATATCATAAGTGAAGTTGCAAAACCGGTTTCGATGAGTTTTCGTCATTTCGGTAATATAGCAAGCGGTATTGTTATTACACAGCTTGTGTATTTTGCACTTACTTCTCTTTCATCGGCAATAGGGCTTGATTTCCCATTATTTACAATCGCAATTCCATCAGTATTATCAATTTATTTTGACTTATTTTGTGGATTTATGCAGGCATTCATATTTGTGATGCTTACTATGGCATATGTAGGCTCTGCATATCCGGAAGAAAACTAATTTGTAATATTTTATACAACCGCAGACGTATAAAATATTAAATTTAATTTTAAACTGCGGAGAATTGGAGTTAATTATGGAAAAAGCAATTGTATTAGCAGCTTCAGCAATAGGCGCAGGTCTTGCAGCTATCGCAGGTATAGGACCTGGTATAGGTGAAGGTTACGCTGTAGGTAAGGCTTGTGAAGCTATAGGACGTCAGCCTGAATGTTCAGGACCTGTTACAAGAACAATGTTAGTTGGTTGTGCTATAGCAGAATCAACTGGTATTTACGGACTTGTTATTGCACTGCTTCTTATGTTTGCCAACCCGTTTATCGGAAAACTTTAATAAACACATAAAAAATTGAAAGGGTGTTGACAGTATGCCGGAATTCTATTCGTTTCTATCTATTGACTATGGTACAATTGTACTTGTACTAATAAACACCTTCATTCTTTTTTTGGCAATAAAGCACTTTCTGTTTGGAAGAGTAAACAAAATGCTTGAAGAACGTCAGGCTGATGTTACAGGCACATATTCAGAAGCCAATAAGACTATGGAGCAAGCAAAAGAGCTGGAAAGTAATTATAATAGCCTATTGTCTAATGCTAAGGATGAATCAGCTGAAATAGTTAAAAATGCTACGAAGAAGGCTCAGTTACGTTCAGACGAAATCATCACCGATGCCAAAGCAGAAGCAAGCAATTTGATTTCAAATGCTAATGCAGACATTGAACATGAAAAACAGAAGGCAATGAGCAGCATGAAGGATGAAATCTCAGGTATAGCAATGATGATGGCTGAAAAAATCATTCAGAAAGAAATTAATGAAAAAGATCATGAAGCACTGATCAATGATTTTATTGAGAATGTTGGTGATGATGTATGGCAGCAGAAATAGCAAAACTTTATGCAAATGCATTATTTGAACTATTTCTTGAAAGTGGTTCTGATGATAATATTTATACTCAGATGAATGAATATGATACTGTTTTCAGGAACAATCATGATCTTATTCAGCTTTTATCAGCACCTTTACTGACAAGTGATGAAAAGCAATCCGTTATTTCAAAAATTTTTGATGATAACGGACTGGTGTTTGACTATCTCCGGCTTATCTGTGATAAGGGAAGAGCTGAATATTTTTCTGAAATAACAGAAATATTTAACCAAAAATATAATGAATATAAAAATATAGCTGATATATCGGTTATTACGAGCAGACCTCTTAATGATGATTTGAAAATCAGGCTTATTAAAAGGTTGGAGAATAAGCTTAATAAAACAATTATACTTAATGAAAAAATAGATCCTGATATTATTGACGGAATTATTATTGAGTATAATAATAAAAGATTAGATAGCAGCGTTCGTTCAAAGCTTCAAAATATTAAGACAGCAATGACAGACGCAGACTTACAGGCTAAAATATAATTAAAGAAGGTGTATATATTGAATTTACGCCCAGATGAAATTACCGGAATAATAAAAGAACAGATAAAAAACTACAGAAATAAAATTGAATTGTCCGACATTGGAACTGTAGTTACTGTTGGTGACGGTATAGCAAATATTCATGGACTGGATAAATGTATGTCCAATGAGCTTCTTGAATTTGAAGGCGGATCTTACGGTATGGCACTTAACCTTGAAAGAGATTTTGTTGGAGCAGTTATGCTTGGCTCAGACTCTGAGGTTAAAGAAGGCTCTACAGTAAAAAGAACGGGAAAGATTGTATCAGTACCAGTTGGTGAAAATCTTTTAGGAAGAGTAGTAAATGCACTTGGACAGCCGATAGATGGAAAAGGCACATTGCTTACAAAAGAAACTGCACCGATAGAACGTATTGCTCCGGGTATAATTACAAGAAAATCCGTTCACAAGCCATTACAGACAGGTATAAAGGCTATTGACTCAATGATACCAATAGGACGTGGTCAGAGAGAACTTATTATCGGAGACAGACAGACCGGTAAAACAACAATAGTACTTGATACTATTGTAAATCAAAAGGGAAAAGACGTTATTTGTATCTATGTTGCTATAGGCCAGAAAATATCTACTGTTGCCAATGTAGTTGAGACTCTTGAAAAATCCGGTGCAATGGATTATACAATTGTCGTTGCTGCATCTGCATCAGAACTTGCACCGCTTCAGTATATTGCTCCATATTCAGGAGTAACAATGGGTGAATATTTTATGAATAAGGGAAAAGATGTTCTCTGTATTTATGATGATCTCTCAAAGCATGCTGTCGCATACCGTGCACTGTCTCTTCTCCTTAAACGTCCACCGGGACGTGAAGCATATCCCGGGGATGTATTTTATCTTCACTCAAGACTGCTTGAACGTGCCTGCAGTCTGAATGAAAAATACGGCGGCGGAAGTCTGACTGCACTGCCTATTATTGAAACACAGGCAGGCGATGTTTCAGCATATATCCCGACTAATGTAATTTCGATTACAGACGGACAGATATTCCTTGAAACAGATTTATTTAATTCTGGTATAAGACCGGCTGTTAATCCTGGTATTTCAGTATCGCGTGTAGGAAGTGCAGCACAAATAAAAGCAATGAAAAAAGTTTCGTCTTCACTTAAGCTTACCTATTCACAGTACAGAGAATTGCAGTCATTTTCACAGTTTGGTTCAGATCTTGATCAGGATACAAAGGACAGACTGGCAAAAGGTGAGCGTGTAGTTGAGGTTTTAAAACAAGACAGAAATTCACCTGTATCAGTTGGACATCAGGTAATAATAATTTATGCAGTTGTAAATAACTTCTTAAAAGAAATACCTCTGGAACTAATATCAGATTTTGAAAGTGATTTAAATAATTTTATTGATGAATCTCATCCTGATATTATTAAGTCAATTTCTGAAACCAAAGAGCTTGAAAAAGAAAATGAGTCAGCTCTTAAGGATGTCCTGAATACATTTATTGAAAAATATATGGCTGATAAGAAATAATTCAGCCGTCCTTTTAGGAGGTGACAGATAAAATGGCTTCAGCTAATATGAAGGATATAAAGCGACGTATAAAAAGTGTCAAGAGCACAATGCAGATTACAAAAGCGATGGAACTTGTTGCTTCATCAAAACTTCGCAAAGCCCGTGACAGAGCTGATAGTGCAAAGCTTTTTTTTGATGCATTGTATGATACGATGTGGGAAATAACTGCAGAAAATTCAACATTCAAATCAATTTATTTTGCAAATAGAGAAGTAAAAACTGTTATGTTTGTTGTAATAGCGGGTGACAGAGGTCTTGCAGGAGGCTATAATACAAATCTTTTTAAGATTGCTCAGAAAAAAATTGATGAAATTTCGGATAATTGTGAAGCTGTCATTATTCCTATAGGTAAAAAGGCAGTAGATTATTTTGCAAAACGTAAATATAAGGTAGTTGCAAAATATGACAGTATTGCGGAAGACATAAGGATGAGTTCTGCAAAGGAAATAGGAAGCAAAATAATGGCTGCTTTTAATAATGGAAATGTTGACAGGGTAGAACTTATATACACTGATTATGTTTCTCCTCTTGTTCAGGAGGCAAAGCACAAAAACATTATTCCGCTTGAAAATCCATCTGAAGAAAAAACATTCAAAAATATTCAGACATCATATGAACCGTCACCGGCTGAATTATTTGATATGATTATGCCGCAGTATATCGCCGGAGTACTATATGGCTCAATAGCAGATTCATTTGCATCAGAGCAGGCAGCCAGAAGAATAGCAATGGAGAATGCAACTGACAACGCGACAGATATGATTGATAATCTATCATTACTGTATAACAGGGCACGTCAGTCTACAATTACCCAGGAAATAACTGAGATTGTCGGTGGAGCAAGTATTCAGAAATAGATGAGCTGATTAAATTGAAAGGAATGGCTATAACTATGCAGAATATAGGAAAGATAGTACAGATAATCGGTGCTGTCGTAGATATAAGTTTTCCAAAAAACGGTCTGCCAAGATTGCTCAATGCCATAGTAATTGATAATAATGGTGCTAAGCTTACAGTTGAAGTAGCACAGCATATAGGTGATGATATTGTAAGATGTATAGCGATGAGTACCACTGACGGTCTTGTAAGAGGAATGGAAGCTATAGATACAGGAAGTCCGATAAAGGTGCCTGTTGGAAAAGAAACACTGGGACGGATTTTTAATCTGCTTGGAGACCCGGTTGATGAAAAGCCTGCACCTGAAACAAAGGAAAGATGGCCTATACATCGTGAGGCGCCGAGTTATGAAGAACAGACGGCAGCGTCTGAGGTGCTTGAAACAGGAATAAAGGTAATTGATCTTATTGCACCGTATCTTAAGGGCGGTAAAATAGGATTATTCGGAGGTGCCGGAGTAGGAAAAACTGTTCTTATTCAGGAACTTATAAATAACGTGGCAAATCAGCACGGTGGCATTTCTGTTTTTACCGGTGTTGGTGAGAGAACACGTGAAGGAAACGATCTGTACAATGAAATGACAGAAAGCGGAGTAATTGACAAGACCGTACTCGTTTACGGACAGATGAATGAACCGCCTGGAGCCAGAATGAGAGTCGGTCTTTCAGGTCTGACAATGGCTGAATATTTCAGAGACGTTGAAGGTCAGGATGTATTGCTGTTTATCGACAATATTTTCAGATTTACTCAGGCCGGATCAGAGGTTTCAGCACTCCTTGGTCGTATGCCTTCGGCAGTTGGATATCAGCCTACACTTGCAACAGAAATGGGAGCTTTACAGGAAAGAATTACATCAACAAACAAAGGATCTATTACATCTGTCCAGGCTGTATATGTACCTGCAGATGACCTTACAGACCCGGCTCCTGCAACAACATTTGCACATCTTGATGCAACAACTGTTTTATCAAGACAAATTGCATCTCTTGGTATATATCCGGCTGTAGATCCGCTTGACAGTACATCAAGAATACTTTCACCTCAGGTAGTGGGTATAGAACACTACGAGGTTGCAAGAAAGGTTCAGACAATACTTCAAAGATACCGTGAACTCCAGGATATTATTGCAATTATGGGTATGGATGAACTTTCAGATGAAGATAAACTTATAGTAAACAGAGCAAGAAAAGTACAGCGTTTTCTTTCACAACCATTTTTTGTTGCAGAACAGTTTACAGGTATGAAGGGTAAATATGTACCTATAAGAGAAACAATAAGAGGATTCAGTGAAATAATTGAGGGATTACATGACGATTTACCTGAATCTGCATTCTTATTTGTCGGAACTATAGATGAAGCTATAGAAAAAGCAAAAAAGGGTGATGAATAATGGCATCATTCAGGCTGCAGGTTATTACACCTGAAAAGATTTTTTTTGATGCTCAGACAGAACGCCTGATTGTAAGAACCACCGAAGGCGAAATGGGAATACTGGCAAGGCATGAAAATTTCGTAGGTGCATTACCGTCAGGTCCTGTAAAAATCATGATTGATGGTAATTATAAAATTGCTGCATTATCAAGTGGTGTCTTAAAAGTATCACCAGATAAAACAACAATTATTGCAGAGGCTATCGAATGGGCAGAGGATATTGATATTGAGTGGGCAAAACGCTCAGCAGATAAAGCACGTGAACGCATAAAGAATAAGGAAAGCGAAAAGGAAATGAAATACGCAGAACTTAAACTTAAGCGTGCATTAAACAGAATTAATATCTATTCAGATTTTTCAAAACATTAAAAAAATACCGGATAAAGTTTCTAATTTCTTTATCCGGTACTTTTTTTATTTTTTAAGAGAAATCATATTTACATTATCCAGCGGAATGTTTTCTACGTCAGCAATTTTAGAAAGAAGATTATGACAGCTGAACATTAAAATCTGGGATTTTGATGAATAGTTCATAAGGAAATTCAGAAGCTGGATAGATTTTTTATCGTCATAGCATAAGAATATATCATCAAGTATAACCGGTATGAAAATATATTTTGTAGTCATTTCTGATACAGCTATTCTTAGTGAAAAATAAATCTGATCACAGACTGATTTGCTGAGTGTTTCAAAATTTATTTTTTTATGGTCTTTATCCTTAATTACAACATTGAAATCAGACGTAATTATGAGTTCTGAATATTTTCCTTCTGTAAGCTTTACGAGTATTTCTGACGCTTTTTTAATTACTCTTGGAATATATCTTTTATTCATTTCATCAAATGCTTCTTTATAACCTGAAATTGCATTTTCTACAGAATCCTGATGTTTTTTTAGCTCTGCGAGTTCTTGTTCTATATGACTGATTTCTTTTTCTATACAAGCGATATTTTTACTATCCTTATACTGAATTTTCATGGCTGTTACGGCATCTATGTATTCATTTTTAATTGTAAGAGCTTTTTCAAGGAGTGCATTTGCTGTATTTTTTAGTTCAATGAGTTCATCATCAGTAACTTTTGATACATTTTTGTTTTTTGAAAGTTCTTTAATTGAGCAATTAAGTTTATCAATCTTAGACTTTATTTCAGCATTATCAGCTTCAAGCTGCTCCTTGTTATTGTATTTAAGCAGTCTTTGGTTAAGCACATTAAGTTCATCTTCAAGTGTACCGGCTTTGTCAATATATTCGAGAGCTTCGTTAATATTCCTGATATTCGATATTTCCGAAATATCTGTCATAATCTGATCCGATAACTCATTAAATTTATTACTGCATTTATTAATATTATTTTCAACATTTTTTATGTCGGTTTTTAATAAGAAAAATTTAGGATCAGGAGAAGCAATTTTAGATTCTTCAAGACTTTTTTGTTTATGATAGAAATTTAAATTACGTTCACATTGGGCAATTTTTTCTTTAAGCTTATTCATTTCAGAAATAATACTGTTTTTCTGCTGTTCAAGTGCAAAAAGTTTTTTCTTCTCCAGTGCTATCAGTGACTTATGTCTGTCTGAATCTGTAGTATATTTATTTTTAAGTGTTCTCATTTCAATTTCAGCATTACGAAGAACATTTTCATCAACACGTGAAATATTTATTTTTCTCTCTTTTCGTACTTTTACAATAATAGCATATATACAGGTTACTATTCCTAAAATGAGACATGATAACACAAAGAGGTTATTCATAAATATAATCAGCATTAATGACAATCCTATGAGGAGGACGGAAGCATATACAAGATTGTTGCTTGCATGTATAGGTTCAAGATTTACTGCATGGCTTGCATTATGAAGTTTTTCTTCTGCAAGTAGAAGCTTATGCTTTGAAACTTCCTGAAAATGCGTATAATCCGTTTCAGCAGTCTGTAACTTGAATCCTTCCTGCATAATCAGTTTTTTTATTTCATCAAGAGCTCTTTCTTTATTTTCATATTCTGTCTGGAGCTGAGATAATGAATATTTTGTGTCTTCAATGAATCCATTTGTATCGCATATGGAATCAAGAATATCAGCATTATCTGCCGGAGTGTAAATTTCCAGGTCTTTGCATATACGCTGCTTTTTTTGTTCGAGCACTTCTTTTTCCTGCATAACAGCTTTTATGCTATTAAGAGATTCACGGCATCTTGAAAATGCTTTCTTGTTTTTGTTTGCACGAGTTTCAGAAAATTGAGATGATTTCTGATCATAAAGTCTTGATATTTCAAGGAAATTCTGATGAGAATTTTCATAGCTGTGAAGTCTGTCAAGTTCAAAAAGCATATCCTGAATATCAATTTCTAATTTTAAATTTTCATATTTAAGATTAAACGAATCATACTTTTCCTTAAGTCTTATGCAGTCACCCTGAAGTTTAAGTTTATCACTTTCGTCTTTTTGGGCTTGTTGAAGATCACTTTGCAAACCTAAAAGGGATGCACGTTTTTCATTGATTACAGAAGAAAGACTCATTTTGTCAGGGGAATTGTAGTAATTCTGCAGTCTTTTTAAAATTCTTGCAGAAGAAACTGACTCGTTTGTAGTAGAAATAAAATTTGAAAATATTGAAGACATAACATCAGTATGTGCAGTTTTAAGAATAGCGATTGATTCTGATTCGTTTATGTATGAATTCCTTTCAAACATGTGCTTGTCAATTTTAAAAATCTTTTCGCCCGGGCTTGCGGTGCATGGAAGATATTCTGTTTTGTTCGTACTTACGTTTTTTATTGATGTTTTATCATTCGTATAGTCTGTTGGATCAAATTTACGCTCAAGAACATATGTGTTGTTATCACATTCCAATACTATTGAACCTGAAATACATGAACCATCAGAATGAGTATATTTAACTCTGTGATTTTTTCTGAAATTATAAATCGTACCATAGAACATAATCCTGATAAAATTAATAAGTGATTTTTTATCAGCTTCATTAACGCCGTATATAAAGTTAAAAGTGTTGTTTAATTTAATCGTAGTGTCTTTGATATTTCCAAAATGATCAATACGAATTTCGTTAATCTTCATAGAAACTTACCTCGCCGTCAAATGACCTGAGTCCGATGTATAATGCGTTTTCATAAATAATCTTATCTGACTCCGATTTGCATGCATTTATTTTTACAAGCATTTTCTTTACAAATATACCTTTTAAAGAAAAATCTGAAGCCAGAAGTTCAATATCCGTATCAGGTCTTGAATTATTTATTACTGAAACATAGTACAGTGTGTTAGAAAGTTCAAGTGATATAGATTTTGAATTTGGAAGGAATCCTTCAATCGATTTTCCGGTAAGTGTTATTCTATAGAGATTTTCTGCATATGTATCACCGTAAATATGTTCGAGTTTACGTAAAATTGATTTTGCAATCTGAGCATTGGATGCAAGAGCAGAAATATCAAAGTTAACATCTGCATAAATACGACTGCTTGTTTCAAAAAAATTGAGATCAGTTTTATATTTGTATATATCTCCTATATAAACGCCTTTATGATCTGTTTCGTCAAATCCATTCCCGTCAGGAGTACCTGAATAAGCATAAAATGTATTTTTAGCTTTAAGGACAGGTGTTGCCGAATGAAGATGTCCCAAAGCAATGTAGTCAAATCCTGAATTTTCGATTTGTTTTATTGTTATAGGATTGTATTTGCTTTCCTGATTTTCAGTAACAATATCTCCGTGATAAATCATAATGTTTATCATCTTATCATCCGGAACAGTAAAAGAATTTTCACTTCTGTTCTGATAACTGCTTACAAATGATGATCCCAAAAGTCGGAGATTCATTTCCGGAAATTCAATCATAGAAAAGTTATTATAAAAAATAATGACATTTGATGACCAGTCATCATCACTGTATGGAGAGTCTACAGCATAATAATCATGATTACCTGCAACTATTGCAATTTTTACATCAGGAATTGATGCAAACATGCTTTTTACTGAGGATATTATTGTATTGTCAATGTGATTGCTGTCAAACAAATCACCTGCAATGATAAGAAGTTCTATTGATTGTGAACGACATATATTTACTATATTTTGCAGTGTATTAAGAACCTCAAGCCGTCTGCTTTTAGATTTATTTTTCAGAAACGCCAGTTCAGCACATAAATGCAGATCGGCGCAATGTAAAATTTTAATATGATCAGGCATTTAATTTCTCCTTAATAGATTAGTATATTGATTATACCCTAAGTTAATTATAACATATATCTGATATTAAGTAAAGTAATTTGTGGATTGAGATGCTAGAAAAAATAAGTGAACCATATTAGTTATATTGCTGCATTTAAACATATTTTAAATCATAAAACTATTAACTGTTTTCAAATTTGTAAATATGTGATAAATTATTTTAATTCATAAAAAACAATTATTGCATATTTAATGGTGTTATGATATACTTAAAAATGATAATAAATTATAAAAATCAGGAGAGTAAATATTATGACAGAGAAGTTATTTGATAAAAATGCATACTTGAAGAAATTTACAGCTAATGTGCTGTCTTGTGAAAAAATAAAAGACAACTATGCAATTGTTCTTGATAAAACAGCATTCTTTCCTGAAGGCGGTGGGCAACCTGCTGATACAGGAATTTTGAATGACATAAATGTAATAGATGTTCAGGAAGCAAAAAATAATGACATTATTCATTATACACTTGAGCCATTAGAACCGGGTGTTAAAGTTACAGGAGAAATTGACTGGAGTAAAAGATTCAGACGCATGCAAAACCACTCAGGTGAACACATTATATCAGGAATTATTCATAAAAATTTTGGTTTAAATAATGTAGGATTTCATTTAGGAAGTGAAGATGTTACTGTAGATATTGACGGTGAACTGACACGTGAAAATCTTAAAATGGTTGAGCATACTGCAAATACAGCAGTAATTGAAAACATAGATATCATAGCTGAGTATCCATCTGCTGATATTCTTAAAAACCTTGAATACAGAAGCAAGCTTGATCTTACAGAAAACGTAAGAATAGTAACTATAGGTGAATGTGACAAATGTGCATGTTGTGCACCACATGTATCAAAGACAGGTGAGATAGGTCTGATAAAACTCCTTGATTTTGAACGTTACAAGGGTGGAGTACGCATACATATGCTCTGTGGATTTGATGCAATTGATGACTACACACAAAGATATGAAAACATATCTGAAATATCATCCATGCTTTCAGCAAAGCAAGCAGAAGCTGCTTCTGCAGTAAAGAGAATTGCAAATGAATTAAATGATGAAAAAAAGGCAAAAGGTGAACTTAAAAAAGAACTTTTGCAGATAAAAACTGTTATGATCAAGCCATCTGATGGCAATATATGTATTTTTGAAGAAAAATGTGATATGAATGATCTGAGATTTATTGTAAATGAAGCTGTGAAAATATGTGGTTCTATATGTGCTGCATTTTCCGGAAGTGATGAAAAAGGTTATCAGTATGTAATGGCAAGTACATCAGTAAATCTCCGTGAAAAATCAAAGGAGATCAATACAGCATTAAATGGTAAGGGCGGTGGATCTGCAATGATTCAGGGAAGCGTTATGAGTACAAGAAATGAAATAGAAACGTATTTTGCCTCTTAAAATATAGTAATGTGGGGGATGTATGAGAAAAAAGATTATATTGTATCTGATTATAGTCGTGATACACAGTAAATAATTAATTATCATATAGAAAAGAGTGATATGCTGTGAAAAAAATGTTTTTATTAGTGCTTGTTCCTGCAATAATTATGGCTACAGGCTGTTCTGAATCTTATGCTAAACCTAATGAAAGTGCATATAATGATATAACAACAGCAGAAGCAGGTCTGGCATCAGAAAGTCATGATGATAATACAGAAAATGATATAAATACATATACAGATGAGCATCTTCTTGAACTCGCAAGAGAAATGTATTTTTCAGCATGCAATATGACTGAAAAATATATTTCGGGTTCTGTATACGCTGTTAACCGCTCCTCAACATGCAGTAGAAACAATCAGACAGCATATCTTGTGTCCGATTCGATGGTAATGTCAATGGACGATATAAGCAGAGAGTGGAATAATGTTTTCAGCTCAAAATATGCAGACATATACAAAGATATATTTACAAATTATTTTGAAGAAAACAGTTCAATATGGGTAATACAGAAACCATATTCCAGAAATGCATCTTATCTGGACTCGGTAATTTCAGAAATAAGCAATCGCTCAGAAAATGAGATAGAATTTAATGTGGTTTCAACATATAAAAATGAAGATGGCACACAGAAAACAACAACCATGCCATTTTCAGTAGTCCATAGTGCAGATATATTCAGGGTAGGTAAGTTTATTATGCCTTATTGATTTTTATGATATTTATGGAATATAGGAGGGATATCATGCGGGTTTTTGACTTTGATAATACCATTTATGATGGGGAGAGTGTTTTTGATTTTTATATTTTCAGTATCAGATATAATCCAAAAGTATTAAAATATTTATTTGTTATTATATATCATATCATATGGTATAAGCTTGGAAGAGTAAATATTCCTGAACTTGAGAGGGCAATAAAAAAATATGCTCGTGAGTATATAAATTCTTTTAAAAGTATAGATGTAATGGTAGATGAATTCTGGGATAAAAATATTCATAAGATAAAGTCATGGTACATTCCAGAATCAGATGATGTTATTCTTACTGCTTCGTTCGATTTTATTATGGAAAAGCTGCAGAAAAGAGCAGGGATAAAAAACTGTTTTTGTTCAACAACAAATTTTGATACAATGGAGATTAAGTATATTAATATTGGTGAAAATAAATTAAAAATATTTCAGAAAAATTTTGGTAATAGTGCTGTTGCAGATGAATTTTATACTGACAGTATTCTTGATATGCCTATGATTAAAATCTCAAAAAAAGCGTTTCTGGTAAAAGGAAATAAAATTGAGCGTATTAATATATAGCGGAATTTTTTATTCTTTTGTTGACATATATAAAAAATATGTTATAAT
>CALMUA010000028.1 GCA_937872775.1 uncultured Ruminococcus sp.
TATAACATAAAAGTAATTATTTTAAAAGTATTTTCAATCAAAAATATATAATCTAAAAAAATATACCGCTATTTATCTTTAATAAAGATCTCTTTTTCTACTCCAATATTTCCCTCAACTGTAAATGAAACTTTGTATTCCAGTCTGTCATCAAATTTATTTTTCTTTATGTCCTTTTTAATTATTTTACATTCCGAATAAAAATTTCTCTCATACATTGAAATTCTGTTTTCAAGTGTTATTGTTGCCTCTTCCTCAGTATAACATATATTTTTTATTTCAAAAATTTTATAGTCAGAATTTACTATACCTATAGGAAGTTCTTTGTTCAGAAAAGAAAAATATGAAGTATTCTCAGAATAGTCTGCACTTTTTTTACATGGTGTCCCTATAAAAAGAGGAAATCTGAAGCCAAAAAATTCAAGATATTCTTTTTCCTCTGTATCCGTATATATTTTTTTATCATTAGAAAAATTCTGTATAAATGTTTCAGTTTCCTGGTACTGTCCTACAATATCTGCCATTGCATGCCCTACCGTAAAATTATTTCTTTCATTTACCATAACACCACTTACTATTATTTCACCACGGCTTACAGCATCACCCGGTTTTAAAATATTATCTCCTATTTTTGTGTTCATTGAAATTATTACTGCATCCTTTAATGAAACAACATTACACGGCATATTAAGCTCAACCGTAGTCGGCGTGTCATCTATTTCATGAATGTCAACAATTATCCTTCCACCCTGGCTTCTTATTGCTGCCCAGCCTGTATTGTTAAGCATAAGTTTCATACGCTGTTCACATGATGCAAGATCAAGAGCCGGAATAAACTTTCCTTTTTCTATGCCGATCTCACTGAGTACTGATATTATCTGACTGTCATTTATATTATGATTTCCTCTTATTTCTATTTTAACAACAACATTTGACATGATAAAAATAAAAAATATCATTATTATAAACCCTGCTGCTATACCGTATCTGACTCTGTACTTCATTACCTTGAATATTTTACCATCATATCCGTCTATAAAGATTTCTGTATTGCATTTTTCAGCAAGATTCTGGAGTTTTTCCATATCAGATGCATATATCTGTCCTGTATATTCTTCATTTTTATATTGCTGTCCTGTGCAAATAATTTCTGAATTTCTTACCTGATTAACAAATTTTATAAGATTATTTCCTCTTGCTCTGAAATATATTATTCTCCTTATTTTCATTTTTCTCTGTCTTCCCTTCGTTTATTTTTTTCGTGAAGGGGCTCAGTAAATGAAACTGAGCTTATTCTCCCATATATAACTATCCCCTCTGTGTTATAATCATCAAGCGAAAGATCATTTCCCCATATTTCGATAATCAAATTGCCTGCGTCAGCCTTAAGATAAATGTCGTTATATTCAATTATTTTATGACATTTGCTCAATACGATTCTTTTATTATCATATATCTGCGTACTTGTTTCAAGGCCAAATATATTTCTGCCGTTTTCAATCAACCTGTTCATCGGATAAATTCCTTTCACGTAATCAAATTCAAAGCAATTGTGCTATATTTTAATTTATATTAATAATCAGACGATATCATTCATATAAATTATTAAAAATCTCTGAAAGGAACAGGTAATAAATGAATTCGAGTATAAATATCCGCTCTTTTATTTTTTCAGCAATTGTTATATTCGTTTCAGTAGTCTGCATATTCTTTTACGAAACACTTAAAACTGAAACTGCAAATTCAATCAGGATGTGTGTTTATGTTATTGTTCCGTCACTATATGGTTCTATGATCCTTGCTTGTCTTATTACTAAAAGCAGATTTCATATCATAATGGGTAAAATATTCAGTCCGTTATCAAGATATGTCTTCAAGCTCACGCCTGAGCTTTTTTCTATTTTTATTTTATCAAATATTTCAGGATACCCTGTTGGTGCAAAGCTTCTGCAGAATAAAGAAATCAGAATAACAGATGATGAGTATAATCGCTGCATGTGCTTCTGTTTTTCTTCAGGGCCTGCATTTATTATCGCCACTGTAGCATTAAAGCTGTATAACTCTGTGTATACGGGATTAATAATTTTTATATCAGTATTCTTTTCTAATATTATACTTGCTTTCATATCCGGGATAGGAAAACCTGTTCCTGTATCATCACATGAGCGTGCAAATGTCAGGCTTGATTCCCGGATAATAACAGAATCAATAAATAATGCATCCTCCGGCATGATGCAGATGTGCATAATGATAATAGCATTTGCTGTATTCAAAATAATAATAATCGAGACAGGTATATCCCGGATATTATCATTTACAATAGCAGAGTATACATCACTCAGTCTTAATGACAGCCGTTCATTTATACTTTCATTACTTGAAATCAGCAACATTACGGGATTTGAACAAAATAATTTCAATAACATCCCTGTAGTTGCATTCCTGCTTTCTGCAGGAGGAATATGTACTTTTATGCAAGTAATTGCAATATCAGAAAACCGTATTAATGCTTTAAAATTTTTTATATACCGGATTATAGGAGCTTTTATTTCATATTTTACATGCAGCATAATAATCCGGTTCTTTTTTTCTGATCTTATCGTTTCAGCCTCATCATTTCAGATTCATTCATCACAATATTCTATTTTCCAGTCTGTAATTCTTTTAATTATGACAATTCTCCTTATATCTCAAAAAGCTATAGACAAATCAAATCTTAAATGATATAATTAAAACAAAAAGACTATTGATCTTTTAATAATTCATCACAAATTATAATATAGCAAATTAAGATATAAAAACAGGTACTTTAAAAAGATTTTTAAATATTACAGGAAAGGATGATACAAATGAAGATTTCAGATATTTTTGAAAGAGGTAAGTCATTAAAGTATTTTGGGAATGACATAACACCTCAGTGCAGCTACTGCCAGAACGGAACACGATCGAAAGATGGAAATATGATTTTGTGTGAAAAATCAGGAATGGTGAAGCTTGAATATTCATGTTCTAAATTTGTCTATTCACCACTCAAAAGAGTTCCGGTAAAGCAACTTTCAATACCAGGAAACTTTGATGATGGTCAGGACAATACAGCATCCCCTGATAAACATTAAAGCACTGATCTGTTTTTTCAATGAGTCAGCAGAAAACCTCTGCTGACTCATTTTTTGCAAAAAAATTGATCAACAAAAAATCAGCTTTACTGACTTTCTGTTGACCAATTATATATCCTGATTTAATTGTTACTTCTTGCTGAATTATTCAGCTATTTTGTCAAGCATACCTTCAACTTCCATAAAATCTTCATCTTCCGGTTCAGGTATTCTTGCACCGCATGCTCCGCAGAACTTAAACTTTACATTTACCTCTGATTTACACTGAGGACAGATTTTATATCCTCTCATGTTGTTTACATTAAAAAGCATTTTTTGAATTCTGCGTTTGCGTGTATCGATATCTTCACACAATACTCTCAGATCAGAAAAATCAGTTTGATCCGGAGCTTTATCGTAGTATTTTTCGCCTATTTCAGCAAAAATTTCAGCGATTCTTTCCTTTTCATAAATAATTTTTCTTTTCAGATTAGCAAGCTCCTGCATATTTTTTGTTTTTTCACTTACACCTTTGCTTGTGGCGTTGACCATGTCTAAAATGCTCATCTTTACATCCCCTAAAATAATATTACAAAAATATAACGTAACTCATCTTTCCAGGCATCAC
>CALMUA010000029.1 GCA_937872775.1 uncultured Ruminococcus sp.
TTCTGCATATCTATAACAATTTTTTTAAATAATTTTTTAGTTATATATTTACAAATAATAATAAATGGTGTAAAATGTAGTATAATACAGATAAAAGGAGAATCACTATGAATTTAAATAAAAAAATATATTTCATTACCGCTGGTGCTGCCGCATTTATATTATCGGTTATAATAATTTCTCGTGATATTCCGGATAAAACGCCACAAATAATACATAATGAAGTAACAACAGTATGTGAAACTTTTACGGTAACATCCACACATAATGAGTCTCCGCCAGATATATCATTGACATTTACATCATGTTTAACAGAGCCCTCAGTTTCTGCTGCAATATCTCCGGAACAATCTGACAAAATCAATATAAACACTGCAGATGTCAAGGAACTTATATTACTCAAGGGTATAGGAGAAAAGAAAGCACAGAGAATTATTGACTATCGTCAGACAAACAATGGTTTTAAAAAAATTGAAGAGATTATGGAAGTAAAGGGTATAGGGCAGAAAACATATGATTCCATAAAAGATAAATTATGTGTGTAGTATTTTCACATATACTTAATTTATCTCGGATATTATGTTATTCGACGATAAAGCACATTATTTAATTATGTTTTTTATTATATTAAGATAATTGACAAGTAATAAAAATTAGTGATATACTAAGATATAGTAGTGTTCAGAGACTGATGTTTTAACTTGTAAACATTTTTATTACTAATTTATCTTGAAAGGATCTGGTTAAATGACAGGAAGTTCTGCAAACGAGGTATTGTTTAATCCCCAGACAAGGGTTGCTCCTCTTGGTGTTATTGCGTTGGAGGGAGCTACAGAGCTTGGAAACAAGATAGATCATTATTTAGTTGAGTGGTCTAAGGAAGGCGGTTATGATACAGACTCATTCCTTATTGAAAACCAATGCCCGCGTTTTGCATCCGGTGACGGCAAGGGTCTTATAAGATCAACAGTAAGAGGAAATGACCTTTTTATTATTGTTGATGTCGGAAATTACAACTGCAAATATAAGATGTTCGGTAATGAAAACTCAATGTCACCTGACGATCATTATCAGGATCTCAAAAGAGTTATACAGGCAGCCGGAGGTAAAGCTCACAGAATTAATGTAATCATGCCTATTTTATACGGTGGACGTCAGCATAGAAGAAATTACCGTGAATCACTGGACTGTGCATGTGCACTTCAGGAACTCCAGAGCATGGGCGTTTCAAACATCGTAACATTTGACGCACATGATCCGCGTGTTCATAACGCTATTCCTCTTATGGGATTTGACAATGTTATGCCGACATATCAGGTTCTTAAAGCAATGTTCAGAGAAATAAAGAATATTCACATTACAAAAGACAACTTCATGATCGTAAGTCCTGATGAAGGTGCTCTTAACAGAAATATGTACTATGCATCAGTACTTGGCGTAGAGCTCGGTATGTTCTACAAAAGACGTGATTACTCAAAAATCATAAATGGACGCAATCCTATCATAGCTCATGAATATCTCGGAAATTCAGTTGAAGGCATGGATGTTTTCATTGCAGATGATATTATTTCTTCAGGTGAATCTGTTCTTGATATTGCTTATGCATTAAAGGAAAAGAAAGCAAATAAGATTTATGCATATGCAACATACGGTCTTTTCACAGATGGTTTTGAGAAATTTGACAAGGCATATAATGACGGTTATATTGACGGAATACTTGGAACAAATCTGACATACAGATCAGACGAGCTTCTAAAAAAAGAGTGGTTCATGGAAGTTGATGTTTCAAAATACATTGCTTATTTTATTGCTGCAATAAACCATGATGTTTCAATAAGTACTGTTATTGACCCACATGAAAAAATACACCAGTTACTAAAAAAATACAACCAGAAATAGTATACCTTAAAAAACCGAAGCAATAACATTATACAGCTTCGGTTTTTTTCATATTGATATTGAGCTTAAAGCTCAGATATTTCCTCAAATAAACCTTTTATGGTTTAATAGTAACTATATTTATTTCATAAATTTATCGGGGTGAATGATATAATGAGATTTACAGACGGACGTTGTCCTGAATGTGGACACAAATTTTTTTATTATAACGGTAGGCAATGGAATTACGGAAGTCCGATAAGAACCTGTAAAAAATGCGGTAAACAATATGCCGATACGCGATATCACGAAATTGAAATTGATGGATTTGCAAGAGGCAGTATGTCCATAGCAGGCGGATTAATAGTAGCAGTAATAGGTGGATTGTGTATTTACAGAGGAATATCTCTTTCAAAAGGATACATGCTTGGTACTCCTGAAGAGGCTCAGTGGTTTATGCCGACATTAATCTTCCTGATGGGATGTGCAGTAGTGATATTTGGCATTACTGATATAATAAAAATACTGACAGGGTTAAAAACAAAAAAGTTTGAAAAATTAAGAATGGAATCAGAAGAAAGGCTGCAGGATTATAATTATGCCCATATGCTCAAGGACCTCGGTTATCCTGTTCCTGAAAAATATTTACAGGGGGTTATGAAATGAAAAAAATGCTCTCGAATATCTTCAGCATTTTAATATGTCTACTGATTATTTTTTATCCTTTAGTCACTGGAGTAATAAGTCTTGCGGATAAAAAAAATCATCATAGTGAAAAAATTTATGCAGCTACTTCAATTTTAGAAATAGAACACTCAATAAACGGACTCATACCAACAGGAAAGGATTACTATTATATCGGTGTTGCTGATGATGGAAAAACCGGCTACATAATCAGCGGTCCGAAGAACTGGCTTGAGAAAAATTTTGACAGTAACGGCATTGCAAATTCAGATGACGGAGTTGAAATCACCGGTCATGCAAAACAGATTTCAGACTACAAGATTGAAACAGAATTATCAAACAGATTACAGCAACTTGATAAAATTGATTTTACTCTTGGAGAAGATGTATGTTTAGATGTTGCATATAAATTTAAAGCTATAAAAAGTATATTAGCAGGAGTTCTCTTACTTATATCTTCAGTTATTGGTATTCTCTGTTTTAAAGCCAAACTGTTTACCAACAATAAAATTATCCTTTTTATCTTTATTGCGTCACTTCTTGGTGGTCTCGTATTAATGATTAATTCCATCACTTAAAAATATTTTAAAATTATCTATTGACTTTTTAAAAATAATAATGTATAATAGAAAACGTGTTGTGGACATATTGTCTTCATCATTCGTATTCTAAAGACAGTTGGTGGTTTATCCGTAAATCCAACCGAGGAATGTGGCGGTCATTATTAATTATGATTAGATCCTTTCTCGTAGACTTATGAGAAAGTTTTTTTATTGCCATTTCTTTGATACGATATTATATCTTTCGGAGGTGAAATTCATGGCAAGTGAACAGATTTTATCAGCTAAGAAGGCTAAGGTAGATAAGGTTACAGAGCTTTTAAAGAACTCATGTGCAGGCGTAATCGTTGATTACAAAGGTATATCAGTTGAAGATGACACAAAGCTTCGTAAGGAATTACGTGAAGCAGGCGTTACTTACTTCGTAGAAAAGAACTCTATACTCCGCTTTGCTCTTCATAATGCAGGTATTGCAGGTCTTGAAAACGTTCTTGAAGGATCAAGTGCTATCGCACTTTCAACGGACGATCAGACAGCTCCTGCAAGAATACTTGGTAAATTTGCGGAAAAGCAACAAGACAAATTCAACCTTAAAGCAGGATTTATCGGCGAAGAAATCTATGACGAAGAAGGTGTTATAGCACTTTCAAAAATTCCGTCAAGGGATGTTCTTCTTTCACAGCTCGTTGGTTCTCTTCAGGGTCCTATCCAGAAGCTCGCAGCATTGCTTAAAGCAGTTGCAGACAAGAACAGTGAAGCAGCATAAGGGTGCATAACGATTAAAAAATCAATCAAAAAATATTAAGGAGAATAATTATCATGGCTTCAGAAAAAAGTTTAAAGTTTATTGAAGATATTAAAGCTCTTTCAGTTTTAGAGCTCGCTGAATTAGTTGAGGCTATTCAGGAAGAATTTGGTGTAACAGCTGCTGTAGCTGCTGCTCCTGCAGCTGGTGCTGCTGCTCCTGCTGAACAGACTGAATTTGATGTTATCATGACATCATTCGGTGACAGCAAGATGAACGTTATCAAGGTTGTTAAGGACGTTATGAGTCTTGGCCTTAAAGAGTCCAAGGAATTCGTTGAAGGACTTCCAAAGCCAGTTAAAGAAGGCGCTTCAAAGTCTGATGCTGAAGAAATCAAGGCAAAGTTCGAAGCTGCTGGTGCAACAATCGAGATCAAGTAATTTCATTAAAAAAAACCGCATGAATTTATTCATGCGGTTTTTTTATTATTAGAAATTATAAATCACAGTTTTTTCAAGGTTTTACAGAAATCCTGCTTTTGTTTTTTTATTATTTTCTTATTACATAACCTGCACCGTCTGTAAAAGTATTGCTTGCAATTTTTAATACATCAATTAAAGTTCCCAATCCAAACATTCCGAACGTAAACAAATATACTAACCCGGATAATATCTTTCCCGCATACAAACGATGTAATCCGCCTATTCCGGCAAATCCCACAAGTGCGAGTACCAACGCTGTTGTTTTGCTCTTTTCACTTGTTGGAATCTGATAGCCCTGCGGCTGTTGATTAATATTTATCTGATTTGCAACATTTGGTTGTACCGGTATTCCACCCTGAACAGTTTCAAGCCTCTCTACCTGTCTGCCGCACAAAGTACATACTACTGCATCATTTGGTATGCGCCCACCACAATATTTACAGTATTTCATCATTTGCTGAACTGGTTGTACAGGAGGCTGAGTAGTTTGATTTCCATAATCATAATAATGACTAAGATCACCATTGGATGATTGATTATAGTTTACCGGTGGTTGACTTACCTGCGGTTGAACAGGCGGTATATTTTGATAATGAGTCCTTGATGAGGACATTTCTTTATATGGTGCATCAGTCTTACCACTGTTTGAAACGTTTCTGTATTCCTTTTGCTGAAGATTCTGAGGTTCATTACTGTATCTCGGATATGCTTCTCTTATCGGCACACTGTTTCCGGAATCACATCGTTCTTTGGATAAATTAATACTTTTCCTATCTGTCTGATTATTATCCATTTTTTTCATTCCTTTCTTGCCTACCAATTTAATATTATATTTAATATTATATAATGAAATCGCTCTGCACTTATTAACAAATTATGTACTAAGCATTAAAATTTTTGGCTTTTGTAATATTCTAATGAATTT
>CALMUA010000030.1 GCA_937872775.1 uncultured Ruminococcus sp.
ATAATTTTATAAAAGATTTTCTACAATGATATTATTATATAATGTACTTAATGATTTTATAAAATTACTTTATGGCAATTATACATGATTTATATGAATAGCAAGTGCTGATATTTACAGTATAGTAGAGACTGCCAAAGCAAATGGGTTAGACGTTTTTAAATATTTTGAACTTTTGCTGACTGTGCTTCCAAATATGAAGTTCTTGACCAATCCGGATATTATGGAAGAACTCTTACCATGGAATGGAAAAGTAAAAAAGATATGTTTAAATAGTAAGTAGCCGTTTCTTGATTTGAAATGGCTACATTTTTTATGGGTGGGAGATTATTAGGCGGTTACGTTAAATTTAGCATTGTATTCACACCGCATATTGCTACTTTAAAAATTCGCCAATTTTATATAAAAAAATTTTTTATTCTGAAAGGATTACAGATTTTGAATCGTATTAATTATGTAAGCGCTTAAACACACAACAATTTTAAAAAAAAGTGGAGGTAATTAATATGAAAAAAATCATTACAGGAGTAATCTTAACAGCAATATCACTTACAATGGGTACAGCAGGTACTATTTTCGGAACTTCAGACAATAATTATACTGACGCAGATAATAACGGCATCTGTGATAATATCAGTATTTCTTCAAATAGCGGAACCGGAAGAAAGAACGGCCAGAATTGTAATGGAGGAACTGGAGCAAGTTATACAGATGCAGATAATGACGGTGTATGTGATAATGCAGGAACCGGAAGAAAGAACGGTCAGAATTGTAATGCAGGAACCGGAGCAGGTTATACAGATGCAGACAATGACGGTGTATGTGATAATGCAGGCATAAATAACTTCAATAAGGGCGGAAAATGCCGCAGATCTCAGAAATAATCAGGACGGAGGAAAAATGAAATGCGGAGTGAGCAGGAGGCAAACAGAGCAATTGAGTTGTATTCTGATACAGTAAGACGAATCTGTATGGTACATCTTAAAAGTTATTCCGATACAGAGGATATATTTCAGAATGTTTTTCTCAAATATGTCCTCAGCTCCGCTGTATTTGAAAGCAGAGAACATGAAAAAGCATGGTTTATTCGTGTTACTATAAACTCCTGCAAGGATCTGTTAAAAAACTTTTTCCGAAGTCATACGGTTCCCATTGAAGAAATTAATGACCTTGTCCAGAAATACGAACCTGAACAGAGCAGTGTCCTTGAAGCGGTTCTTTCCTTGCCGGATAAATACAAGGACATTGTTTATCTGTTCTATTATGAAGGCTATACAGCAGTTGAAATTGCAAAGCTTATGAATAAAAATGTAAATACGGTTTATACACTCTTGTCCCGTGCAAAAGGTGTACTTCGTCAGAAGCTTGGAGGTGAGGAATTTGAGTAATAAAATAAAAAATGCATTTGATAATGTGCATGCAGAAGAGGCATTAAAGCAGAGTACAGGTAAATATCTGATTGAAAAAACAAATAATTACGGTAAAAAATATTTTTCTAAAGCAGTAAAGATAGGTGTTTCATTTGCCTGTGTGGCAGTCATTACAGCAGGTTTTGCAGGTTATCATATGTATTTTACACCTGTAAGTGCAATCAGTCTTGATGTTAATCCGTCTGTTGAGCTTAATATAAATCGTTTTGATAGGGTAGTATCTGTTGAGGCATACAACGATGAGGGAGAAGAGCTTGTAAATTCGGAAAATTTAAAGTATATGGACTATTCATCAGCTCTTGAAAAGCTCATGACAAGCGACAATATTGAGGAGTATATAGAAAAAGGTGAAGCTGTATCAATAACTGTATCTGTGGACAATGAGAAAAAAAGAGATGAAATGATAAGTTCAATTTCCTCGTGCGAATATGCAAAGCAAAAAGGTGTGACCTGCAGTGGAAGAAACAAAGAATACTGGGATGAAGCTCACAATGCCGGACTTTCATTAGGCAAATACAAGGCTTACCTTGAACTGAAAGAACTTGATCCGTCTGTTACCCCTGATGATATAAGCGGACTTACAATGCGTGAGATCCATGACAGAATACAAAGCTTTAAAGGGGATAATGATCAGTCGCAGGATATTGTTACAGGCAATAATGAAAACACCTGCAGCGTCAAAGGTAATGGAAAATGCAATATTAAATAATTATGGACGTAAGGTTTATTCATAAAAAAAGTAGGTATCAAGGAAATTTTTTGTAGCATTTTCGGTACTTCAGAAGTATTATTAACATGAAGAATCGTATTTTAAAAAATACATCCTCAGACAGTTTAGAATTATAAAAAAACGAAATTAAAAGTCAGAAAGAAGGTGACAGATTATGAAAAAAACGCCAAAAACCTTAATTACAGCTGTAGCGCTTACAGCAGCTGCATTAAATCCTAATTCTATTGAGTTAGTGTCATCCAGTACTATTGAATTGATGATGATCTTGTATGGACCGGGACCGGCTCAAGTGGGTGACGTAAACGAGGACAGAGATATCAATATTCTTGACTATTGTCTTATGCTGTACTCGACAAACAGTAACGAAGTTTCGAGTGTGAAAGACATGTCCGATATAAATAAGGATGGAGTAATTGATATAAGTGATTTTAATTCATTAAGGAATTATCTTCTTGGCAAAACGTATAAGGTTGTACCTAATATTAAAGAACCGGAGATTGTGTCCACCATAACTGAGACTGTTACTACTGTTGAAGAACCAATGCAGATGGATTACGGATGCTTTATTGCTACTGATCCTGATAAGACGGAATAATGCTCAATATAGTGAGAAAATGAAACGCATGCGTGAAATATCTGTATGACAGATAAGCGTATTTATAAATTTTTATATAAATAAACAAGGTGAAATAGTAGTTAAATTTATATAGTGTTTTAAAATACATAATAAAAGAATTCTCAAATTAAATATAAGAACAGAAAAATATTTTCTGTGTCAGGCTGCTGTGATAATGGTACTTAATGTGCCTATGTCGCAGCAGCTTTTTTGTTGGGATTTTTTTTGATTTATATGGGGGAGTGAATCAATCAGGGGATTTTTGAATGGAAGATAGTGAATTTATGTGGTGAATAATAAAATTATCAGCATTATTTTTTTATATTGTGGAAGTTTCTAATAAAATATATGGAATAAATATGTCGAAATGTATTGAATTTTAATATATAGTGTGGTATAATTTATGAAATAATTAGTGAAATGACAGATTAGGTTATGGGAATGGTTCGAGTTATAGCAATAATGGGAAGTTGAAAACCTATAGAAGGATGGCATATGAGAATAAGAGTATTAAAAGCAAATGTTGGAGATAGTATAATTATTTCCTATGGTAAGGAAAATAGTGTTCACATATTGGTAGATGGCGGAACGGGACACGAATGTTACAAATCACTGAAAGATTTCATCAAGATAATACAAGAAAAAGAGCAAAAGCTTAATTTAGTGGTACTTACACATGTAGATAATGATCATATTAATGGTATTTTACAAATTATGAAGGAAAAAGCATTTAGAACACAAAATATTGTTGAAAATATGTTCTTTAATTATGGGAAACTCCTTAATGAGAAACTAAAAGTAACTTTCAAAGGAACAATATGTATTTCAAATCAGGATACCAAAATTGGATACAGTGAAGGAATGGAATTAGAAACGTTATTAGAGAAAAGTGAAATACATCATAAGTGGTGTATAAAAGAGGGAGATACATTTCTTATATCTGGTGCTAAGATAACTATCTTAGCACCAGATATAAATACACTAAAACGATTTCAAAAACATTGGGAAAGAGAAGAAGAAAAGACGACCAAAATTGATGCTTATCAAGATGAGTATGAAGCAATTGAAGTACTAATTGAGAAAACCTTTGAAGGAAGCAATTCCTTGGCAAATCAATCTAGTATTGCATTTTTATTTGAGTATGAAGATTATAGATTGCTTTTTTTAGGAGATGCAACAGCAAAAAAACTTGAACAAGCATTACAGAAACTGGGATATTCAGAGAACAATAAGTTAAAAGTTGATTGTTGCAAAATATCACATCATGCAAGTAGCCATAATACAAGTAATGAGTTAATTAAAATGTTGAACTGTAATAATTACATTATTAGTACTTGTATGACAGGAAAAAATAGACCTTCAAAGGAATGCTTAAGTAGAATTATCATGAATACAGAAGGAAAAGTAACGTTTTATTGCAATTATGATATAAATTTCAAAAAAATGTTTTTAAAAGAAGAGTTTGATAAATATGGAATGCAATTTGTTACTCTAGAAAAAAATGGTTTTGATATGGAGGACTTATGCAAGAAACAATAGAAGAGTGGTTTGAACAACATTGTGTTAAGATAACATATGATGGAGAAAACGGTTCTGCTATTTTGATACCAATGGACAATAAGGAAGTATATTGTATAACTGCTGGACATTGTATAAAAAATACGGAGCAGATAGAAAAAGAAAAGTTATCAATTAAAAGAGAACTGTCGTCTAAATTGCAGGAATTTACATATTGTTATAAAGATCATTTGGTTATCAAAGAACTGGATATTGCAATTTTAAAATTAGTATGTGAAGAATCCCTTTCTAGAGTGATGATAAAAGATTTAAATGTTGGAGAATGTGTAAAAAATGTTGGCTTTCCAGAATATTTAGAAATCAATGATAATCAATTAAAACGTTATGATATGTCAGGTAAAGTTAACAAAGTAACAACAGAAAATAAAGTTGTAATAGAATGTAACAATCCAAATTTTACATATGATAACTCAGCCAATGAGCTTATACCTGGAATGTCCGGTGAAGGAATCTTTGGGATGGATAAAGGAACTGTATATTTGGGTGGTATTATTACAGATTTACTCGCCACAAATGGAGCATATAACGCTTTATTAGGAATTACAATAGGAAAAATAAATATAGAACTGATTTCAAATAGTTGGGAATCCATAAACCCCTATGATTATAGTGATTTTAAAAAATTTGATACTTATGTAAGTCTATTTGATAAACCAATGGATACAGTATGTAGAAAGAAAAAACAACATATTTATAACAATATAAAACCTAAAAACATTGTAGAACACTGTGGTAAAAAACTCATATGGCCATATGGTATGCCAGACATTAATGATCACAAATTGTGGAGTGTTTGGTTATTATATTTAATATTACGTTGCGTAGAAGATGATAATAATATAAAAGAAGGTAGATTTTATTATATTGATGGCGAAAGAGGAAAAAGAAAAATAAAACTGCACAGGAAGAGAGGAAGGAAGAAAGAGAGG
>CALMUA010000031.1 GCA_937872775.1 uncultured Ruminococcus sp.
TTGTATATCTCATCCCTCTATTATATCACATTTTACTTATGTGGACAAGTACTTAGTCTTTTTCTTCAATCTGGATCATTTTTCCCAGATATCCATCAGAATTTGAAGCCAGTTCGTGGTATGTTCCGTTTTCAGTTATTTTTCCGTTTTCAATTACAATAACTCTGTCGGCAATCTGTATAGATGACAGACGGTGAGCAACAATTATAACTGACATTTTTCCTCTTAGTGAGTGTATGCTGTCTGCAATAATTTTTTCACTTTCATAATCAAGTGCACTTGTTGCTTCGTCTAATATAAGCAGCTTCGGATTTCCGAGAAGTGCTCTTGCAAGAATAATTCTCTGTCGTTCACCACCAGAGAGACGTATACCTCTTTCGCCGATAACAGTATCTATTCCGTCAGGAAATTTTTCTACAAAACCCCATGCAAGAGACTTTTTTAACGCATTAACCATGTCGTATTCACTTGCCTCCGGATGAAAGCGGATGAGATTTTCTCTGACAGAAGAATTGAGCAGAATAGGATCCTGTGGAATGTAGCTTATAAAATTATGCCATAACAGTGAGTTGTCAGCTACAAGAGGTTTTCCGTCTATGCATATTGTACCGCTACTGGCATGAAGGAAGCCAAGTAAAAGATCTACGAGTGTACTTTTTCCCGCTCCGCTTCTTCCTGAAAAGGCCGTTATCTCACCATATCTTATCTGACAACTTATATCCTTGAGTATGTACTTATCAGTATCTGCATATCTGAATGAGACATTGTTGAAAGAAATGGAATCGCTGAAATTTATTTCTTCTGATGTTTTTTTGTCAGAATCATCAGTAACCTGTGAAAGATCTGATATGATATTTACAAGATGTTGATGCACAGGTTCAGTTGAGACAAGTGTCTGGATGTAGTTCTGTGCGGATGATAGATTTGGCCACAGTCTTCCGAAAATATATATGAGTACAGCCATTTTTCCAAGTTCAACTGAAAGAATCTGGGTTGCAAGAAAAAAAAGGCCTGCAATCATTACAGCAGCGCCGATTGACATGAGCATTTGTGGTGCTGCAGCAAGTTTTGCATAATCAATATTTTTATTTCTGAAATTATTAACAGATTGATTAAAGATAGCAGACTGTTCATTTTCTATTCCGTAGCTTCGTATTTCCTTTATTCCATTCATCTGATTTGTTATTTCATTCATAAAGCACACACTTGACTGGCGAAGTTGACTGCCATATTCTTTTGAACGTTTCATAACAGGCCTGAAAACAATACAGAAAATTCCTCCGAACAGTACAACAACAGCTGTGAGTGGTATGCTCATTATCATAGCTATGCAAAGATTTATTATGGTTGATATAAATAATGAAATAAGTTTTACCAGAAGCGTTGCTGCAAAGCTTATTTTAGAAGACTCAGTTACAAATGAGTCAAGAAGGTCACTTCTCTTGTATGAAATAAATTTTTCCCACTGAGCATGAGAGATAGCCCTGTAGAACTTTGTACGGAGTGACGCTGTATAACCCTGAACAAGCTCAGAATTCCATACGGTGAGTGTACGGGTTATTATTGCTTTAAGGGTAACGAGCAGGACGTATATTACAAGCAGCGAGCATATCTGTATGGATTTTGGAATGTGATTAAGAATTCCGACGATAAAACCAGGGATAATAGCACTATCCGATGAGATGTCCATAATATTTGTTATAGGAATCAGCATTACTATTCCTACTCCTGCAGTAAGGGATGATAAAATGTCAAGTATAAGTACACCCTTGAATTTTCCAGGATTATTTCTGTAGATGTCTTTTATCAGATTTATCATAACAATTATCCATTTCAATTTTTAATAGGTATTATTTTAATTATACATTAATAATGACAGATTATCAATAAAGATATTAACATACAGTCGCATTTTGCATAAAATAAGGCGTTAATCAAGGAATATGGGGGTTAAGTGTTTTCAAAATTATTATTGTGTGATATAATTTATAGTAAGGAGTGATATAAAATTGACTTATTCTGAGCGTGTAAAAGCGTATTTAAATGAAATATTTGTTTCAATTAAAACGTTGATATTCTGGATGTGTGTCGGTTTGATAACCGGTGCTGTGGTAGGAATAGTGGGGGTTGCATTTCATTATTCAATAGATATTCTGTCAGAGTTCAGGCGTGATAACACATGGGTGTTATTTTTTCTGCCGCTTGGCGGACTTGCAATAGTATATTTATATAACTTTGCAGGAATGGAGAATGATAAGGGAACAAATGCTGTACTTTTAGCGGTACGTGAGGATGCAATTCTTCCGCTGAGGACATTTCTTCTTATCTTTGTAAGTACGGTAATTACTCATTTTCTGGGAGGTTCTGCAGGACGTGAGGGTGCTGCACTGCAGATAGGCGGAAGCATTGCTGCCAAAGAGGGACGACTTCTTAAACTTGATGAAAAGGAAAAGAAAATTCTTGTTATGTGCGGTATGAGTGCGTGTTTTTCAGCATTGTTCGGAACGCCGGTTACTGCAGCAATTTTTTCAATTGAGGTCATAAGTGTCGGAATTATGCATTACAGTGCAATTATTCCATGCATTATTTCATCTATTACGGCATTTCAGATTTCGGACATGCTTGGAGTTGAGCCTACATCATTTGATATAATGATGGTACCTGAAATGGATACAAATATGATAATAAAAATAATTCCTTTTGCTGTTGTATGTGCATTGGTATGCAGATTGTTCTGCCTTGTTATTCAGAAGGTAAAGCGTGCATTTAAAAAATTTATAAAGAATAAATATCTGAGAATTGTAACAGGGGCGGTAATAATAGTTGTTATGACCCTTATTTCAGGGAGTCAGGTATTTAACGGTGCAGGCGGGGATGTAATCGCAGAAAGCTTTGAAAGTCGTTCGCATTTTTATATATTTATTGTGAAATTAATTTTTACAGCAGTTACACTCGGTTGTGGGTTTAAAGGCGGAGAAATAATACCTGCTTTTTTTGTAGGCTCAACATTCGGCAGCTTTGCTTCAGAATTTTTCGGAATAAATTATTCTTTCGGTGCAGGCGTGGGATTGATTGCATTATTTTGCGGAGCAACCAATTGTCCGATTGCATCACTTCTTATGAGTATTGAATTGTTCGGAGTAAAATCTGTTCCGTTTTTTGCACTTGTGTGCGGAATATCATATCTTATTTCAGGCGACACCGGGTTGTATGGTGAGCAGAAAATCATGTATTCGAGAATAAGACCTGAGTTTGTAAATAAAACAATAAAAAAGCCACGTAAATAAAATAATTATTTTTTTAGAACAAGTACTGTAATTCCGTTGTTAAGCCCCAGCATTTTACGTTCTATGCGTGGGTGCTTAAGGTCTGTACGGACATATTTTAAAATTTTGTCACCACTATGAAATCCGTGAATAACTTCTATTTCGTCAATGTCTTTTTTACAGTTTTTAAGAATTGTCTGAATCTGACGCTTTGCCTGGATAACAGGCATATCATGAAGATCTATCGAAATACGTTTCATATCTGATTCCTCTTGAGCTGAAGTGTTCTGAATTCCTCTGCAAGTGAAACAGCATCACTGTAATCGGAAAGGTTGTAGCATCTGGCACGGAATGCGGCTGACCCGTACATTCCTGTAAGATACCATGCAGCATGCTTTCTTGCCTCACGCATTGCTATATGTTCCGGTTTATCTTCTAGTGCAAGTCTTATGTGATAGAGCATGGTATCAATTCTTTTATCAATGTCAGGAGCAATGAATTTTTCACCCTCAAAATATGATTCAATTTCTTTGAAAAGCCATGGATTGCCGTATGAAGCACGTCCTATCATAACAAGATCACAGCCGGTAAATCTGTACATATTCAGACAGTCTTCAAGAGAGGTAACGTCACCGTTTCCTATTACGGGAACTGAAACATTTTCCTTTACAGCTTTGATTATATTAATATCGGATTTTCCGCTGTACATTTGTGTTTTTGTACGACCATGAACAGTAATGGCTGATGCACCGGCCTTTTCCATTGCCATGGCAAATTCGACGGCATTTATATGTTCTTCATCCCAACCTTTTCTGATTTTTACGGTAACAGGCACATGTGATTCTGAAATTGCCGCCTTCACTATTTCACCGGCAAGTACTGTATCCTTCATCAGTGCACATCCTGACCCGTTTCCTGCCACCTTTGGTACAGGACATCCCATATTTATATCAATTATATCCGGATCAAACTGATTGCAGATTTTCACGGCTTTTGCAATAAATTCGGGCTCGCTTCCGAAAAGCTGCAGGGCACACGGACGTTCACACTCTGTTATTCTGCATAATTCTTCAGTTTTACGGTCATTATAGCATAATCCCTTGGCAGAGATAAGTTCACTTACAGTATAACAAGCACCGAATTCACGGTTAATAATTCTGTATGCCCGGTCTGCCACACCTGCCATTGGTGCCAGAGCGGCTGTTTTTTTAATTTTTACATTGCCGATTTTTAAGTATTCCATTTATAAATTCCTCTCGTTAATTTGCTCTAAATAATTTTATCATAAAATAAAAAAAAATAATAGTGTTTTAAAAGAAAATTTGGTATAATAGAAAGGATAGCTAAAATCAATAAGGTTTAAAAGATGGATGCATATTGAGTTTGCAGATCAGCAGGTTTTAGACCGGTTTAAAGGAGGAATAATATGAAAATGCTGGCCGTTGACGGCAACAGTATAATTAACCGTGCATTTTACGGAATAAAGCTGTTGTCAAACAAAAAAGGGGTTTTTACAAATGCAGTCACAGGGTTTATGAATATATACCTTAAAGAAGCAGAGGTTGTCAAGCCAGATTGTACAGTTGTTGCATTTGATTTAAAAACACCTACATTCAGACATAAAGCTGTTGCAACATATAAAGCAAACAGAAAAGGCATGCCTGAAGAACTTGCCCAGCAGCTTCCGCTGGTAAAACAGTTGCTTAAAGGACTTGGAATAAAAATCATCGAATGCGAAGGTTATGAGGCCGATGATGTGTTGGGTACATTGTCTGCAATATGCAGTGAAACCGGAAATCAATGTGCAGTACTTACAGGTGACAGAGATAATCTTCAGCTGATAAATCAAAATGTTATTGTAAGACTTGTGACGAATAAGGAAACAATAAATTATGATGAAAACAGATTTAAAGAGGATTATGGGTTTGAACCTATAAATCTTATTGATCTGAAAGCATTGATGGGGGACAGCTCTGATAATATTTCGGGGGTTGCAGGTATAGGAGAAAAGACTGCAACCACGTTGATAAGAGAGTTTAAAACGATTGAATCGTTGTACAACTCACTTGAAACCACAGGTGTGACAAAGTCAGTATATAACAAGCTTTCAATCGGAAAGGATGTTGCAGACCAGAGCAAATGGCTTGCAACCATATGCAAGGAAGCACCAATAAGTCATGATATAAGCAGTTATCAGTCAGAAACTCCGGATAAAGCAGCAGTCAGCTCATTATTAACTGAACTGGAAATGTTCAGGCTCCTTGACAGACTTCATCTTGAACCGTCAGCAGTCAATGAGGGTAGAACTGAAGAGAAATTACATGAGCCTGTTGAGATAAAAAAATATAAAATAACAGAACTTGATAATAATAATTTAGAAAAAATAATCAAATCACAGCAGGCATACTTTATATTTGATGCTGAGTCAGAAAATATCAAAATATCTGTCGGTGATGATATTTATACTTCTGTAAATAAAGATATGATTATAGGTTTCTTCAGATCTGATACAAAAAAATATACATTCGATGCAAAGCCTGCATTTAAATTTGCATTCAAAAATAAAAGTATTCTTAATGCGATGTATTTTGATGCTCTTATAGCGGCTTATCTTCTTAATCCTCTTTCTACAGAATATACAATTAAAAATCTTTGTGCCATTTATGATGTTCCATATAATCTGTACGCACAGCAGGATGAGGATAATGCAGCAATATCATGTCTTCCAATGTTGTGTGACACTCTTTGTTCCTCAATAGAAAGCTCTGATATGCACAATCTTCTTTATAATATCGAACAGCCTCTGACGGAAGTGCTGGCTTCAATGGAGTATACAGGAGTAAAGACAGATACTGAAGGAGTAAAGGGCTTTGGCAAAAAGCTGAGTGAGGATATAGATTTTTATAAATCAGAAATATACAGACTTTCGGGAAAGGAGTTCAATATTTCTTCACCGAAACAGCTGGGAGAAATATTATTTAACGACCTTCAGCTTCCTGCAAAAAAGAAAACAAAGAGCGGATATTCGACAAATGCCGATGTGCTCGAAGAATTAAGGCCACATCACCCTATAATAGAATATATACTTCAGTACAGACAGCTTACAAAATTAAAATCTACATATGTAGACGGACTTTTAAAAACAGTATCTGAGGACGGAAGAATTCACACAGTTTTCAAACAGACAGAAACAAGGACCGGCAGAATATCATCAACAGAGCCTAACATGCAGAACATACCGGTAAGAACAGAACGCGGACGCGAAATGAGAAAATTTTTTACTGCAGATACCGGCAAAATGTTTCTGGATGCCGATTACAGCCAGATAGAACTCAGAATAATGGCACATATATGCGGAGATAAAAATATGCAGCAGGCGTTTAAGGATGAAACTGATATTCACACAGTTACTGCTTCACAGGTATTCAATATGCCTGTTGAAATGGTTACAAGCTCAATGAGAAGTGCGGCAAAGGCTGTTAATTTCGGAATAATTTACGGAATTGGTGCATTTTCATTATCAAAGGACATAAATGTTACAGTTTCGGAGGCAGATCAGTATATAAAGAGTTATCTTAAAAATTATCCTGAAGTTGAAAAATTCATGAAGGATACAGTAACTTTTGCAAAACAAAATGGTTATGTCATGACAATGTTTGGCAGAAGGAGAAATATTCCTGAACTCAGCTCGTCAAATAAGATCCTTCAGGCTGCAGGTAAGCGAATAGCTATGAATACTCCTGTTCAGGGTTCTGCAGCTGATATAATAAAAATTGCAATGGTCAGAGTATACAAACGCCTTCAGGAAGAAAAACTCAGTGCCAGGCTTATTCTTCAGGTACACGATGAACTTATTGTAGAAGCTGATAATAGTGATGCACAACGTGCCGGACAAATTCTTTCCGAGGAAATGACAAATGCTGTTAAGCTGAGCGTTCCTCTTATTGCAGAAGTAAATGAAGGTGAAACATGGTATGACGCAAAAGGTTAAAATAAAAATTGCTGTTCCTGAAGATGGTCTTTTAATGGCGCAGGCTGATGCACAGATTTTCTCGGATTCATGGAACCAGAAATCATTTGCTGACAGTATTAACAATGAAAGAGAAATAGTCCTTTCAGCATTTTGCGGGGAAAGTGACGAGTTTGCGGGATATGCAGCAGTTTCATATATTTTTGATGAAGCCAATATAAACAGAATAGCCGTTATCAAAAAGTACAGAGGCAATAAGCTAGGCACTGCCATGCTTGACGAAATAGAAAAACACCTGCCTGATGAGGTTATGGTAATTAATCTTGAAGTTCGTCAGAGTAACAGCTATGCCATCAATATGTACAAATTATCCGGATATCATATTATGGGAATAAGAAAAAAATTTTACAGGGTTCCGGATGAGGATGCATTACTTATGACTAAACGAAAGGTATGATCAGTAATATGTTAGTATTAGGAATAGAAAGCTCATGTGATGAAACCGCAGCGAGCGTTTCTGAAAATGGTATAAATATATTGTCATCTGTTGTTTCAACACAGATAGAGGAGCATAAAAAATTCGGCGGGGTAGTACCGGAAATTGCTTCGAGGCGACACAGCGAAAATATTCTTGCTGTTGTAAGTGAGGCTCTGCAGAAAGCAGATAAAAAACTGGATGATATTGATGCAATAGCTGTGACTTATGCTCCGGGTCTTATAGGTGCACTGCTTGTCGGAGTAAGCTTTGCCAAAGGACTTGCAATGGCATCAGGAAAGCCGCTTGTTCCTGTTCATCATATATCTGGTCATATTGCAGCGAACTATATAGCCCATCATGAACTGAAGCCCCCTTATATGTGCCTTGTTGCAAGCGGAGGACACAGCAATATCATTGAAGTTATTTCATATACAAATTTCAGGGTAATAGGAAGAACAAGAGATGATGCTGCAGGAGAGTGCTTTGACAAATGCGCAAGATCTCTTGGATTTCCTTATCCAGGAGGAGTACATATCGATAAAGCTGCTTCTGTCGGAAATCCTATGACATATAAGCTTCCTGTTCCAAGAGTTGCAGGAAGTGACTATGATTTCAGTTTTTCGGGACTTAAAACGGCAGTTATCAATACGGTTCACAATGCAGATCAGAAAGGTGAAAAGATAAATACAAATGATATGGCAGCTTCCGTTCAGAAAATAATTTCTGATGTGCTTACTGATAAACTGATATCTGCAGCAAAAGCTACAGGTTATAAAAAAATTGCATTGGCTGGAGGCGTTTCTGCAAATACCGGAGTCAGAAATGCATTGTCAAATGCATGTGATGAAAATGAATTTGAATTGTATATGCCTCCTTTGTCATTATGCGGTGATAATGGTGCAATGATTGCATGCCAGGGATACTTTAATTATGTGGCAGGAATTACTGCTGATGAGAGCCTTAATGCCATAGCAACACTCTCTATAGAAAAAACATCAAAATAAATTTGTGTTCATTTTCTAATAAATTAATTTTCTATTGACATCCGGGACTATAAATA
>CALMUA010000032.1 GCA_937872775.1 uncultured Ruminococcus sp.
GCGTTGAAAATACTTGGTTGGCGACGACCTGGAAAAATAAATCAATGCCGGCACTAAAAAAAAAGAACCAGTCTTTTAAGGCTGGTTCTTTTTTTATCATTAAAAATATTCTCTGTTCTTGAAAAGCAGAGGATATTTTTTTAGACAATAGAAAAAGTGTAGCGTATTGCCTTGCTGAAAAGTATTATTAAATGTAGGTGAATTTCGCTGCTTTGCAGCGTATTGCAACAAATAGAAATTCTGCATGCCGGAATCCAGCATGCAGAATTTAATGTGATTAATTTTACCAACCAAGTACTTTATTATAAAGGTCTTCATATTTTCGTGCAGAATTGTTCCATGAAAAATCTGTTTTCATTCCACGCTCTATAATATCTGACCAGCCTTTTTTCATATCAAAGTATACATGTTTTGCATAATTTATTATTCCAAGCATTTCATCGGCGTTGTAATTGGTAAATGAGAATCCGTTTCCGGTATTGTAGTATTCGTTATATGGTTCAACTGTGTCCTTTAAACCGCCTGTTTCACGAACAATAGGTACTGTACCATATTTGAGGGATATCAGTTGTGTAAGTCCGCATGGTTCAAATTTTGAAGGAACAAGTATTGCATCAGCAGCAGCATATATTTTATGCGCACGGTTTTCAGAGAAGAAGATATTTGCTGATACTTTTTCAGGGTGCATGTTCTGGTAATTGCGGAATGTACTTTCATATCGTTGTTCGCCGGTTCCGAGAACAATAAGCTGCGTATTTTCATCTATTATTTTATCAATTACCCAGTTTATAAGATCCAGACCTTTCTGATCAGTCAGACGTGAAATTATTGCAATCATAAATTTATTTTTATCAACAGGGAGACCGAGTTCACGCTGAAGAGCCTGTTTATTCATGGCCTTGCCATGAGAAAAGTTTGAAATGTTATAGTTTGAGAATATTTCGTGATCAGTTTCAGGATTATAAATATTATAGTCAATTCCGTTTATAATTCCGCACAGAGACGGACTTTTAGCTCTTAAAAGTCCGTCCAGTCCTTCTCCGTAATAACTGTTCTGAATTTCTCCAGCATATGTTTCACTTACTGTTGTAATATAATCTGCATATACCATTCCGCCTTTGAGCATATTTGCGTCTTTTTTAAATTCCAGCTTGTCAGGTGTAAACATATAGCTCGGAAGATCTGTATTGTATTCGAATGTTTTTATGTCCCATATTCCCTGAAACTTGAGATTGTGTATAGTCATGATTGTCTTTGTACCGAAATAGAACGGATTTTCAGCATAAATACTTTTAAGGAAAACCGAAATAAGTGCAGACTGCCAGTCATGGCAGTGAATGATATCAGGCTTGAAGTTTATTACAGGCATTATTGCAAGAACAGCTTTGCAGAAAAATGTAAAACGTTCTATATCAAATTTTGTATCACTGTATGGTTTATCTCCGCCGAAATAATATTCATTGTCAACAAAATAATACGTAACATCATCAATACAGTATCTCATTATTCCAACGTGAAAGTTTCCTTTTCTCTTTCCGTAGTCCATATAAAAATGATGAATGTATTCAAAATTAGTTCTATATTCCTGTGGTATAAATGTATAATATGGTAAAATAACCGCTGCTTCATATTTTGTTTTATCAAATGTTTTAGGCAGCGTTCCTACTACATCAGCGAGACCACCCGTTTTAATAAATGGTACGCATTCGGATGCTGCGAAAAGTATTTTCTTCATGGTGTTTTTTCCTTTCATTATATATATATTAAGTAGTTAATAATAACTTAGGCACTATGCTGACTGTCTCTGAGAAAGATTCACATTTGTAATCATGATCAGGCGTAAATCCTGTTCAATTACAAGCAGTGTTTACTGGTATTGCCATATAAAACAAGAAAAATATTCCTCGAATTAAAGTTGTTATTAATAATCTTATATATTTATTGTAGCATATTATAGAATAAATAACAATATACATTGTGAAAAATCTCTCTTTTATTTTAT
>CALMUA010000033.1 GCA_937872775.1 uncultured Ruminococcus sp.
TAAACAGCTTATTGATTTAAATAGCGTAAATAGGTGCTTTAACGATTGTTGAAGTACTTATTTTTTCGTTATCTTTTACACTGTTTTCTTGGTTGCACTACAAAATGCACTACAATTCTTATTAAAACTCTGATACACCTATTAACTCACTTTAAAAATATCTTTCATTGTTTCACCTGTGGTACAATTAATGTCCTTATCTTTATGAATATAAATATCTGTTGTGGTTGATACATCACTATGGCCTAACCATTTACTTATGTTATCTATTGGTATACCTCTATCTCTCATAATCGTAGCACAACTATGTCTTAAATCGTGAAATCTCATTTTCTCAAAATTATATTGCTTTAATAACTTTTGAAATTTCTTAGTGATGTAATCAGGTCTGTACATTTTGCCTTCTTTATTGGTGAATACAAGGTTATAATCATTACCCACATAAGCAGATCGTAATGTCTTTTTGGAGTGTTCTTGTTCTTTTTTAACCGCTCTTAATATATCCTCTATATCTGTATTCATTGGTAGAGTTCTATTGCTACTTACTGTCTTGGTTGAGTTATTAAATCTTATTGAGCCTTTAGCTGATTGTGTAATTGTATTATTAATAGTATAGTTGTGATTTTCAAAGTCAATATCGTTCCATGTCAAGCCTAAGACTTCCTCTTTACGCATACCATAATATAATGTCAATATTATTATTGGATATATGCGTTCTCGTTTCATTACCCCAAGCATTCTTTTAGCTTCAGATAATGATAGTATTACTTTATCATCAGCTTTTTTCTTATTCTTTGGAAGTTTTACAATTATTGCTGGGTTTCTGTCAATATACTCCTTCAAAACTGCATAATCAATAGCCTGTTTCATTAGATTTAAATGCTTTGTCACACTACTATGCACAACTTTTTTTAATTCATTATGACAATAGCTATCAATATCTTTGGGTTTTATATCTGAAAGCTTTTTATTTTTAAAATATGGTTTAATATGATTTTTAATTATCAAGAAATAATTGTCATACGTTGTCTTTGATATTTCTTGGCGTTTATCTTCTAACCACTTATCTAAGCATTGACTAAATGTCATATCGATACTATCAATTGCATTGTTCTGATATGATCGTTCAAGCTCTGCAATTTTTTGACTCAGCATTTGTTCTGCTTTACGTTTGTTATTCTGTATCTTTAAACCTGTACTTATGTTTTTCATTTTACGCTTATCATTTTCATAATAAGAAATTTGCATATGCCAATACCCACGTGATTCTTTTAAATATCCTCTGACTGATTTATTCATTATACCGTCCTTTCATTTTAAATCAGTCTATTGCAACTATTATACTATTATAATAGCACAATAAACTCCGTTTTGTAAAGTCTCTTAATCTCCTAAAACTTATCAATAGGAACTCTGCACTTAGCAGAATCCCCATTGACATTAATTACATCTGCTATAACACACTCTATAACATTTAATATATTATCGGTAATAGTAATATTTGATATTTGAAATAAATGTAATGTTGTAATAAATGTATGTAGTATGTACTTATTATACCGTATACTATCTATCGCTACACTGTTTCTACATATTAGGACATTTTAATTTAAAAAAACGAACTCATTCTACAATGTTAAAAGAGTAGAAATTACCGTTTTTCAGATTTCAAAAAGTGTAATATCCGTCCACTTTTTGCACTAACTTTTCAAAAATTCTTCTGCACGATTTTTTAAATATCTTTTACAGAATAGCAAGTCACTAAAAGAGAAATACTCTATTTTAATTTTTGACTTTAATTTACTTGCCGCTTCTTTAGGATTCTTTGAACCTAATAAACCGTATAGCTCTTGTAGTTGCTTACTTGTAAAAATGCTATGACGGTATTGGAAAATGAACGACTTCAACGAAAGCTTTTCATAAGAGTCTTTGCTTTCTTCCTTGTACTTTTCCACAAGTACCTTATTCATTTCAGCCTGAAGCTTGTCAAAGTTCTCTTTAGTGATCGCTTTATCAAGTCTGTCAAACCACTTGTTTAACTCAACTTCTTCCTTATCATCTTCAGGCGTTTTTGTGTCATAAAGCTTTTTGCTTCTAAGCTCTAAGCGGCTTTTCACGTTTCCTTCAGGTTCTTGAATTGCTTTATTATAATTTTCAACTTCAAGCCTGTCCGTTTGCATTCTAACAGTTAATTCCTTTAGTGTTCTTGGATTATAACTTTGAAATACATTTTTTGCTTTGCTCGTTTCCGATAGAAGCAAAATGATAAGCTTATTCACTTTTAACAATTCTTCAAAAGTGCCAGTGTCATAACTATCAAAGCAAAAATCAATTCTTGTTTTTACAGGATTGATTAAACCTAATTGAAAGATTATGTTATCAAGTATTCTTCTATAAGTACTATAGTTATAAATCTGAATACCACCATTAGCTTTGTTGGGGTTTATTCTCATAAAGAATTTTTGTTCTTCAATATCCTTTGAGATTCTTCTTCCTGTGACATAATCTATTTCTTCTAAATGTGGCGGCTCTGAATCGATACGGACTTCTAAAGTGTCAACCCCACAACGAGTATTAGCAGATGCTATTCTATCTCTTGTTGTCTTTTTCATTATTGTTATTACCTTTCTTTCTTAGTTCATCATGTATAGCCTTGTGTTCTTCTTCCGTAACCCATAAAAGATTCTCAGCTTTGTTATTCTTCACGTTGCAATCAATGTGATGAACAATTGGCTTATTATCTGGGTTACTGTGAAACGCAGTAGCTATAAGTCTATGCAATCTTGGTCTTAATACCTTTCCATCTACAGTTAATGACATTTGCTGTAGATACTCAGATTATTTGCGTAAGATTTAGCACATTATTTGATGAACCTTGAGCAAATTATTTGCATGAGCACACAAATTCATTTCATTCCATTTTAGGCTTAATTGCGTAACCTCATAATCGGATAGTGCTGTCAAGGGTTTCCGCACAGCGGTGCTTGCACCCTTGACTGAACTATTTGATTATGATAGACTTTTGCAAAGCCGAAATTGGATTTTCCTTTTCTGGCTCTTATTTTGCTCAATTCCATCAATTAATCTGACCAAGCCTCCATCAGATAATGTGCTAATCAACACTATAGGCGTAAAATATTATATCCTTGTAAAATCCTTTTAAATCCTCGAGAGGATCAGTCAAAAAAATTTTTTAATTTTTTTAATTACCACTTGCTTTTCAGTTAAAAGCATGGTATAATACATAAAGAAGTTAATTAAAATAGCTGTTCAAAATCATAAAAAACAAAACACTCCTTCCAATTTTAATTCCAAAATTCAACACAACCTTTCTAAAGTAAAATTATGGTTTAGTGAAAACAGCATAACAAAAAAACATATTAATTGCTATCAGCTTTCAAATGTCAGCAATCAAGTATGTATACAGAAATTTACAGCTTGGGCGTAGTTCCGTAGCTGATTTGTCATGTAATTTTCCCACTTTATATTATAACATGCAATAAATTAAATGTCAATACTTTTTTCAAAAAATTGTTTTTTGTCGAATTAATTGGATATACCCTTTAAAATAAACAAAATAAACGTTCAGAGAATAATCAATGTGTTCTCTGAACGTTTTTTATTTTCCTATGTAGCACACCATAAAATAAATTTATTTCATTTTGTTTCTTATGCTCTGAAGCAAATATATGACCTCACCAAAGGCAATAAATAATATGCCTGATATTACACTTGGTAACGCTATAATTATAAAATATAATGAGTCAAGTTCATCATCTGCTTTGTAAATCCCTATGATAATTCCTAATACAATTGTTATCCATCCTAAGACTTTTAATATTGATGCCATGATATTTTTTGGTTCAACAGTGTAACGTGGTGCCGGACTACTCAATGTTTCAATGCTTGATAGGTTTAAATTTTGTTGTGTTGCTTGCGGTTTACGTTTTTCCATACACTCATCACAAACATTTTTTCCGTCACACTCTTTAGGCTTACCACATATTTTGCAGTACTCCATAAACAATAGCCCCCTTAATAGTCATATAAAATATTCACGTCGCATAAATCAATCTACGGAATAGATTAATTTATATACTTATTATACAACATTAAAACTGGAAAATCAATATATTTTGTAAAAAAGTGTCTGCATAGTGTCTATATGCCGATCTCAGACATTCTACAATTGGCTCTATGCGTTGATCTACATATACATTATAAGTTCCGCTCAAATTTAAGCAATACTTAAAACTGTCATTTTTGCAGTATTAAAAAGGCTGACCTGTTGATATGACACATCAGCTTTTATTTATTCTTAATACACTCAGTCCTATTTTAGCATTTACGAACTAATTATAAATGGGTAGCCGATCACTACGCCCTGTATAATGATTATTCTTTAAGCTACATCTCTAAGCTTTATTAACTCTTGTTGTTCTTCTGTTGTAAGTCATACATGGTTTATTATTTGTTCATAAATTTCATGATTACAAGTCCCTGTGTGCATTAGGCTTGTAAAATCTTCTATCATTTCATAGTAACAATTAAAAAATCCCCTCATCTCCACTTATATTGGGGTTCAGGTTAAGCAAATAAAACAGTGACGGTTTTATTCACCCTTGCAATGCAGTAATGAATAATTTATTAATTGCCATGATAATAGTTACAGGATTATTACAGTAAGTTACAAATAAATTACACTTAATATATCAGTTTTATGTTGGCTGACAAAATGCTCAATATTAAGTTATATAAATATCTATTCATATGATCTCTAAAGCAAGGATTTATAAACGTTTTCTGCAAGTACATAAAACCGATCTTGTAAACATATGAGAAGATTTAAGCACCATATATTATAATATAAGCTTGCATTTTTCCTAAAACTCAGGGTAAGCAATATTTACTTTAGGTTTATAAGCTATAGATACATTGATTATTTTCTTTACTCTTAAATTCAAGTGATTTTATAGAGTATTGAAACGTACCACCATGAGAAAAATATTTAGCAGTGTATCACATGGGTGGTAATTTACTACTTCATCTTATTACATTGCCATTTTGGTATTGTCATATTAGCAGTTTTAGAAATCTGTGTGCATGGTGTAAGAATTGTTTACGCATACCTCAAAGCATACTTTAATGTAACATCAATTACTTTCCTTGTAACTCAGGTACTACCATTTAGATACTTACATAATATTGCCCTTAAATATGGGGGTATAGCTGACTCTGTAAAATACAGACTAACATCTGACCGCTTGATTATATAGTTCGGGGGCACGATACTCATCAGAGTAGGGCTTTATAATGAATTTACTGCATTTTGCCCATAAATAAGGCGTGTTACTATTCATTCAATACTATATTTGCTATCATTGCATGCCCTTTAAACTACACAATCAAACCATTTAAATCACTTGTATAACTTGTTTTAAATGGTTACTTTACTTCTTGATTTTAAAAAAAGCACTGTTATACTTTGAATTGTTCAAACAAAACAATTCAAAGTACAAAGGAGTTATAAATATTATGTATAATAATTCCAGAGAGTTTAAAGAAAAAACAAGCTTTAAGTGTTCCTATGAAGATTACATGAAGTGCTCTTTTCCTAAGTGTGATAATAAAAGCTGTCCACATCGTGAAGCATTCAGACGTTTACCATTAAGTACTGGTGGTTTAGGCTTATGTCCTAATCTCAGTAAGCAAATATGTGACGCACTCTGATACAAAAGTATTGGAGTGCTTTATTATTATACATTAAATTGACATGCCTCTGTAGTACTCTGTGCAGTTCATACAGCTACTATATGACATGGATATATAGTTTATCAATAAGGCGTGTGGAGCGTGTTGTAGGCTCTATGTGTCGTTCTCAGACGTATGTATATATTTTTTGTTACTCTCTGTATAACGAATTTTAAAACTATACCTCTGTGACGTTCTCATGCATTCATATAGGCACTTTAATTTTGTCCTTATAATCTATCTAAAGCTACTCTGTGTGGCTCTCAGTGTGTGCTGTGGTTGTTCTCTGTGGTGTTGTATTGTGCATAATATATGATTAAGTTCAAAGGATCGTTTTAATATGTTGTTCATGATGTACAACTAACACAATAAAAATACTGCATTACTCAGTAACATTTCGTTATTAGGTTATGCAGTAACTTTATTTATTCACTTATTTCTTTAAGTTCTCTCTTATATTTATAAAAGCTGTTTCTACTACATTTTGCAAGTAACATAACCTCTGTATCTTCAAGGTTTCCATTAAAGTCTTTGCTATGCTTTAATATAATTTCTTTAGCTTCAATTGATTTCTTAGTGGTTAGCTTTGTACCTTTAATTAATCCTACTTGCTTTCCGTTTAACTTTGCTGTAGTCAAGCCCTCAGATGTACGCTTGTGCAAGTCTTTTACTTCTTTCTCTGCCTGTGCAAAAGCTATTCTGATTTGCTCTTTGGCTAAATCTATTGTGTATTTATTAAGAGCGGATATGATTGTATTCATCAGATCATCTGTAGCTATGTTGCCTGTTTCAAGCTTTATATTTATCTGATTCTGTAAAGCTGTTCTATAAACCTCTGTATCAATATGTGGTTCTTTCAGAAATACAAGTGTTACATTATCATTAAATAATTTTTCATATAAATCCATTGCTTCAACTTCATTTCTTGACATTCTGCTACAGCTATCAAATACAATGGTATCATCAGGCTTTATGATCTTTAAGAGTTTATCAAAGTCTTTTCTGCCTTCCACTTTAGTACCTGTGAATACTTCTTTGATTATTCTTGCTGTCGGATATTCAGCTAAGATATTCCGCTCTTGTCTTTCAATACTTTGTTTTGCTGTGCTTATTCTGCAATAACCATAAATTGTACTCATGTAACATCATTCCTTTATCATATTAGTATTAAATCTAACGTTCGTTTCTTTTGATATTGATATGATACCACACTTCAGATATGTTTGTCAATAGTTTTGGTATAATTTATTTATACGTTTCTTTTGGTACAAAAGATGTTTATCAAAACTTTGGAATATTGTGTTGATAATATTCATAATATGTAGTATAATATAAAAAAGGGGAGGAGGTTAAATTATGGACGTAAACAATGATGTCGATGAAAATCTTATTGCAATGACTTTAATAAAAAAATTAACAGACTCATTGCAAATTGTAATTAAATCTGTAGATAAAAATACAGACGATATTCAGAGAATTAATAATGATATTAAAGTTATGCTGGATTCAATACAGGTGTATATAGAATATGTCAACACTTTATCCAAACTTACACAAGAAAATACAAATTGCATACTGGAAATCAATAGTGGTTCAAAACAGATACAGAATTCTATTGATGTTTTGAATAAACAAGTTCTTATAGACGTTGATTTAAATGATCGTTATATTGAAATAATACAGGAAATGATTGATAAGATAACTGTACTTGAAAACAATCAAAGATATATCTTGACTAAGATTTCATAAATAAAAATTAATAGTTTACAATAGACTGATTAGTGCACTACAATTGCACTACAATTTACTTAATTAAAAATATAT
>CALMUA010000034.1 GCA_937872775.1 uncultured Ruminococcus sp.
TGCATTTTAGCTATTGAAAAAATATGAATATATGATAAAATATATATAAGTGTATTTTATTATGCAATAAATTAAATGAATTATCGGGCTTCTATGCCCGATACATATAAAAATCCGGACAGCCTCTTATTTTTATTTCAGCAAGGATGTGAACTATGAGTATATTGATTCAAATACAAGGTATATTTAAATCAATCTGGAGTATCTTCAGTACAATTTCGCCTATCGACCTTCTTGATATAGCTTTATTATCATTTATTTTCTATAAATTAATTAAAATTATAAGAGAAACACGTGCAGGCCAGCTCATTAAAGGAATAATATTTCTTCTGGTTGCATATATTGTCTGTGCAATTTTTGAGCTAAAATCAATGAAATTTTTACTGTCCGCAGTTTTAAGTAACGGATTTATTGCAATAATGATCATGTTTCAGCCTGAATTGCGAAGGACACTTGAACGTGTCGGACGGACAAGTGTCACTAAATTTTCGTTTTTCTCTGAACATACAACAGAATATACTGTCAAATGGACAAAGGCAATTGATGAAATATGCGATGCCTGTGATGAGCTTTCAGCAACTACAACAGGAGCGCTCATAGTAATCGAACGGCAGACAAAACTCGGAGAACAGATAAATACCGGTACAGTACTAAATGCGACTCCAAGTAAAGAACTTTTCGGAAATATATTCTATCCTAAAACACCGCTTCATGATGGTGCTGTTATTATGCGTGACGGTATGGTAATGGCAGCTGCATGTTTTCTTCCAAAACCTGAACGTGAAGAACTCATTAATAAAAAGCTGGGTTCGAGACACAGAGCTGCAATAGGAATGAGTGAAAATTCAGATTCTATTATTATAGTCGTATCTGAAGAAACAGGTACCATTTCAATTGCGCATAACGGAGAATTAAAAAGAAATTTCACTTCAAAATCATTAAAGAAATTCCTTACAGAAGAAATTATATCGGAACACAATGATGATATTCCGAAAAAGGCGTTCAAAAGGAAGGATAATACATGAAAAAATTCTATAAGAAAATAAAAGCCTTCATTGAAAATTCCATCTATAACAACACAATGCTTTTAATAATTTCAATTCTTACAGGCGTAGCTGTATGGGGATATGTAACTCAGAAAGAATATCCTGATTCAACAGAAACTATTAAGGGCATTCATATTGATTATGAAGCCAGTACAGCCGGAACACCTGCGGAAGAAGAAGGATATAAGATATATGAATCAGATGTTTCGGATGTAGATATTAAAGTAACAGCAAACAGAACAAAACTCGCATTTCTTAACAAAGATGATTTTTATGCAAAAGTAACAGTAGATAATTATTCATCTGAACAGCCCGTGGTTGTATCTCTTCAGGTATTCAAAGCTGATGAAAATGATGTTGACTGCAACTGGCAGGTTATAGGCAATGCAAAGGCTACAGTCTATTTTTATAAAGAAATAACAAGAACTATTGAAATAAAGGATGAAAATATCAATGCCCCGAATATAACTGCCGCATCAGGCTATAAATTAAAAAATAAAACATGTGATTCCCTTTCCATAACAGGTCCGGAACCCTATATAAATTCAATAGCCGGATGTACTTTAAATATGCTCCAGAGTGTATCATATGATGCAAGAAAGACGATATCAGTTGATGCCTCACTTGATAATATTACGTTCTACGATGAAGACGGCAACAATATTAATAACACCCTGCGTCCTTACTTTATAAATAACAGCATGAGAATAAACAAAAAAGAACTCACCGTTACAATGTATATTTCTAAGACTCACCAGCTTGATATTAATTATAGCATTACGGACGCACCAAGTTATTTTAATCAGGATTTTATCCGTAAACGTCTTACTCTGGATCCGAAAAGTATATGGATTTCATCAGACGACCCGTCTGTAGCTGATATGGTTACACTGCCTGTTTCGACTGATCAGAATATTTCACTTAAGGATATCGGACTTGATTTCAGTACAACATTTGATATAAATAAAGCTCTTGAAAGCTATCCTAAACTTACAAATGATTCTAACGTTTCTAAGTGTATCGTAAGCTTTGATAACTCCGGGCTCACATCAAAAACTTTTCAGACTCTTTCAAATTTCAGTTTTAAAAATCCATATTCATCAAAATACAAGGCAGAACCGATAACTCAGTGTCTTAATGATGTCACAATAATAGGACCTGCTTCTGACATCGCAAAGATTACAGCCAATGATCTTATTCTTGAAATTGACATTTCAAAAAGCTCAACATCAACAACAGGAAAACCTGACATAGGAAGAAACAATTATGAAGTCTCAGTCAGACCTCCGGAACAATTTAAAAATGTCTGGGTATTCGGACATTATACAGCCGAAGTTGAAATAAGTGAATTGAATGAACCATTATCAACAAATTCATATTCATCTTCTACATCCACAGCCAATATTCAATAGATAACTAATATAATTCAGGCAATATGGAACCCGCCTCTAAGGTGACGGGTTCCATATTCATATTCAGTAGGATCATGGCCTGCTACTGAATGTAAATCTGCAGCTGAACTGCACACTGCTATGCCAAAACAGGCAAGCCCTTATTTACAAGAGTTCCGGAATCAAACTGATACGGAACTTTTTTAGTACCATTTTATCCACAATTTATGAACAATCTATTAATTTTCAATAATTGCTCAAAAAAGTATTCACAAACTTCATTTTTTTGTGTATAATATTGTTGTATGAAGTTGATTGATTTAGTTAATAATATTTAATTTGAAGTTTGAAAGGATGAATTTTTGAATGTATTTTAAAAAGGACTTATCAAAAAGAGTGCTGGCATCAGTAGCAGCTCTTACTATCACAGCGACCACCTTGATATCAGGTGATTTTTTTAAGTCATCTGAAAATGTTGTACAAGCAGCTGGAAACGATAACTATGCAAAGCTTTTACAGCAGTCATTATTCTTATATGATGCAAATATGTGCGGTAAAACAGTAGACAGCGACTCACTCCTTACATGGAGAGGAAACTGCCATACAAGTGATGAAGTAGCAGGTGGATATCATGATGCGGGAGATCATGCAATGTTCGGACTTCCACAGGGATTTTCAGCTTCTACACTCGGATGGGGATATTATGAATTCAAGGATGCATATGATTCTGTTGGAGTAACCGGCCATTTCAAGACAGTTATGAACCATTTTACTGAATTCTTTAAAGCTTCAACAAAGCTTGACGGAAGTGGAAACGTAACAAGCTTCCTTTATCAGAAGGGTGACGGAAACGTCGACCACAGCTACTGGGGTCCTCCGGAAAACCAGGGAGGTTCAAGAAAGATGTACTGGACTTCAAACGGTGCCAGTGATATTGCTGCTGAATATGCTGCAGCACTTGCACTCAACTACCTGAACTTCGGAAATGAAGAAGATCTTAAATATGCTAAGGCTCTTTATAGCTTCTCAACAAGATCAAATTCTGTTGCAACAGACGGTCCTACAGGATTCTATAGCAACAAGAGCTGCAGAGATGAACAGGCATGGGCAGCAGGCTGGCTTTACCTCGCAACAAAAGAAGGATCATACAAGTCAGACTGTGCGAGCAAACAGGATGAATATTTAGGCTGGGTACACGGCTGGGAAAATGTTGGCCTCGGTGCCGCATGCGTTTATGCTCATATTACAGGTGACTGGGGTAAAGTAAACAGCTTCATAGGCGGAAAAGCTAACGGAAGCGGATACTTCTTCCTTGACAAATGGGGCAGTGCACGTCTTAACACATCTATGCAGTTTACAGCTCTTGTATCTCAGAAAAACTCAGGCAAGGATTACTCAGGCTGGTGCAAAGGCCAGATGGATTATATTCTCGGAAACAATCCTAGCAATACATGCTTTGTTGTAGGTTATGCTTCAAACTCAGCAAGCAAACCTCATCACAGAGCTTGCTCAGGTACTTCTTCTGCTGAAACAGATGGTCAGCCTTCAAAGTATGTTCTTGTTGGTGCACTTGTAGGCGGACCTACAGATGCAGGCGGAAGCTATCAGGACAAACGTAGTGATTATGTATGCAATGAGGTTGCTATTGACTACAACGCAGGCTTTGTAGGTGCTGCTGCCGGTCTTTACAGTGTCTACAAAACAGGTTCTGTTGAATCTTCAATTGTTGGAGCTAAATCAAACGGAATAGGTGGTGGTTCTCCTTCAACTCCTACAACGACAAAGGCTCCTTCAACAACAACTTCCAAGACAACAACAGCCAAGACAACAACTACTAAATCTACATCATCTCCAACTACAAGCGGTGGATATACAATCAAGCCTGATAAGAAAATTGTATATGCAGA
>CALMUA010000035.1 GCA_937872775.1 uncultured Ruminococcus sp.
TAAAACAGTTTGACCAGATGCAGAAGCTTATGAAGCAATTCGGTAAATTCGGAAAGGGCGGTGCATCCGCTAAAAAACTAAAAAGACGTATTGCAGGAATGAATCTTGACAATATGCCGGGTGGAATGCCACCAATAAAATGATATTTTTGCATTACTGCAGATAGTTGGCTTATAAAATTTATTATCAGCAGGCATTAATATAAAATAAATTTAAATTATACATGGAGGTGAATTATAAATGGCAGTAAAAATCAGATTAAAGAGAATTGGTGCTAAGAAGGCTCCTTTTTATCGTATAGTTGTTGCTGATTCAAGATACCCTAGAGATGGTAGATTCATTGAAGAGATCGGTACTTACGATCCTACAAAGAACCCTAGCGCTATTAACGTTGATGCAGAAAAAGCTGATAAGTGGATAAAGAATGGCGCACAGCCTACTGAAACAGTAAAGAAGCTTCTTAAATATGCTCAGCAATAATGTCATCTATATCGGATACAGACATTTTGTCTGTATCTTTGATGATATGAGAAGATGATCCTCCACATTATGTGGAGGTTTTTATAAACATGGGCAATATGTCTCCTACCTCTAAGGCGGCAGGTTCCATATTCACATTCAGTAGGACAGATCTCCTATCGGATGGAAATGTGCAGGTACACTGCACAATGCCACGTTTAAAACGGGTAAGCCCTTATTTGAAAATAGATTATTTATATCGGAGGGAAATATGAAAGAACTGCTTTTGGCAATAGTTGAAGGTCTGGTTGAGGATAAGGCCGCAATACAGATAACAGAAGATTTACCGAATGATGAAGGCGTAATAGTATTTCATCTGCATGTTGCACAGAGTGATATGGGACGAGTTATAGGTAAACAGGGAAGAATTGCAAAGGCTATACGTACAGTTATGCGCGCCGGAGCAGCAAAAAATGATATAAAAGTACTGCTTGAAATAGAATAAATTATACGGATATTATCAAAATATATAGTTACTGTCAGATAACTTTTATTAGGCAAGGTTTTAATTTGTCAATGTTTTCTGACAGTTTTTTAAATTAAAAAACGGAGAAGTATTTAAAAATGTCAGAGAAATTCTTGGAAGTTGGAAAAGTAGTATCAGTGCATGCGCTGAAAGGTGAAGTTAAAATTGCTCCATGGTGTGACAGCCCGGATTTTATATGTGAGTTTGATTACCTGTATCTGGACGGCAAAGGCCAGAAGACCATTAATATAGAAAGCTCCAGAGTATTTAAAAATATGGTTATAGCTAAGTTTGATGGCTATAATACTGTTGAGGATGCACAGCGCCTGAGAGACAAGATACTTTATATTTCAAGAGATGACGTTGAACTTGAAGAAGGAACATATTTTATAAAGGATTTGATTGGCGTTAAGGTGATTGACAAAGAAACACAAAAGGAATATGGTGTCATTAAAGATGTATTTCAGACTGGTGCCAACGATGTATATACGATAAAAAATGATCAGAAGGAATACCTTATTCCTGCAATTCCAGATGTGGTTTTCAGTACAGATATTGAAAATAAAATAATGCTTATCACTCCTATGGAGGGACTTTTTGACGATGAAATTTGAAATTGCAACACTTTTTCCTGAAATGTGTGAGGCAGTCCTGTCAGAAAGTATAATAGGAAGAGCTCGAAAAAAAGGACTTATAGATATATCATGCCGCAACATACGTGAATATACTAATGATAAGCACAGACGTGTAGACGATATGCCATATGGCGGTGGAATGGGTATGGTAATGCAGGCACAGCCTATTTATAACTGCTACATGTCAGTGTGTAATGAACTTGGTGAGAAGCCGCACACTATATATATGTCACCTAAGGGAACGGTCTTTACACAGTTGAAAGCAATCGAACTTACGAAGCACGAGAATATATTTATTATTTGTGGGCATTATGAGGGTGTGGATCAAAGAATACTTGATAAAATAGTAGATGAGGAGATTTCCATAGGTGATTATGTGCTTACCGGTGGAGAACTTCCCGCAATTGTTCTTGTTGACTGTGTTTCACGTATGTGTGATGGTGTGTTGTCAGATCAGATGTGTTATATGGATGAAAGTCATTTTAACGGTCTTCTTGAATATCCTCAATATACCAGACCAGAGGTTTGGGAAGGAGAAAAGGTACCGGAGGTACTCCTTTCAGGGCATCATAAAAATATAAGCGATTACAGATTAAATAAAAGTCTTGAAATTACCAGAGAATTACGACCTGATATGTATGAAAAATACTTAAAAAGAAATATGGAAGAATAGTTAAAAGTAATATTCAATATAAAATGTTGTTGAAAATTGTTACTGTTTAATAAAATTTCGTTAATATCGACAAAAATCAAACACATAAATATTTCACGCATAACCAATGCGTAGAAATTTAAGCTTAAAAGCACATATATAGTGATTTATGCGTTGACTAAGCCCAAAATAACTTGTATAATAACAATAAGGTAAAGTTTAATACCGTGCTGTTGGAAGATATTCCGTATAATTATATATTTGCCGTCAGTTTAGTGGTAAATGCTGTCATGTGCAATATTAATACCGAATATATATAATATTTGAACAAGGAGAGTTTTATATGTTTGTTAAAGACGTAATGGTAGAGAATCAGGTAGGGCTTCATGCCAGACCAGCAACATTTTTCATTCAGAAGGCTAACGAATTCAAAGCATCTATATGGATTGAAAAGGAAGAACGCAGAGTAAACGCAAAGAGTCTCTTAGGCATCCTTTCACTTGGTATTGTTGGTGGTACATCAATTAAGATTATTGCTGATGGTTCAGATGAGCAGGTTGCAGTAGAAGCACTTGTTGACTTGGTTACAAGTGGTTTTAGTGAAGATAGAACTTAATCCTTAGTAAAATATTAAAAAAGCGGACTATATGCTGTATGATAATTACAGGTATAGTCCGTTTTTTTTAAATAAGAGCTTGCCTGTTTTTAACGTTGAAGTATGCAGTTAAGATGCATACCCGCATTCAAGCAGAAAATTGCACTCATACTTCAATTTAAATATACTGATTTTTATTTATATACACGTAAAAAATGCATTGTTATTTTAAATCACTTGTTAATTCATATAATTATGGCTTAGCAAGTGGAAGCATTGTAGTTGCTATGATGTCCTGCTCATTTCATACATGCTTTCGCAGAATATAGCATATCCTTTTGTAGGATCATTTACAAATACATGAGTTACAGCACCGACGATCATATCATTCTGAATTATAGGACTTCCGCTCATTCCCTGAACTATTCCTCCTGTTCTTGCAATCAGTTCGGGGTCTGTTATTTTTATAACCATATTCTTGAATGTATCATCACAATTATAATTTATCTCTTCAATTTCAATATCAAATTTTTCAGGCTCACATCCGTCAAGCGTTGAATATATAACAGCATCACCTGTACGTATTTCCTGTTTTAATGCCATAGGAATTTCATCCAGACCTGAAAATGAGTTATCAATTGTTCCGAATACTCCGAATTTATTATTAAGATAAAGTTTTCCGCATGGTGATAGTTTTGTAAAATATCCTTGGAGTTCACCAGGAACACCACATTTGCCTTTTTTTACATTCCGTATACTTACATTTACAACTTCACCACTTGAAAGAGGAAGAATCTGTCCTGTATCAGAGTCACATACAGGATGTCCGAGTCCCCCGAATGTTCCTGTGTCATCGTCATAGTATGTTACAGTTCCTATCCCTGCAGAGCTGTCACGAACCCAGATGCCGAGTTTATATGCTTTTTCATCTTCCGAATATGCAGGATAAGTTTCTAATGTCATCTCATTACCATTTCTCATAACCTTTATATTAATTTTTTTATCAGAAAGTTCAGATACTCTTTTTTCAATATCGCTGTTTGAATACACAGGAATGTCATTTATTGATTTAATTATATCACCTGTCTGTATACCCGCGTCTGCAGCAGGAGATACTATTCCGGATGATGTAACAATCCCTCCGGTTTTTATTATCATAACGCCATCCATAATAAGCTTTATTCCGAATGGCTTGCCGCATGGGGCAAGCATTGGAACGTCAATGTTCTGAACAGCCACTTGTTTTATCGGAATAATTCCCATAAGACGGAGTGTCATTGAAGATGTTGCAGGAACAGTACTGCTGGCAGACGTCAGTGACAGCTTATCTGATGATGACGCAGTGATTTTAAGAGCAGTACTGAAAGAAATTTCTGAACCCGAATCAGCTCTTCGGTAGTAGCTGTCCGGTAGTTTTGCAGAGTAGTATATAAGTGAAATACATACTGCCCAGCAAATAACAAATAAAACAAATGTAATTTTTTTAATGATATTATTCATATTTACCTCTTGAAAAAATTTTTTTCCGGATGTTATTAATATTATCTGAACCATGCAAAATATTAAAGTATATTGATGTTCTTATTTTTCATTAATTTTTTCATTTGACTGTAATTAAAAATTATGATACTATAATAGATGAATTTAAAAGTAATTTTATCAATGTACGGAATTTATAAAAACCAAACGGCACCTTTGGAATGAAACGGAAGTGAAAAATATTAAAATTTTAAAAAAGACACTTAAAATAATTCTAATTGTGTCAACTGTGATTTTTCCTTTATTCTTTAATCTGCTGGGAGGAGCGGGACTTGTATATGAGTCAGTTACAAATTATTCAGCTGGATTACTGACAAGATCTGATTTTTTCAGTTTGAGGAATTTAGGAGTGCTACTTCTTTTATCTTCAGTCTTAATGCTATCTGCAACTGTTCTTTGTATTAAAAAAAACGATATGCTGTCAATTATACTGGAGACATCCGGTTTTATAATTTTTATAACAGTACTTGTTTTACTCATAAATATAGTAAAAAAAAGTGGATTGTCAGATGAAAACCTGAAACCATATTCTCAGATATATTTTCAAAGACATTTCCCTACGGTAATTCATTTTCTTGTGGTTTTCGCTTTATCACTTATAGATTATTTCTCGTATGACAATATGTTACAACGTAAAATTAAAGAAAATAAAGAGGATGCTGATGAGTCAAAAAAATAAATGTAATTATATGTAAAAAATCATGAAACCAAACCTCTGCTACATACCTTAATTTGGAAGAACGTATAAAAATCACTAAATGTAAAATTTTATTGCAAAAGCCATTGATTAACAATTTAATATGTGGTAAAATATATTTGCAGTAATATTTTAGGAGGTTTAATAATGATTAGCAAAATAAGAGTATTAATTGGTGACGACAGTGTGGAATATGGCATTGCATGCGCGAATACGCTCCGAGGCCTTGGCTGGTATGTTGTAACACGTCCGAAAGATGGAAACAAAATTTTTGAATCAATTAAAAATGATTCACCGGATGTAGTAATTATTGATGCAGTCCTGCCTCATATAGACGCTATTGATATTATCAAGCGTGTATCAGAATCAGATTGCAGAATGCCTGAGTTTATAGTAACCTCAGCATATGACAATCCATTTGTAGAAAAGCAGGTAATGCAGTCTGGTGCAGCATATTTTATGCTAAAGCCATTTGAAATTAATACACTAAGAGAAAGAATAATATCACTTACCCAGAAAAATGAACATAATGATGAGCAGGATCGTGAACGTCATAATGACCTTGAAATAGTTGTTACAGATGTTATTCATCAGCTTGGTGTTCCGGCACATATAAAAGGATATCATTATCTTCGTGAAGCTATCCTGTCATCTCTTGGAGATCAGGATCTGCTGGAAAGTGTAACAAAGTCTTTATACCCGAATGTAGCATGCAAATTTCAGACTACATCTTCAAGGGTTGAAAGAGCGATACGTCATGCTATTGAAATAGCATGGGACAGAGGAAACGTGGAAATTCTGAATTCGTTTTTTGGTTATACTGTAAATACAAGCAAAGGCAAACCGACAAACTCAGAATTTATAGCACTGATAACAGATAAGCTTCGCTTACAGTACAAGTCAGTTATTTCAAGCTGATTAATGTTTTTTCTTGCCTTTATATTTCATACGGATGTATCATAATAGATTAAATCTACCAGAAAGGAATTATTTTGTTATGAGTTTTAAAAAATCTGATTTAATGGATCTGAAAATTAATCCGTTTAAAATGATAGGCAGTGACTGGTTCCTGATTACAGGAGGTAATAAACTCGCTGACTATAATACTATGACCGCATCCTGGGGTTCGTTCGGTGAAATGTGGGGAAAACATATTTTTACCTGTGGAATCAGACCAAACAGAAAGACTTTTAATTATGTAGATAACGACGAATATTTTTCAATTTCTTTTTTTAATGAAAAGTACAGAGAGATGCTTAAATTTTGCGGTTCACATTCCGGGAGAGATTATGATAAGGCAAAGGAAACTGGAATTACACCGGCCATGCTTGAAAATACAGTAACATTTGAAGAAGCAGAGATGGTTTTTATATGCCGAAAAATGTATGCACAAAATCTGGACGAGAATCTTTTTACAGATAAATCTGCATTAAAATTTTATGCAAATGATCCATATCATAAAATATACATGTCAGAGATAATAGACGTATATGTAAAAGAATAACGCACAGAATAATATAAGATTATATCGTAAAATAACAGGGTGGACACAGTTGCATAATGTGTTAGCCCTGTATTTTTTTAAAATACAGATATTCATTTATACAATGAATATTTAAACAAAAATGAATAAATATGCATCCGTGCTTGACATTTATAATTTATATTGTATAATTA
>CALMUA010000036.1 GCA_937872775.1 uncultured Ruminococcus sp.
ATTACAAATGCAATTCCGAAGAGAAGACGATTTTGTGAAAACAAAACGATGCCTCCTACAAGTGCCATAAGCGTGTCAATCATTATTGACAGGGTCGCACTTGAAATAGCATCTCTTATCTTTGAAGCGTCCATAAATCTTGATACTATTTCTCCGACCTTTCGTGTGCCGAAAAAGTTCATCGGAAGTCCCAGTACATGCTGGTAATATCCCAGAATCAACGGAATGTCAAGCTTTTGGCTGAGATACAGCATAAGATGATTTCGGAATGCCTCAAGAATTGCCTTGAATATGTACAGTGCCACTATTCCTATTGACAGTGTCATTAATGTTTTTCTCAGCGAATTCGGCACTATATCATCCATTATAAACGTAAAATAAAATGACGCAAGTATTCCAAACACTGTAATTATAAGAGAGGAAAGAAATATATTTATAAGAAGTCTTTTCTGCGGCAGTATCAAACCGAAAAATCTCGAAAACACTCCCTTATTTTCATTTCCCTTTTGAAATTTTGTTGTCGGAACAAGCATAATCAGAACACCGGACCATATCTTAAAAAATTCATCCGGAGTATACTTTACAAGTCCTTTTGCAGGATCTGCAATAAGTATCTGCTTTTTTGATATCTTATGTATAACAACATAATGCAGAAGACTGCCGTCAACAACAACATGTGCAATTGCCGGAAGAGGAAATTCTGAAAAAAATGCATCCTGATTTCCCTTTACTCCCTTTGCCGAAAAGCCAAGCTTCTCAGCCGCCTTTATAACACCGTACGCACTTGTACCCTGCTTATCAGTTCCGGCTGTTTCACGTATTTTTGAAATAGACAAATTCAGACCATATTGCTTTGAAATCGTTGCAAGACAAGCTGCTCCGCAATCAGATATATCATGCTGTTTTACACAGTAATATTTCATATATTCACTTCCTGTTCAGATATATGACTTAGACAAGTCCATTATTTAAAGCGTCCATGAACTATATCGTGCAGTTCATGATTATATTTATACTACATCCCGCCACAAGATACAATAATATTTTGGTATTCGGTCTTTTATTTCGTCCAAACGGTATTTTTCTCTTTTAAAATAAGATAATAATACATCTGATGTTCCTATTCAATATTTCACCTCGCAGAATTTCTATAAAAATATATTTGTTAACAATTTTATAATAGTTTTGTGATATAATAATTTCTATAATTGTAAATATAGAATTGCAAAAAATACCCGCTTGTCAATACAGCGGATAATGCCATAATATTAAGGAAACAAACAATATGCAGACCTATATGCAGCGTGCTGTTGAGCTTGCAGGCTATGCCGCAGCTATCGGTGAAATACCAGTAGGTGCAGTAATAGTCAGACATTCAACCGGTGAAATTATCGGTGAAGGCTACAACAGACGTGAAACAGATAAAAATGCTCTTGCTCACGCCGAAATAATAGCAATAAACAATGCATGCCGGAAGCTCGGCGGCTGGAGATTACCGGACTGTGACATATATGTGACTCTTGAACCATGTCCTATGTGTTGCGGTGCAATAATAAACGCACGTATCGACCGTGTTATTTACGGCGTTGGTGACAGTAAATCAGGCTCCGCCGATTCAGTACAGCGGATGTTTTCACTCCCGTATAACCATAAGCCTGAAATTATTTCCGGCATAATGCATGACGAATGTGCCATGCTCCTGCCGGATTTCTTTAAAAATATAAGATCAATTCAAAAATACTTTGGAGGAAACATGATAAATCTTGAAAATGAATGGGATTCATTACTTGCTGATGAATTAAACAAAGATTATTATATAAATTTAAGAAAAACATTAATAAAAGAATATAAAACCCAGACTATATACCCTGATATGTATAACATTTTCAATGCCCTCAAATATACATCATATTCGGACGTAAAGGCTGTTATTATAGGACAGGATCCATATCATGGGCCGAATCAGGCTCATGGTCTCTGTTTTTCTGTGCAAAAAGGTGTTGCACCTCCGCCGTCACTTAAAAACATCTTCAAGGAAATAAACTCTGATGTAGGCATAAATAATCTCAACAGTCACGGTGAACTGACAAACTGGGCAAAGTCAGGTGTTCTCCTTCTGAACACAGTTTTAACAGTAAGACAGGCACAGCCTAACAGTCATAAAAATATTGGTTGGGAAACGTTCACAGATAAAGTCATTTCTCTTCTTAATCAGCGTGAAAAACCAGTCGTATTTTTACTCTGGGGTGCAAATGCAAAATCAAAGGCTCAGCTTGTAACAAACAAGCAGCATCTTGTGCTGACAGCCGCTCATCCAAGTCCTCTTTCGGCATATAACGGATTTTTCGGATGCAGGCATTTTTCACAGACAAATAAATTTCTTGAAGAGAATGGTATTGAACCGATAAACTGGTCTATTAACTGATAAAGGAGAATATTATTTGAAACTGGCTCCGATAAATAAAAATGAAGCTGTGAGATATCTCGGATACGGCAAAAATTTGCCTGATGAAAATATCAGCAATATGATAGACAAATGTGAGCTTGTTCTGCGAAACGATCTTAATCCGTCATATGTATACAAAATATTCGGCAAAGAGATCACAGCTGGAGGAAATATCAAGCTATCCGGAAGTCATGTAATATTCTATGGTAGCGACATTAATAAACATCTCGATAAATGTGATAAAATTCTGCTGCTTTGTGCCACGCTGTCACAGCAGGCAGATAAAATAATACGGCTTGCACAAATAAGCAACATTACAGAAGCGCTTATTTATGATGCACTTTCAAGTGCTGCTGTTGAACAGGTATGTGACACAGCGTGTGAAGAAGTTTATTCAAAATTTCCCGGGTACTTTCAGACAAAACGTTTCAGCCCCGGATACGGGGATTTTCCTCTGGATGTGCAAAAGGAATTCCTTGAAATTACTGATGCCACAAGAAAAACCGGAATGACAGTAAATGACGGTAATATTCTTATTCCAATGAAATCAGTTACTGCTGTCATCGGATTATCAGATCAAAAGCTTCTTCAGAAAAATACAGGGTGCTGCTGCTGCCCGCTAAACAAATCATGCAGCTACAGAAAGGAAGGAACAAACTGTGGATTTTAAATCATGGATAAAAACAAAGCTTATATTCTTAGACGGTGCAATGGGAACACAGCTTCAGGCAAACGGTCTTGAGCTTGGCGGAATTCCTGAACTTCTTAACCTGTCAGATCCTGAACTTATCACCTCTGTACACAGAAGCTATATCCGGGCAGGTTCTGATATTGTTTATACAAATACATTCGGTGCCAACCGCTACAAAATGGCCAAGACAGGCAAAAGCATTAATGAGATAATAAAAGCAGCTGTTAAAAATGCAAAAAAAGCATGTGAAGGTACAAACAGCCTTGTTGCTCTTGATATAGGCCCTATAGGACAGCTTCTTGAGCCAACCGGAAATTTAAAATTTGAAGAGGCATACGACACCTTCAAAGAACAGATTCTTGCCGGAAGCGAAGCCGATCTTATTGTTTTTGAAACAATGACAGACCTCTATGAACTTAAGGCAGGATTGCTTGCCGCAAAGGAAAATTCTGACCTTCCTGTATTCTGTACTATGACATTTGAAGAAAATATGCGGACATTCACAGGCTGCTGCATTTCTTCAATGGCAATGACACTTGAAGGACTTGGAGCAGATGCGATAGGTCTTAACTGCTCACTCGGTCCAAAGGAAATACTACCTATCGTACAGGAACTCAGAAAATACACTTCTCTCCCTCTTATAGTAAAGCCTAATGCCGGTCTGCCTGATCCTCTTACAAATACTTATGATATTTCACCAAGTGACTTTCTTCATTACATGAATGAAGTTGTTGCAGCAGGGGCAAATATTCTCGGTGGCTGCTGCGGAACAACTCCTGAGTTTATAAAAATTATCAAAGATAATCTGAAAATGCCGGAAAACTTTACTCTGCCTGAACCTATAACACTTTCTGCAGTTTGTACACCAGTAAAAACCGTATTTATAGATCAGCCCCGTATAATAGGCGAGCGTATAAACCCTACCGGCAAAAAACGTTTCAAGGAAGCTCTTGTAAACAACGATATTGACTATGTTCTTGGTCAGGCCATCGAACAGATAAATGCCGGTGCTGATATACTTGACGTAAACGTAGGGCTTCCGAGTATTGATGAAAAAAAGATGATGATAACAGCCGTCAAGGCAATACAGTCTGTTGCAGATGTTCCTTTACAGATTGACAGCACTATTCCTGAGGTACTTGAAGCTGCTTTGCGTATCTACAACGGAAAGCCGATAGTAAACTCCGTAAACGGTGAACAAGAATCAATGCGTACAATACTTCCCCTTGTAAAAAAATATGGTGCCGCTGTTGTGGGACTTACGCTCGACAAAAACGGTATTCCCGCAAAGGCGGAGGACAGATTTAAAATTGCCGAAAGGATTATAAATTATGCCGTTTCTTTAGGTATAAAAAAAGCAGATATTTTTATAGACTGTCTTACATTAACAGCCTCGGCCGAGCAGGCAGCGGTTATGGAAACTCTCAAAGCCGTAAAGCGTGTTCGTGAAGAGCTTGGCGTAAACACAGTTCTTGGTGTTTCAAATATCTCATTCGGTCTTCCTGACAGAGAGCTTATAAATCACAATTTCCTTACAATGGCTCTTTCATATGGTCTTACACTGCCAATTATAAATCCTAATGTTTCCTCAATGACAGGAGCAGTAAGAGCATTCAAACTTCTCTCCAATATTGATAAGAATTCTTCCGGATATATTTCGGTATACGGGAACAGTCAGCCGGCAGCACCGCAAAATACAAATTCACCAATGACTTTATCATATGCAATAGAATCAGGGCTTAAAAATGAGTGTTCAAAAATAACATCACAACTTCTTAAAACAACAGAACCTATGTCTGTTATTAATGAGATCATTATTCCTTCTCTTGATAAGATCGGAAAATTATTTGAACAAGGTAAAATATTTCTGCCTCAGCTGATACTATCTGCTGAATCATCACAGGCAGCATTTGAACAGATTAAAAAAACAATAGCACAAAGCGGTACACCATCCATAAGCAAAGGAAAAATAATACTCGCCACTGTAAAGGGTGACGTTCATGATATAGGCAAAAACATAGTCAAGGTCCTGCTTGAAAATTACGGATACACCGTAATAGATCTTGGCAGGGATGTAGAATATCAGGCTGTTGTTGATGCAGCAATAGAACATAATGTCAGACTTGTCGGTCTGTCTGCACTTATGACTACCACACTTGTTTCTATGGAAAATACCATTGCTCTGCTTCGCAAAAACAACGTTGACTGCAAGGTAATGGTCGGAGGAGCTGTTCTTACCCAGGAATACGCTATGAAAATCGGTGCAGACTTCTACTCCAAAGATGCTAAAGAGAGCGTTGACATAGCAAAACTTGTACTCGGATAAATAAGAAATGAGGTCTACTATGAAATCAATCATATCTGCTCTACTAATCTTTTCATTATTGATAACAATAACTTCATGCAATAATAAATCCACAACACAGGAAAGTACTGCGGAAACTCAGCATACTTCCGCTACTACAAACTCATCATCACATACAACTTCTATATCGTCATCAGTATCTTTGTCATCACAGATATCATCTGCCGACACTGAACTGACTACAACACCTGACAATAATTCCATAGAAACAGGCACACCCCAACAGATGAGTGATTCTGATTATATGGGAGAAGCTCCGATACCATCCGTTGCATGGACTGAGATAAATATTGATAAAACAATGTATACTCAGTCTCAATGTACCGGATACGAATTTGCACTTTCTGATGCAAACGGGAAAATGATATATGATGCAGGTATCGGGCTTGAAATAATAGCCAGAACAAGTACAGGATATTATCGTACAATAAATGATTATTATATTCCTTGTGACTGCCTTGACAACAACATACCTGAAAATGTTGATCCGGCAGCTGCAACCAGCTGTACTGTTTATGTTCCTCCGGTAGTAACAAAATCTGTTTCTTCTGAAGTTACTGTTCCACCAGCAACAACATTGGAAATGAGCTGAAAAAATGCAGAGAACAAAAATTCTCTGCATTTTTTATTTGTTGATTGTTTAGTTTTACTAAGTATTTATTAAGATAACAACATATTTTTAAAATTCGTATCATTTGCACAAAGTCAATATTTATTACATATTTAGGTCACAAAGCAAACTCACATACAAAATATAGTTATGATTGTTGTACGTATTATCAAATTCTGTTTTTGATAATATTCCGTGCTTTCCCAACAATCATTTTATCATTTTCATAAGTAAGTATTGTTGATGCATATCCTATATCAACCCATCGAATTTCAGATATTTCACCCTGCTGTGGAACATAGTCAAAGCTTGTCGCCTTTCCGATAAAATAGATTACATCCTTTTTTATATCCTTTTTTGGTGTATACGAAACAATTTCCCTGAAAGATGTATCAATTATCACGTCTATTCCCGTTTCCTCTTTTATTTCTCTGAGTGCGGTCTGTTCCTCTGTTTCAAATTTTTCCACGTGCCCCTTAGGAAATGACCAATGCCCACTGTTTACATGCTTTATAAGCAATATCTCAATGTTTCCATGTGATTTTCTGTATACTACTGCTCCACATGACTTTTCATAAAGCATATTCTTTTTCCTTTCTGCAAAGATAGCTTTTTCAAAGTTGTCTTTTTTACTGATGTTGTTTTTATTATATCATAAAAATATACATGTGTCTATAAATTTCAATCTGATTTTAAAAATACACATAAAGCTGAATATACAAATTTTCAAATTTATCGGAAATTTATGCAAAAAACTTACGCTTTCCTTAACACTGTCCCTTTGTGAGCGAATTTTTTACAGCAAAACCTTATTGACTATATGTCCGAAGGTGCAGGGCAATCGGAAAGCCCTGCAAAAAACTTACGCATTCCTTAACACTACCACTATGGCTCATCAATAGCATATTGACTATATATAAATTTTAAGTTATAATTAAAAATGTTTAAAATATATTTCTCTGGAGGTTATTAATGTTAATTGATGAAAATTCATCTGATATTCTTTCGGATTCTGCTGATATGCCATCCGAACACAACCCCTTCTGTAACTGTGCTGAAGTAACTTCCTTCAACGAAGATTATTCATTAGTAGTTCCTACATTTTTTTTCAGAACTCAGGCAAGCTCTATTAATCCTTCAAAATATGAAGCATTAAAAATAAAGCATTTTTATAATACGGCAGGAACATTTCTTCTTACTAAGCTTATGCTCGAATTTATTCTGTTTTTTGTATTTAATATCGTACTTATGTACTTATCATCTTCAGAAATTTCTCAGAGACAGTCCTACCACTCCCTGATTTCAAACACTTCAGTAATATATGGATTTAAAATTTTAAGTACAGTAATTACAACATCACTTATATTCAGAATGGGATGCAAATGTTCAAATCTTACACTCTCATCACTCTTTCAGAACAATCACAAAGCCAGAACATCTGAAATCATTTCGTTTTTTATGACCGGAATATTCATCTCCTCAATATACAATCTGATTATCATCGTCTGTGAGGAATTTTTTCCTTCTATTGCTATTACCCAGATGAATTTCACAAACAATATTCCTCAGATTTTACTTATTATAATTTCATCATGTTTTGTCGTTCCTGTTGCAAACGGAATTATTTTTCGTGGAATAGTACTTAAAAACATGTCAAGAGTAAGTCAGAAATTCGGTATAATAATTTCTTCCCTGTTGTGTGCCCTTTCATCGGGTCAGATCATTACTTTTATTCCTTGCTTTCTTATGTCAGTAATGCTATGCAAAATGTCAATAAAGTACAATACAGTATTTACTTCTGTTATTATTAATATTACCATAAATCTCTGTAATGTTATAATCTATGCCTACGGTGACCTGTTTTACGCTTCTGACCCGATGATAATAAGAATGTGGTCTGCAATAACATTTATGGCAGGTGGACTTTTTGCTGTTTATCTTTTACTCAAGGAACCTCTCCCATATATGAACAAAGCTCAGAAGCAGAGAACACTTCCTATTCTTCTGCACTCTGTTCCGACTATTTTTGTAGTTATTTTTTATGTTTTTCTGAATGCAAATGCATTTTTTTATTAATAAAAGGTGGTATTAAGTTTGAACAGAACTTTAAAATCAATAAAAAGGAAAAGTTATCTTACAGAGAACCGTACTGATAAAATATTTATGCTTGTATTTCTTATTATATTTGGTCTGTGCTTTGTTCCTTTTGTATTAAAATCAAGGCAAAATCAGAAAAACGATATTCCGGTATCCGTTAGCAATAAAGTATACCCTGAAAACAATAATATTTTGTATACGGTAGAAGAAACGCCGTTACTGAAATTCAAACGTGATAATAACTCCGTATTAAAACCTGAAAATTTAAAATCTGATGCTGCTTTACTTTATAACGTTGACACAGACACTGTATTATTCAGCAAAAATTCCGACAAAATATGCTTTCCTGCAAGTATAACCAAGATAATGACTGCATATATAGCTGTAAAATATATACCTCTTGAAACTCAGTTTACAGTTGGTACTGAACTTTCTCTTCTTCAGCCAGATTCAAGTGTTGCTGATCTCTGTCAGGGAAATGTAATAACACTTGAAGATCTGCTATATGCACTTCTCCTGCCATCAGGAAATGACGCTGCCTACACAATTGCTGTAAATGTGGCTCGTCATGTATCCGGAAATGCAGATCTTAATGATACTCAGGCTGTTGAATTTTTTTGTAGCCTGATGAATGAGGAGGCTGAAAAATCCGGAACTAAAAACACAAATTTCTGTGATCCGGATGGATATCATAATACATTCCACTATACAACAGCTGAAGATATGCTCCGCATAGCACTGCACACAGATGATTTTCCTGTACTTGCACAAATTGCAGCTGTCCCTTACAGAAAAACTACAATAGTAAGCGGGCAGGCCTTTTACTGGAGCAACGGAAATTGTCTTGTGGTCAATGACAATCAATATTTCCTGCCATTTGCAACAGGATTTAAAACAGGATTTACCGATGAAGCAGGATACTGTATGGTAGCTACTGCAACAAATAATAATCAAAGATTTATTGCTGTAACGCTTAATTCTCCTTCTCTTGCCGGACGATATACAGATGCTGCAAATCTGTTTTATTCAGTAATAGCCCCTGATAAAATTATCATTGATACCCCGCAGGTTCCGCCTTCTTCTTAAAAATATTTATTTTAAAGTATTACTACCATGTTTGTCATTATTTCATAAAATAAATCCCCATAGTGCATTCCTGATTTTTTCAGGCATCTGCTCTATGGGGATTTATCAGTTAATTAAACTTTTTTTATTATTTGTTATCTTTATCTTTATTGCTGCTGAATGTACTTTTTATCTCGTTTACAATGTCGTCCTTCATTGACTTGATATCAGAATAAATATCATTTCTCACACTTTTGTTTACTTCACGCTGTATATCTTTTTTTAGCTGCTTTGTAAAATCGTTAAAAGCTGTAAACGGGTCTTTAAGAGTAGATGTGGTATTTTTTGAAGTATTATCACCAGTATTCCCGTTGGCTGATTTAGAACTATCAAACTGACTGAAGAAATCCTTGAATGGGTTAGGAATGTTTTTAAACGTTTTATTCTGCTCTGTAGTATCATCATAATCATATGAGTCGTATTCCTCATCTGAAATTGATGGATAATACTTTGCTTCTTTTCCCGGGATAACTGTAAATGAAGCTGATTTAACTGAAAATCTCAGCTGTGTATATTCGTTATCCTCTGTTATAAACGGAATTTCATACAATTTCCACCCATCCTTTGCCTTTGATGGTCTTATATTGTTGTTGCTCAGTACATACATTCGCTTGTTGTCAAAATCATTGTTGTAAATAATCTGCAGCTGACATAATGCGTCAAACTTTAATGCTTTGTCAATCTTTATCCAGAAATATAATGTATATTTCGTATTCTTCTTTAATACAAGCTGTTTTGTACCTATTTCGGTTACATTCTGTGTCTTGTCACCGATACAGTATGCTTCAGACAAATTTCCTTCAAAATCTGTTACAAAAGCTCTCTCGCCCTTTGAAGATGAATTTTCTCCGCATAATGTCCATTCTCTTGCATTAAAATATATTTTATTATTTTCTTCTGGTTCTTCAGAAGTATTAACTTTTTTATCATATTCACTCATTTTATTATCCTCCGTAAAATTACTTTCCGTCAGAGAAATAAGTTGTGATTTATCTGAGATTATTATCTCATTTTCACTTACAAACTCTGCTCTTCCGTTTTTTACTAAACCTTTTGCTCTCTTTAAATACGTAAGCCCAAGTCTTTTACCTGTCTTATCTGTTACAGTAATGTTTTTTTCCATGGGTATCTTCCCCCTTGCAACCTTTATATATATTTTTTTGACATTCATACGTTTTTTATTATGGGTGTCTTCCCCGAATATACTACTTTTATTTTATCATTGATAGCTTTTTTTGTCAATGGTATTGCATAATTTTTTTTTTGCACTTGTCATTCATTTTAATTTATGCTATCATTATATACAATAGTGTCCGAAAAATTAATTACGGGCAAAACAATTAACTGAAAGGACTTAAAAATATGAAATTAGGTATGGTAGGACTTCCTAATGTAGGGAAAAGCACATTGTTCAATGCTCTTACAAATGCAGGCGCAGAATCGGCAAACTATCCGTTCTGCACTATTGATAAAAATGTCGGTATAGTATCCGTTCCGGATGAAAGACTTGACGTACTTGCAAAAATGTACAACCCTGTGAAATTTACACCTGCTACTCTTGAATTTGTTGATATTGCAGGACTTGTAAAAGGTGCTTCAAAGGGTGAAGGTCTCGGCAACAAGTTCCTTGCGGATATACGTGAAGTAGATGCAATAGTTCATGTTGTAAGATGTTTTGAAAGCATGGATATTATTCATGTAGACGGCGAAGTAAATCCTGCACGTGATATCGAAACTATTAATCTTGAACTTATATTTTCAGATATCGAAATGGTTGAAAGACGACTTGACCGTGCAAAAAAAATGATAAAAGGCGATAAGAAATATCAGCTTGAGATTGATTTTTTCTCAGCACTCAAGGAACACCTTGAAAACGGAAAATCTGCCCGTTCATATCCTATGAATGATGACGAGAAAGAAATGCTTAAAACAACCCCTCTTCTGTCTGCAAAACCTGTTATATATGCTGCAAATCTCTGTGAAGATGACTTTATCAACAATATTGAAACAAATGAAAAATATAAGACAGTATGTAATATTGCAGAAGAAGAATGTGCTGCAATATTCCCTATCTGTGCTCAGATCGAAGCTGAAATTTCGGACATGAGTGACGAAGACAAAGCCATGTTCTTAGGAGAGCTTGGCCTTAAGGTATCCGGGCTTAACCGAATTATAAAAGCCGGCTATTCACTTCTCGGACTTATATCATACCTTACAGCTGGTCAGCCGGAGGTTCGTGCATGGACTATTACAAAGGGAACAAAAGCTCCTCAGGCAGCGGGAAAGATACACACCGACTTTGAAAAAGGCTTTATACGTGCCGAAGTAATATCATTTGATGATCTGGTAGCATGCGGTACTATGGCTGCAGCAAAGGAAAAAGGACTTGTAAGACTCGAAGGAAAAGATTATGTAATGAACGACGGAGATATCGTTCTTTTCAGATTCAATGTCTGATTATTGAATGTGGATATCCTGGTTGTTTTAACTGACTATCCATATTTAAATTATTATTAAAATTTCACACACTCACTATATGACATTCCTGAATATTCTGATATTTTCAGAATCAGGAGTGTTTTTTGCATATCCAGTCTATTTCTCCCATAAGCCATACTGCTATAAAATATACTACAGCACCTGATAAAACAGACAAAAACAATACTATATTGCTGCTTAACAGATTATATGTAATATTCCTGCAAAGGAGAGCTGCCACCATGCATAAAACACCGGAATAAAGAGGCTTTATAAATATTTTTTTAATACTTATCTTTATTGCTGTATATTTTATAAAGCTCCAGAGTGAAATAACAAGTATTACAGTGTAGCACAGCCCTGTTGACAATGCCGCTCCCGACGAGTTAAGCCACGGTATTCTTACAAGTATTATATTACCTGCAATCTTTACTATTACTCCGACAATCATTATTTTTGCCGGAAGATCCTCACGTCCTACTGCCTGAAGCATACTGAACACAGGAAATGAAAGTGAAAGAACAATAACGGCAGGCCCTAAAAACGCCAGACTGCCATATGCAAGCGCCACTTCATTTACTGATGAAGGAAACAAAAATGCAAGTATCTCCTTTGCCAGCACACATATTCCAAGTCCCGCCGGAACAGAAACAAGTGATGTAATCCTGAGTACTGACTCAGCATTTTCTGTAAGAGACACGTAATCCTTTTTGGTCCATGAATCAGTAACTGCAGGCAGTATGCTCTTTCCGAACATATTTGTCACTGACGGAACAAGATTAAACACAGTAACAGCAAGACCGTTAAAAGAACCATACACAAATGCAGAGAAATTTTCAGTACCTATTTCATTAATAAAACTGTATTTTGAAACAAAATATTCTGTATTTTCACTTACTGATTCATTTATATATCTTATTATTGTTGCCAGATCTACAAGTGACGTTAAATTTGTAATCAGGGCACTTATTGATATAGGTATTACAATTTTAATAAGTGATTTTATGAATTTTTTCTCTTTTCCATTGTCCAGCTTATCCAGATATCCGCCTTCCTCCGGCTGTGGCTTTGAGAAAATGTCACTTATTATCATGTAGAGCATGCCAGCAAATGATGAAAGCGTTACTCCGGCAACCGCACCAGCTGCTGCAAGTGCGTATCTGTCAGTACAGTATCCTCGCAGCAGGTTGGCGAAATATTCCTCATTGTTAAGAACATAGCTGCACATTACAAGTCCGCTTACAAGCTTGATTACGCCCTCCGTAAGCTGTGAAAATGCTGTAGGATACATATTTTTCCGTCCTTCGCAGCATCCCCTGTATGCAGCAGTAATACAGCTAAAAAAAACTGAAGGAGAAATAATAATAAGCGATATGTAAACATCATTATTCTCAATTACATGTTCTGCAAATGGTTTTGCAAAGACTACAATAACAGCGGAACCTACAAGTCCTATTGCTGCAAAACTAAGAAGTGAGTATTTCTTTACCGCCTTTACCCCTTTTGTTCCGTATATTATTGACGTTTCAGCAGTAAGCTTTGCAGATGCCGCAGATAGTCCTGTAACAAAGACTGCATATATAGGGAGAAAAAGTCCATAGGCACCGCTGAAATACCCCATTCCTATACCACCGATAAGATTTGTCAGCGGTATTTTAAACATTGCTCCTATAATTTTGGAAAGAACTGCAGATATTATCAGAATGGCAGAACAATGTAAAAAGTCTTGTCTTTTCATGTTTATAATATCCTTTCATAATAAGCTGCCATTATTTATACGCTTTTATGCATTATATTCAACTATAACGCAATACATTCTAATGGAATCAATAAAATTTGTATTGATGTTTTATAGATTATGTGCTATAATAATGAAATAATGCGGTTTACAGGACGTAAACTAGTCAAATTTTTGATAACTTTTTCCAGTTATTTAAAATCTAAACAACAAGCGAGGTCTGGTTATGAATTATAATTATTCGGACAGAGTTTCATTATTAAAGCCATCTGCTATACGTGAAATTCTGAAGCACACTTCAAATCCTAACGTGATTCCTTTTGCAGCAGGTAATCCGGCTGCCGAAGCCTTTCCAGTGGAAACAATAAACAAAATATCATCTGAACTTCTTACTAATGACCCTATTTCAGCACTGCAGTACAGTATTACAGAAGGATACACTCCTTTGCGTGATCTGCTGAAAAAAAGAATGGCAGCACAGGGTTGCTTTAACAGTGATTTTGATGATCTTATTATTACATCAGGTGCACAGCAGGCAAATGAACTTGCATGCAAGGTTCTCTGCAGTGATGGTGACACTCTTATCTGCGAAGCTCCGAGCTTTATAGGTTCACTTAATTCATTCAAATCCTACAATGTCAATATTGTCGGAGTTGAACTCGAAAATGACGGTATAAATATTGAAAAGCTTGAAGAGGCACTTAAGCAGAATCCTAAAACAAAGCTTATTTACCTGATTCCTAACTTTCAGAATCCTACAGGAAATACGATGTCATTTGAGAAACGTAAAGCTGTATACGAGCTTGCAAAAAAATATGATGTCATAATTCTTGAAGATAACCCATACGGGGATTTACGCTTTAAGGGTGAAAATGTTCCTTCCATCAAAACTCTTGATACAGAAGGGCGTGTAATATACAGCGGATCATTTTCAAAAATACTTGCTCCGGGACTGCGTGTTGGATATGTAAGTGCACCGGCTGAAATTATACAGAAAATAGTTGTATGCAAGCAGGTAGCAGATGTGCATACAAATATCTGGGCACAGAATATATGTGAAAGATTTATGGCTACCGCAGACATGAATGAACATTTTGCAAAACTCAGAAAAATATACAGATCAAAATACGAACTTATGCAATCTGGCATCAAGGCCAGCTTTTCGGAAAATGTCACTGTCACAGAACCTGAAGGCGGACTGTTTATATGGGCCACACTTCCTGAAAGTGCAGATATGATGGCATTCTGTAAAAAAGCTGTTGAACAGTATATGGTAGCTGTAGTTCCGGGAACTGCATTTATGATTTCTGAAAATGATAAAACAAATTCATTCCGTCTGAATTTCTCAACTCCTTCTGACAATCAGATAGTCAGAGGCTGTGAAATACTCGGAAAAATGACAAAAGAACTATAAACTATAGTCTTTACCGTCGGAGACAAATTATAATTTTAAGACGGAGAACGGAGAAAAATATTATGGCTATGAGCGTAAAAAGACCATTTGAACGTTACGATGTATGCGAACCATATCTTATAACAAGAATTAAAGCACTGAGAATGCCGCCGGCAGCTATAGGCGTAAAGCTTACAAGTGATCAGCAGGTGTACTGTACCGTAATAGACATGCCGATGGGTCCTAATCTTCTTGGTACTCTTGTATGTCTTCCTAACGGCACTGCAAATATTTATTTTAACAACGGAGCAACTATAACAAATCTTTCGGTAAATCATCCGACCCTTGTACAAGCTGCACGTACACTTATTGCAAGTGCAGGTCAGGCATTGCCTGTATGCCAGAGGACCTCAGTATTCGATCTTCCTTTAAACTCATCTTCTCACTTTGTACATCTTATGACAAGAAAAGGTGTATACAAAACAGTAATTGACCCTATGACAGTAGGACAGGAAGGCGATAAAATGAAAATATTCCTTCTCCACCTCTATCAGAAGGTGATGAATGAGATAAGAGATGCCCAGACAAAAGATCAGCAGAAAAAACAGGCAAAATAATTTACAACTCAACCGAAAGGATCCCTAATATAATGTCAGAAACTAGTCAAAAGAAAACTATATTCAGTGGTATACAACCTACAGGCACATTTACACTTGGCAATTATATAGGTGCTATCAGAAACTGGGGACCACTTCAGGATGAATATAGCTGTATTTATTCTATAGTGGATATGCATGCAATTACCGTCCGTCAGGATCCGGTAAAGCTGCGCCAGCACACACTTGAGGCATATGCACTTATACTTGCATGTGGAATAGATCCTTCAAGATCAACAGCATTTATTCAGAGTCATAATCCTAATCACGCAGAATTAAGTTGGGTTCTTTCATGCTCAACACAATTCGGTGAATTATCACGTATGACTCAGTTCAAAGACAAAAGTGCAAAGCATGCTGATGATATAAATGCAGGTCTGTTCACATACCCTGTTCTTATGGCTGCTGATATTCTTGCATATAATGCCGACCTTGTTCCTATAGGAGCAGATCAGAAACAGCACCTTGAGCTTGCAAGAAATGTTGCAGGCCGTTTCAACCAAAAATACGGAGACTTCTTCACACTTCCTGAACCATTTATCCCTAAAATGGGAGCAAAAGTCATGTCTCTTCAGGAGCCAACTAAAAAAATGTCAAAATCAGATGAAAACCCTAATGCCTGCGTGCTTATCCTTGATGATAAGGATACAATAATACGAAAGTTCAAGCGTGCAGTAACAGACAGTGAATCTGAAATATGCTACAGAGAAGGAAAAGACGGTATAAACAATCTCCTTACAATTTATTCAACTGTAACCGAAAAAAGTATTGATGATATTGTATCTGATTTCAGTAACAAGGGATACGGAGATTTTAAAATTGCAGTAGGTGAAGCAGTTGCTGATCATCTTGAACCTGTACGTACCGAATATCAGAAGCTCATATCTGATAAAGCATATCTTAAGGAATGTTATACAAAGGGCGCTGAAGAAGCAATAAAAATAACACGTAAGACTTTAAATAAAGTTTACAGAAAAGTTGGCTTTGTTGATGCAAGATAGTCATAAGTCTGCAAAATGTCATATTTGTATTATAAAGCACGCATGATTTTATATGTAGTCGTTTATAATTGCTTTTATTTACTATTATTATTATAAAGTACGCATGATTTTATATGTAGTCGTTTATAATTGCTTTTATTTACTATTATTTTAATATGTATAATAAAATATTTTATACTTACAACAAAAATAACAAAAAAGCTTGCAATTTGTTGACATTTGAGGTACTATAATTAAAGGCTAAATTCTAAGAATATATTTTCAGAGGTAATTATGTTTAGTTTTAAAAACAACTATACAATTGATGATCTTGTCACGATAGTCGGAATTCTCAGAAGTGAGGACGGCTGTCCATGGGATAAGGTTCAGACTCATGAATCCATAAAGTCTTCATTTATTGAAGAAGTTTATGAGGTAATCGAAGCCATTGACCTTAAAAATACTGCTCTTCTTCGGGAAGAACTTGGTGATGTCCTGCTTCAGATTGTGTTTCACTGTCAGATGGAAACAGAAGTAACCGGATTTGACTTTGAAAATGTCTGTGACGAAATATGCAAAAAGCTTATTATACGCCATCCTCATGTATTCGGAAGCGTGACTGTTAGCAGTTGTGATGAGGTACTGACAAACTGGGAACAGATAAAGCAGCATACCAAAGGACAGACTACCTATACAGAAACACTTCAAAGTGTTCCTAAAACACTGCCGGCTCTTATGAAAGCTCAGAAGGTCGGAAAGCGTGCAGCAAAATCAGGTATGGATTTTAAAGATATAAAGGACGCATTAGCATGTCTTAAATCTGAAATAAATGAACTTGAGACTGCTATAGCAAACAACAGTAAGGCACAAATTGAAGAAGAACTCGGAGATGTCCTTTTCTCATGCACTAATGTTGCAAGAAAAGCTGATGCTGATGCAGAGCTTCTTCTTACAAACGCAACAGAAAAATTCATTAAGCGTTTTGCAAAAACCGAAGACCTTATAAGGCTTAAAGAGATTGAAATGACATCTCTTAGCATAGATGAGCTGGATAGTTTCTGGAAGCAAGCTAAGGCTCAAATTTAATTACAAAAAAGAAAAACACGGAGGTAAATAAACATGACAAAATCAGATTTAATTAACGTTATCGCTGAAAAAGGTGAATGTACAAAGAAAGATGCTGACAAGGCTCTCTCAGCTGTTTTATCAGCAATTACAGATTCCCTCTCAAAAGGAGAAAAGATTCAGTTAATAGGATTTGGTACTTTTGAAGTTCGTGAAAGAGCTGCTAAAGAATCAAAGAACCCAAGAACAGGTGAAACAATTATGTGTCCTGCAAAAAAAGCTCCTGCATTCAAAGCAGGTAAAGCACTTAAGGACGCTGTAAACATTTAATTTTTACAGATTTTATGCAGTAAAAAAGCACATGAATCACAAAGTTGATACATGTGCTTTTTGCTTATTTAGATAAGAAAGGATACTCAGAAAATGAGACTTGATAAATACCTTAAAACAACACGTCTTATAAAGCGCCGTACAATTGCCAATGAAGCCTGTGACGCTGGAAAGGTCCTTGTAAATGACAAGCCTGCACGCGCGTCATACGACGTAAAGGTAAATGATATAATTACTATATGCATGGGACAAAAGCCGCTAAAAGCAAAGGTAACGGCCATTTCAGAGCATGTTACAAAAGAAAATGCTTCTGATAACTATATTATTATAGAATAAAATAAAGGTTCAGAAATATGACAGTTTCATGCAGTCATTATTCTGAACCTTTTTTCATTTTAAAATGCAGTCCACAACAGGATCATCCGGGATGCATTTAATCATTAATCATCAAAGCAATATAAACTTATATTTGTTACTATACCGTCCTCAAAACCTATACTAACTGAAGAAAATGTTCCGTCAGAATCATCAACATAGATGGAGGATATATCTGAGGCTATATCATCTGTAATTCCGAACGCCTTCTTAACATCTTCAATTGATGAGCCTATTTTGATTCCATTAACAGATGCATTCATATTATCACCATAAATATCAATGCCTACAAGTGAACATTCAGGCACAGCAAGTTGGTTTTCTGTATTATTCATCAAACTAAGTGAAACTGATTGGTCATCCTCATAAATGTTTGTATATTCACCTGGTTCAACCATAGTAGCTTTTGATTTTTCTGGTACAAGCGAAGGATTTATAACAGGGAATACTACTTTTTCATTGTTAAGGTTTATATCAAGCGCATTAAATGAATATTCAACTGTCATATCGTTATTATCATAAACATAAGTATCAGAATCATCAAAATCATCTGAATATACGATATCATCTGAATATTCGGAATCTGATATACCGCCTATTCCGTTATTAAAGTTGCCCATAATACCTTGAACAATTGTTTCAGCGTCTTCCTTTTTGATCTTAAGAGCATCACATATATCTGAAAGAGCCTTTTCTGTGTCAGCGTCTTCAAGATACTGATCCATATCATCTGAGCTTATTGCATTTTCAGGAGTCTTTATTTCTTCTTTGTCTTTATTATATTCCTGTTTAATATCAATACTGAATTTTCCTATTCCATTGATCTCAGTTGAAATCCTCTGTGTATCATCAACCTTTTCAAAGTCAAGATTGATTTTTCCCAGATTTGAATCAGTCACTTCAGATAAATCACAACCAATACTTCCGCTTATAAATTTATCATCAATTACCTTAAAGTCTTCAAATGTCAGGCTTAAAGAATCTGTATCTGCTGTTACCTCAAGTTTGCCTGTATATTCATCATTGTCTTCTTCAGCATCTATTCCAACAATAAATTCATCAGCACAATTGATTTCAATTGCAACATCATTTCCATCCTTGGCCATAATAAATGAGAGCTCATCCTCTGTTTCTTCCTCGGATATTATAATGCCTCTTATAGTTCCCTCTGAGTCAACCAGTGTCTCAACTGTATTATCTACGTCATCTTCCTTTATATTATCTGCAGCATCCCTGATTTCATCACTGACAGCATCGTAATCTTCTTCTGACATTTTTAATGTTTCTGTATAATACTTTTTGAGAACATCGTCATCTTCCCATTCGTCAGCAATGTTATTAAGGAGATCCTCATAATCATTCTGGTCAAGTGTTGTTATTATTTTGTTATATTTATAATCAACTCCACGGACCGTTCCTTCACATCCCTTTTCTAGTTCTGATTCGCTGTTCTTTATAACATCTGTGAGTATCTCTGCATATCTTGGCAGTACATCGTCAAAATCATCAATAGAAAGATCTGTTGTTAATCTTAATCCTTCTTCACTTATATCCATGTCACCAATTGAACCACTTAAATCTGTACTTATGTATTTGTCACTCATCTCAGGAATCTGATAATATATCATTTCTTCTTTCAGATCAGTAATCGCATTTGCGGTTATTACAGAATTATCGTCTGCCTTAATATTTAATTTTATTTTCCCTGTTGAATCTGCCATATCTGAATATATATCAGCTGACAGAGAAATCTTATTAAAAATCTCATATCCCAGCTGATCTTCTACAAGTGACATAACCGTACCGCTAAGCTCAGCATTTACTGTTGTTGATACACTGATATTTTCAATGTTGTCATTACCGCCAGAAATGCTCTTGTACTTTTCATCAGTATCCTTTTTGAATTCATCTATGAAGTTATCATATACATCTGCACAATATTTTTCAGGACTCATTATTGCCATTTTTACTGTGTTCTGTACTGCAGGAACAGCTGCATATGCAACTCCGCATCCTCCTATCAATACAACAGCTGTTACGGCTGCTATGATAGCTACAGGTTTTTTACTCTTTTTAACTACGCCTGTTACCTCTGACTGATAATTTTGCATATTGTCATCCATTATCGTTCTTCCCTTTCACACATAAAAATTATTATTATTTTATTGCAGAAAATATCTACATATTATATATAATAGCAGTGATTTTGAAAATTGTCAATCAGTCGTAATAGTTTTGTGCGATTTATCCAAAAAATGTGTATTATTTTTTCTGATATTAACAATGAATTTATTACATTTATTCGTATATAATAATCTTGTTCTCAATAGGAGAATAATTTTTAACAAAAGAGGTACAAATCATGGACTGTAAAGGTAAAAACTCAAGTATCAGATGCACTGTTAAACAGTGTCAGCACAATATGCAGGATGAAAATTACTGCTCTTTAAATACAATTGATGTCGGCACACATGAATCTAATCCAACCGTTCCTGAATGCACTGACTGTAATTCATTTGTAAAGAGAAGCTAGTATTTCTTTTGATTTTTACAGTACATTCAAAAATATATTATGTATTTCTGAATGTACTGTACATAGTTTATAATAAATCTTTATTTGTTCTTACACATATTGTACAAAGTTTTTCACTGCAAAATGTCAAAACGTAAAATTTCAAGAATTACACTTGTTAATATGGCGTGAATAGGGTATAATATGAATAAGGAGATGATTAAAATGATTGATAAAACCATGACTTTCAGCGTAAATGAGGATAAAAAAGATATTCTCAAAGAAAACCTCACTATCATATATGACGCTCTGGTTGAAAAAGGATATAATCCTATTAATCAAATTGTAGGGTACATTTTATCTGAGGATCCGACATACATAACAACACACCACAATGCCCGAAGCATTATAAGGCATATTGACAGGGATGAATTACTTCAGATACTTGTTAAGTCCTATATTGAAAAGTGAACAGATAAAAATATTAAACAAACAATAACTATATGAGTACACATCATAAAAGGGGAAACTGAATCCTCTGCTTTGCTGTGTGCTTTTTTGTTTTTGTTAAAATACGGATGATGTATTTTTCTATCTGATCTGCAGATAATAATATCAGCGGTTTTACCGCTGATATTATGGAGGAATAATATTTATGAAAATATGCTCCTGTATTGCAGCAGCAATTGCTGCACTTTTTATCATGAATCCATCAGTAACTTTAAATGCTCTGAGCAGCACCTCAAAGGGATATGGACAGGGAGTCCAGACAGACAGCAATAATTGTCCGATATGTGCTTCCGATTTCAACAGACTTTACGGCAAATATGATTCATACGCTCTTTCTGGAGACAATAATTCCATTATACTGACATTTGATCAAGGGTATGAAAATGGATATACAGAAAAAATCCTTGATACACTCAAAGAAAAAAATGTAAAAGCAGTATTTTTCCTTACAGGTGACTATGCTGTCAAGGAAACTGCACTTGTAAAGCGTATGATAAATGAAGGACACACTCTAGGTAATCATGGAATGACACATGCACGTTTCCCGGAACTTTCAGAGGATGAACTGAAAAAGGAAATATCATCTCTTCATGACTATGTTCTTAAAAACTATAATTATGATATGCAGTATCTTCGTCCGCCATGCGGAGAATTTTCAGAAAAATCACTTCAGACTACAAAAGATCTTAACTACAAAACAATTATGTGGAGCTTTGCCTACGTTGACTGGATAACTGACAGCCAGCCTGAACCAACACAGGCACTTAATAAGATGCTCTCATCCTCACACGGAGGAGCAATTTATCTTCTTCATTCAGTTTCAGCCACAAACAGCATGGTTCTCGGAGATCTTATAGACGGATTACGTGAAAAAGGATACAGATTATAACTTTGACAATATGTAAATCATTTTTTAAAGCATATAGTAAAATATAATGCTGCCGGCTTACAGACCGACAGCATTATTTTTTTCAAATAAGTAATTACTCGTTTTTAAGGTAAAAATATGCAGTGCGGATCCATATTTGCATTAAATCAGAAGAAATTACTTCTAGTTATGCGGATATGGAACCCGCCTCCTTAGAAGTGGGTTTATATTGACTGAGTTATATCTGAGAATTATTCATAAGATAGTCTATTACATTATCAACTGTAGTAAAGCAAAGACTTGTACATGTATCAGCGCATCCGTAATATATCGCAATTCTTCCTGTTTGTGCATCTACAATATTTGCACACGGAAATGTTACGTTGGGAACATCCCCTACACATTCGTAAATCTTCTGTGGACTGATAAGATATTCTTTGCCTCTTTTTATAGGTTTCCATGGTTCCTCCTTATCAAGAAGTGCCGCCGAAAAGCTATAAACAAATCCGTTGCACGATGTCAGAACACCATGATAAAATACAAGCCAGCCTTCTGACGTTTCTATAGGAACAGGACCTGCACCAACTTTTGTGCTTTCCCAGCTGTTTGACGGTCCCATTACATGCCTGTGTTTTCCCCAGAATATCATATCAGGACTCTGACTGTAATAAATATCACCAAATGGTGTATGACCGTTATCTGACGGACGTGACAGCATGGCAAAATTTCCGTTTATCTTTCTGGGAAAAAGAACTCCGTTTCTATTAAAAGGAAGAAACGCATTTTCCAGCTGATAAAATGTCCTGAAATCATACGTATAAGCAATTCCTATTGTTGGTTTATACTGATATCCGTTACACCATGTAATATAATATCTGTCTTCTATAAATACTACCCTCGGATCATATCCATAGCAGAACTGTTCCATTTCACCTATATCCGTCTTAAAATCAATTCGTTGTGAATCTATGTTCCATGTGATGCCATCATCTGAAAAACCGGCATGCAGCTGCATATTTCTCGCTTTATCATCAACACGGAATACTCCGGCAAATCCTGACTCAAAAGGAACAGCTGCACTGTTGAATATGCTATTTGATGTTTGAATAGCATTTCTTTTTATTATAGGATTTAAGTCATAACGCCAGATAACATCAGTACAGTCTGATGGCCTTTCCTGCCAAGGAAGATAAGGAATATTTCTTTCTCCAAAAATCTGATATTTCATTGTTCTTTCTGCCCTTCAAAAATATTAAATATTATTTTTTTGTACGATCCAGAACAAATCTATAACTCAGAAAATATGTCCCTCACCTCAAAGGTGAGGGACATATTTAAATCCAGGCTTGATTTGCTCATGTAAAATCATCTTTTTCCTATTGTGCAGCAGGTACTTCTGTTACCGGTGTTACCGGTTCTGTCATAGCTTCTGTTACAACAGTAGTAGTTACTGCCTCATTTGTCGTATCTGCTGCTTTTAAGATATTTCTGTTTTTGTATTTTTCAAGTGTTATAGTTCTGTCTGAATTATACATTTTGACAAGTGAATCACGGCTGTTATACTTTTCTGAAAGTTCACCGTTTTTATCAAGAATATAATCACCATACCATAACCCAAAGAAAGACCATACAGCTCTGTCTCTGAAGGTAAGCTCCATATCCGGAAGCATACCGCATTCACTTAAAGCAATAAGCTTTTGTCCACCCGTAAGTGAATAAATCCACTGGTATTGTTTATAATAGCTTGTGTTGTCCGTATTTTCATCATACAGATCGACCGCTGCAATATCAAACATTGAATTTCCTGCAAAGTACTGAGTTCCCTGAGCACTCCAGATCCATATAAGGTTATTAAGCTTATGATACTGAGCCTGTCTTCTGTAAACAAGATCCCATAACCATTTGTATGCATCAGGACCTGCACTTCCCCACCAGAACCAGTCTCCGCCGGCTTCATGCAGAGGTCTCCATAAAACAGGTATACCCTTGTCACATAATTTTTTTAGCTGAATTGAAACTGCATCTATATCCTTTATAATTGCAAGGCATTCGGGTGTTATCTCACCATTGTTACAAAGATTTTGAAGTTCCTCAGGCGATAATAGTGCAATATCCTTATCTGTCATCGCATTTGCAAGATTAAACTCAGTATTTTTTGAATAAATATCAGGCGTATTCATCGGTGCTTTCCAATGCCATACATACCCTACTATACCGCCCTGCTTAGTCCATTTTAAAGATGCTTCTATTTCATCTTCAACAGTTGAATCTGCATTTTTCTCTGAATACATACCAATATCACTAAAACGTATTGCAGGATAATTGGATGTGTTCTCATATATTTTATTGATTTCAATATTGTCAGTACCTGATACATACTGACCTGTAATAATCTTTTTGCCGAAATTTTCTGCAAAATATTTCATAAGCTCATTGGCTTCAGGTGATGCCTCAGGATTTATAAGAGATGGTACTATATCTGTACCGGCAGCATATATTGACTGGTTATTCTGAATTTTCATATAGTCAAGATCAAATCCGCCTTCTCCATCATGAACTGACATAATTACCTGACCTGCATCAAGGTATACGCCATAATATGTCTTTACAACAAACTTTCCTACAGTTTCCTGAGTACATGCAAAATCAAATAAACGCCTGTCATTCATATATACTTCATTTTTTACAACAGCATCAGACGCAAAACAAATTGAAATATCATAATGCTGGGATGATGGTATTTCAAAAGTAAACTTAACAGTATCTGTACCGTTTGCTGCAAATCCTCTCAGAAAACCGGTACCGGAAAATCCTGCACGTTCTGTTGAAACTACAGGAGCTTCTGTTTTTTCAGCATTTTCAGCCTCGACAAGCTGCTGATATTCAAATTGATTTATTAGTGGAGTATTCAGAACATACTCACTTACTGTCGTCACCTTTTCCTCAGTAGTGACAGCCGGTGATGTCTCAGATACTGAAGTATCAGGAACTGCTGTTGTTACCTCTGCAGTTCTGTTGTCATCTTCAATAAGTTCCTGACTTAATGTTATTATACATATAACGATCATAAGTGATGATATAAGCATAACAGAAAGCATTGCTACCATCTTTCCTGATATCTTTTCATCAACCGATACACTATCAAATAATCCTTTTACTCTGCTGATAAATTTTTTTTCTTTCAAACTCATGCCTCTTTCTGTTGACTGACAACATCAGTGTATTCAGTCAAAAATATTCTTTGGTAGTAGTTTAACCCGGATATTTTGAAGAATATTTAAATAAGGGATTTTGGCATTTATATGCGGAATATTATTTTAGGTTTATTAGTCGGATCTAAGAATACTGATTTTAATTTAGCATATTCCAAGTTTATATATCAATAAAAATTAGTAAACTGGTTGTGAATCTTAATTAATATTTAAGTAAACTAAATACTTATTTTCTTCAAATCTTCTTTTTGGGGTAATCCTTCGCTGAATGCAGCAATTGTACCTGTTTCAACTGCAAATCTGAAGGATTTTTCAATATCTTTTTGTATAAGATATCTGTATATAAACCCTGCAACCATGGAGTCACCTGCACCCGTAGAATTTATTACATTGCCCTTACGTGCCGGACAATAAATACTGCCTGAGCCATTAACAAGCATTGCACCTTTTTGTCCCATTGACACTATTACATTATGAGCACCCTTGTCAACAAGCTTTGATGCATGTAACGAAATATCATCAAGCGATATAATCTTTACGCCTGCAATTTGTTCAAGCTCATAAATATTAGGCTTAATAAGAAACGGTTGACATTCCAGTGTATCTGTAAGCAGTTCACCTGTTGCATCAACAACTGAAATAATTTTTTTTCTGCTCAGCCTGTCTAGAATTTTTTTGTATATATCTGCTTTAAGAGATGGTGAAGCACTTCCTGCAAGAACAAGAACGTCCCCGTCTTCTATTAAGTCTGTACTTTTATAAAATTCGGCCATGTCTTCTTCTGAAATCTCCGGTCCCTGTCCATTGATCTCAGTTTCATCAAATCCCTTAAGCTTGACATTAATTCTTGAAATTCCGCTCTCAAGCTGTATCATTTTTTCATTAAGTCCGAGTACAGCAAGTTCATCTTTTATATATTTTCCTGTAAAACCCGCGCAGAACCCAAGAATAGTACTTTTGATTCCAAATTGATTTAAAACATATGAAACATTTATACCTTTTCCACCAACATACATTTTCTCACCAGATGAACGGTTTACACGGTCCGGCTGAAATGACTCAACATGCATTATATAGTCAATTGAAGGATTTATTGTAACTGTATAAATCATTATACTTTACCCGAATTAAAGTCCGTTAGGATTTTTTAATGTGAAATTCCAGCTGTCAGCACACATTTCCTTTATATCAGCTTTTGCTTCCCAGTCAAGAAGTCTTTTTGCCTTTGACGCATCTGCAAATGATGTCGCAATGTCACCATCTCTTCTTGGTGCAAACTTTTTATTTATCGGCTTTCCGCATGCGGCTTCATATGCTGAAACGACATCCAATACACTTGAGCCGTTTCCGGTTCCAAGGTTTATAGGTTCAAAGCCTTTATGCTCCAGTGCATATTTTACTGCCTTAACATGTCCTTTTGCCAGATCCACTACATGAATGTAATCACGGACACCTGTACCGTCCGGAGTATCATAGTCATTTCCGTAAACGCTCAGCATTTCTAATTTGCCTGATGCTACCTGTGCGATATATGGGACAAGATTATTAGGAATACCGTTAGGATCTTCGCCTATAAGTCCGCTCTTATGTGCTCCTATAGGATTAAAGTATCTCAGAGGCACTACGCTCCACTCATTGTCAGATATATATACATCATGTAATATCTGTTCAATCATAACCTTTGTATATCCGTATGGATTTGTTGCTTTTGAAGTATCCATCTCTTCTGTATATGGTGCTTTGTTGACTACACCGTATACTGTGGCTGATGATGAAAATACAATAGTCTTGCAGGAATGTTTTCTCATAACATCTATAAGCTTAAGCGTTCCAGTAATATTGTTATGATAATATTCAACCGGTTTTCTTACTGATTCTCCTACTGCTTTGAGTCCTGCAAAATGTATAACTGCGTTAATATCATTTTCATCAAATATTTTGTCGATAGCATCCTCATCAAGAATATCAGCTTTATAAAATTTTATTTTTTGACCTGTAATCTGATATATGCGGCTAAGACTTTCTTCCTTGGAGTTACTGAGGTTATCTACAACAATAATACTGTATCCTGCCTCTATAAGCTCAACACATGTATGGCTCCCGATAAATCCTGTACCGCCTGTTACTAAAATATCTTTCATGGCAAATCTTCCTCCAATTGCTCTTATTTTTTTAATAATAACCAAAGGCTATTATTATAGTATATTATTTTTTTAAGAATTTTTCAAGTACAAATTGCATTTATATAAGATTTGCGATATAATTAATTGATACATACAAAAAATTATAGATTATACACTATAATTATGGTAATATTTTCAGGAGGATTATTTATGCAAAAAATGCTTGGTTATTTGCGACGTGCTATTCAGGAATATGACATGATATCGGATGGTGACTCAATTGCTGTAGGTGTATCGGGCGGCAAGGACAGCCTTGTACTTCTCATAGGACTAAAGCTTCTGCAACGTTTTATTGGTATTGACTATAAACTTTATGCGCTTTCTATGGATCCTTATTTTAACGGTGAACCGACAGATTACTCTGAAATATCACTTTTATGTGAAAAACATGACATTCCTTACAAAATAATTACTACTCATATTGCCGAGGTGGTTTTTGATATACGTAATGAACAGAATCCATGCAGTCTGTGTGCAAGAATGAGACGTGGTGCACTTCACGACGCAGCAAAGGAACTTGGCTGCAACAAACTTGCTCTCGGACATAATCATGATGATGTTGTTGAAACATTTTTTATGAATCTATTTAATGAAGGACGTATTGACTGCTTTTCTCCTGTATCATATTTATCCAGAAAAGATATAACCGTTATCAGACCACTTGTCCTTGCACCTGAAAATATGGTTGCAAAAGCCGCCAGGAAAAATGGATTCCCTGTAATAAAATCAAAGTGCCCTGTTGACGGACACACAAACAGAGAAAAAATGAGACAGTTTATTATTGAAATGGAACACACCGATTCAGGTTTTTCCGATAAGATATTCGGTGCTCTCCAGCGTGGCAACATAAGCGGATGGGGAAACAGAAAAGGCTAATGATTTTAATCAAACACAAAATTTTACCATTAAAAAAACTGTATCCAAACTCAATTTGGATACAGTTTTTTATATAAACAAATCTCCTTTTAAATTGACAATAATTTTCCCCACGTACTTAGTCTATCCAGCGGTTTGCCTTTAACATCAGCTACGGCTGATAATGCGGAAAATCTTAGTATCAATGTTGAATCTACTACATCCATTTCTCCATCAATATAAATATTTCCAAGGAACTTCATGAAGTCTATCATATTTTCTTCTCCCATAGATTCATATACTCCATATTCTAACTGTGATTTTGATTCATTAAGAACGGTATCCAGCATTGACATACCAACAATACTTTTAGCAGCCTCTCTTAGTAATATGGTTGAATCTACTACATCTACCTCATGATCAAGCGTTACATCACCGAGTTCACCAATTAATACATTAAATGATCCGACTTTTTTACCTACAGGAGCTATTTCTGCATCTGTATAAATTAAATCAATCGAATATCTGAATGCATTATCATTATAAAGTTTACTTGGTACTGCTTTATCAGAAATAGAAATCTTATTGGTTATGTCAACACCATATTCTGTTGACTGCTGACCATTATCATATGTTGTAATAATATCTGCAGTAACCTTAAGTCCCGACATATCAATTTTATCATTTAAGTGTGAATAGTAAAATTTCTTATATGGATTTGTTATCTTAACACTTCCAGGAACAATTTCTTTTACTGATGACGATTTTTCTTTTATCTGTATAGTACTTTCTCCGCCTTTAACTGACGATATTTCACTGTATACTTCTTTTTTTACCCCGTCTTCATTAATGTAATCAACTGCACGTTTTGCCGAAGCATTAAGGTCCATATTATATTCTCCGACAGGTATATTATTCTGAGTATCAATGTCAACCTTAAATAATTCAGCATCTGATGATAGTCTTGTTGTGTCTATATTATAAAGGTGAACTTGATTTCCGATTATCTCATATCTTGTGCTTACTGTTTTTATTTGATAGTTTAATTCAATATCTGATATGCTGAAATAATTATTAAAACTAAAATCTATAACAGTTTCCTGAAAATATGATTTTATATTGAAGTTCTGAAGTTTTACAGATACTATAATAATTTTTGTACCCTGAACTATTATAATATTATCGCATCTGATAATAACAGGTGGATCATTACCATCAATCGGTTTATCGGTATTTTCTTTGTTTTCGTTTAATTTAGTGGTATTAACAGGAATAGTACTATCTGTAGGTACAGTTGTTACATCAGTATTTATTGGTGTAGTTGTAACTTGGGTAACGGATCCTGAATCAGTTCCGGTTTTTTCTGTATTGGTATTTATCTTTGTTCCGGTTTTTTCGGTGATGGTATTTACCTTTGTTCCGGTTTTTTCAGTACTGGTATTTACTTTTGTTCCGGTTTTGTCTGTAATTGTATTTACTTCTGTTCCGGTTTTGTCTGTAATTGTATTTACTTCTGTTCCGGTTTTTTCGGTACTGGTATTTACTTTTGTTCCGGTTTTTTCGGTACTGGTATTTACCTTTGTTCCGATTTTTTCAGTAGTTGTATTTACTTTTGTTCCAGTTTTTTCGGTACTGGTATTTACCTTTGTTCCGGTTTTTTCAGTAGTTGTATTCACTTTTGTTCCGGTTTTTTCGGTACTGGTATTTACTTTCGTTCCGGTTTTGTCTGTAGTTGTATTTACTTCTGTTCCGGTTTTTTCGGTACTGGTATTTACTTTCGTTCCGGTTTTGTCAGTAATTGTATTTACTTCCGTTCCGGTTTTGTCCGTAATTGTATTTACTTCTGTTCCAGTTTTGTCAGTAATTGTATTTACTTCTGTTCCGGTTTTGTCCGTAATTGTATTTACTTCTGTTCCAGTTTTGTCCGTAATTGTATTTACTTCTGTTCCAGTTTTGTCTGTAGCATTATATGTACTGGTCTGATTATTATCCGATTCTGTACCAGTCACATTTTTTGTCACATCTGTTTTATCAGTCACATTATTATCTAATGTAACCATTGCGTATCCATCAATTCCAAGTATGGTTTTTTTATTTGCAACAAAATCAAAACCGTTTTCCTCAAAGTTTACATTATATTCATAATCCATTTTTACATCTTCAGGTAATATGAACAGTAATGTTGATAGTGTTCCTGTTTTTACACATTTATCGCCTTTATCACTGTTGAAAAGAATCTTCTGGGCATTTATGCCGCAGCTTATTGATGTATCAAGAGTAATAACTGCACCATCTTCATTTGTAATACATCCAATGAACTTGAGCTCTGGCGCACAGTTAAAACTGATTATTCCTGCTGTTATACCTGAATTTACAAGAATATTCATAGGCACTTCTATTACTCTGTTATTTTTATATTCCTCGTATTCAAGCTTTATTTTTCCTTCTTCTATATTTCCGCCTGTATACACATTTTTGTATTCTGATACCTTTTTCAGTGAATTATAATTTTTTATAGTCTTCTCTATTTCAAGAACGTAATCTGCGTCACCATAGGTCTGTGAAAGGCTTGTAGTTGGCTGATCAGTTACTTGCGGCGAGACAGTTGTCTCTTCAAATCCGTCTGTAACCATTGCATATCCATCAATTCCAAGTATAGTTTTTTTATTTGCAACAAAATCAAAACCGTTTTCCTCAAAGTTTACACTATATTCATAACCCATTTTTACATCTTCAGGTAATATGAACAGTAGTGTTGCTAATGTTCCTGTTTTTACACATTTATCGCCTTTATCACTGTTAAAAAGAATCTTCTGAGCATTTATTCCACAGCTTATTGATGTATCAAGAGTAATAACTGCACCATCTTCATTTGTAAGGCATCCAATGAACTTGAGCTCTGGCGCACAGTTAAAACTGATTATTCCTGCTGTTATACCTGAATTTACAAGAATATTCATAGGCACTTCTATTACTCTGTTATTTTTATATTCCTCGTATTCAAGCTTTATTTTTCCTTCTTCTATATTTCCGCCTGTATACACATTTTTGTATTCTGATACCTTTTTCAGTGAATTATAATTTTTTATAGTCTTCTCTATTTCAAGAACGTAATCTGCGTCACCATAGGTCTGTGAAAGGCTTGTAGTTGGCTGATCAGTTACTTGCGGCGAGACAGTTGTCTCTTCAAATCCGTCTGTAACCATTGCATATCCAT
>CALMUA010000037.1 GCA_937872775.1 uncultured Ruminococcus sp.
GGGTATGCACGGGTAAGTGCTACTGATCAGAGCCTGGACAGGCAGCTTATGTTGTTAAGAGAATATATTTCTGAAGAAAGATACATAATTGTAGATAAAGCTACTGGTAAAGATTTTAAAAGGAAAGGATACAATACACTTGTAGGAACTGAAGAGACAGCTCCGTTGCTTCATGAAGGAGATCTGCTTATAGTTACATCACTCGACCGGTTAGGGCGAAATTACACTGAAATAAAAGAACAATGGTCACTTATTACTAATACTCTGAAAGCTGATATTAAAATTCTGGACATGCCGTTACTTGACACAAGCCAGACTGCGGATACATTAGATAAGAAATTTATGATTGATCTTGTTTTGCAGATATTAAGTTATACTGCCCAAAAGGAAAGAGAAAATATCAAGGAAAGACAAAAACAAGGCATTGCTGCAGCAAGAGGAAAAGGTAAAGCGTTAGGAAGACCAAAGATAAAGTATCCGGAAAACTGGAATAAAATATATTCATTATGGAAAGATGGCAAGATAACAGGTGTACAGGCTATGAATGAACTTAAGATGAAAAGGACTACGTTTTATAAGCTTGTAAAAATGGTACATGATAAAGATATAATATTGAAACCTTAAAATGGGGTGTTATACTGTAAGTTATAATATTTCCTGAACAATAACAAAAAGCTCCAGATCACACACAGTCTGGAGCTTCTATTTTGTTAGGTTCTGAAAAATAAACTGTGTAAATGCGATTATCAGCCAAAAATTCAACTAATACTAAAAGAGCAGTCAAATAGGGCAACGCTGAGGAGCGACCCAACGCAGACTGCAGAATATACGGTAAGAGCAGCGGCATAGTTCGCTGCTTTTTCTTTACCGGAATCCTCCAAGCGGATAAACCTCGGGAGTTCGAGGGCAGAGCCCTCGTCAGCCGTCAGGCTGCAAATCTATCTTCGAAATAAATTGCCATCTGAGCGTAAGCAAGTCCCCAGTCCCTGACAGGCATGGTCCACTTTTTTGCAATTTCAAAAACGCTCATATAGATAACCTTTCTGATTGAATCGTCTGTAGGAAAGATTGCTTTGGATTTAGTAAACTTCCTCACCATTCTATGATAGCTTTCTACAGCATTGGTTGTATATATTATTTTACGAATCTCCTGTGGATATTCAAAAAATACGGTTAATTCTGCCCAATTTTTATCCCAGGATTTTAAGATGTTAGGATATTTCATATCCCACTTTTCACGAAATTCCTCTTTAGCATATTCAGCGTCATCAATGTTCACTGCACCATAGATTTTCTTAAGGTCTGCACATACAGCTTTTCTGTCCTTGTACGGCACAAACTTGCAGCTGTTGCGAATTTGATGAACAATACAGAGCTGATTTTTAGTCTTGGGGAAAATTGAATTTATCGCAGTACACAGACCTGTAAGATTATCATGGCAAGCAATGAAAATGTCCGTAACACCGCGGTTTTTCAGATCTGAGCATATGCTTGCATAGAAGCTTGCTGACTCATTTTCAGAAATCCAAGTGCCCAGTATTTCCTTCATTCCATCCATGTTTATTCCAAGCACAGAGTACACGCATTTACTGATGATTTTGTTATCCTTGCGGGTATTAAATACGATTCCGTCAAAGAAAACTACGGGATAAATCCTGTCAAGTGGACGATTCTGCCACTCGTTCACCTCGGGAAGAATCTTGTCTGTTATCTTTGAAATCATACCCTGAGATATTTCAGCCCCATATATTTCACGTATGGTATCTTCAATATCTCTTTGGGACATACCCTTTGCGTACATTGCCATAATTTTTTGCTCAATTTCGTCAGTTCTGATCTGTCTTTTTTCAATAACTCTTGGTTCAAATTCACCATTGCGGTCACGAGGAATTGGATTTGTAATCTGTACAATAAATGATATTATTGAAAAACAAAAATCTCCAACAGCTAAAAAATGAATAGGAGACTAATCAATTAATGGTTAGCCCCCTATGTATTATCTATTTGTGCTATAATAGCACATTTTTTATTTTCTCACAAACTGACAACTCTCATTCAAAATCTCACTCACCTTCTCCTTATCCGACTTCTCAATCTTTATAACCATATTTTCTGTATCACAGTTATCTGATTTTTCAAAATATATACCTTTATCCTCAAATATTTTAATCTGTTCACCAGTAACCTCAACAAAATAAGGATCTTCAATATGTTTACTCTCTGTCTGAGCACTTGCATCAAGCTGCCTTGTAAGTTCTTCAAGACGTGAAGTTTTCTCAGCAAGCTCCTTTTCATGAGAAAATTCCTTACCAACTTCTTTTTTTGACTCGTCAAGTTCAAATCTGGTATTATTCAATTGTTCGATTAAATTATCTGATTCCTTTTCTATATTGGAAATCACATTTTCCATTCTTGTGAAGTTCCCTCCGCCTGACTCGCCGAATTCTATTCTGTGCTGAGCATTTAAGGACATATATCCGATAAACTTATTATTCAGTATATCATATCCAGATGTAAGCTTAAATCCTTTATATTCCCCTATTTCGATCTGACGATTGTTTCCTCCAACAGATGAAACCATTATTGCAGCTTTCAGTCTTTCGCCGGCTTCTTTTTTATCGGAAATAAAGTTCCCGTTAACAGTAATACCTGAAAATATTTTATTACCATCTGCATCAAGCATTTCCGGCTGTAACCCTGATACATATTTAATATCCTCTTTAACAGAAGAAATCCTATGTTCAAGATCTGCGATCATCTTAGGAAAACCCTTTAATATCTTTTCTTCAAGCTTGTACTGTGAATTCTGATGGTTAGCTTTAAGCATTTTAAGCTTTGCGATATCAACCTCCAGATCCATTCTTTCTTTTATCGTAGGATCACCGGTTGCAAGAGCTTTTACTTCTGCATATGAAAGTGTTACCTCATCAACATCCTGACATGAACGTACCGGAGACTTGCTCGTCATTATCTGAGAAATATATTTCTGTTTATTTTCCAATGTTTGGTAAAGGCAGGAATCAAACGTCCCTTCCGTTATATACTTAAATACCTCTACTTTTGCATTAGTGTTGCCCTGTCTCACAATTCGTCCACGTCGCTGAGCAAAATCCGAAGGTTTCCAAGGTGCGTCGAGGTTATGCATCGCAATCATTTTATCCTATAACGATAGGTAACTCTTTGAAGTCATCTCCGAGTTTTCCCCCGTTCCAAACCGTGCATGAGAGTTTCCCCTCACACGGCTTTCTATCATTTATTTCATTACAAATTAATTTACAACAAGCGTATTTTCTAAAACTTCAATTACTGAATTTCCTGCTAAAATTCGCAGTTTGTTTATCTTATCAAGCTGTGACTTATTGAGGGTAGCAACCTCTAAAAGTCTTTGTATTGTTTCTGTTTTCACAGCATGAATTAGCCTGTGAATGTTTTTGCTTACGATTACCAAGTTAGAATAATTATCTAAGCCATCAAGCTTTTTGGGTATCTTGTGATGGCAATGAATATTATCAAGTGTTAAAATTTCTTTTGTCACTGAACATTTTCCTTTTTGTGCCACAAATAATGATATTCTATTGTCGTTGTATTCAATAGTGGTATTTCTAATTGGGTTACGCATTAAATAATGCAATATACCAGTATCAGCTTTTTCAAGATTTTTGTGCATAAAGGCTCTACCTTCTACGGTATATTTATTTACAATCTTAGGCTTGTGAATAGGAGGATAATGTCTTACATACCCAATGGGCAATAAAACATTTTTACCTATAAATCGAATTTCTTTGCTCTTGCCATATTTTTTGTAAATATAACTTGGAATGGTTTGATTGGTTTGTCTTTTTACCCTTTCCTGTAGTCGTATTCGTATAGATGTTTTAATTTCAAATGCTGGTGTTTGAAAATCGTCGCAAACTTCTGTCGCCAAACTGTAGTAGTTATGAATGCCTAGTATATAGCTGTTATAGTCATTTATAGCCATATATTCTTTTGTTTGATCACTTGAAAATTGTATTGTTTTGATTTTCTCTTTGGCTTTTTGCTTTATTTTTTTCATTGCTTTGGATGCAACATGTGATCTAATCACATACCTAGGTTTTTGATTTTTTGTGCTCTTTTTGTAAACTTTAATTTTAAAGCCTAAGAAATCAGAAAAATTATGCTTTAGATTAACTATTTTAGATTTTTCTTCACTGATTTCTAAACCTAATCGTGATTTTAACCATTGTTTTGTTGCCTCGAAAAGCCGAATTGCATCGCTGTGTTTTCTGCAAAAGATTTTAAAATCATCTGCATACCTGACGATATAACATTCTTTTAAATTTGTTTTTCTAAGTGCTCGGTACTTTTTAGATTGGTCCTTTGTTCCTGTTGTGTGTATCTTTCCACTGTACTCATGCGATGTTGGAACATCAACCCACTGGCTTCTAATCCACCAATCAAGTTCATTTAATACAATGTTTGATAGCAACGGTGAAATGATTCCGCCTTGGGGTGTTCCTTTTTCGGGGAAACCTATATTTGCAACTTCTGCTTTTAGCATTGCTGATATGATTGATATTAGCTTTTTATCATGAATACCAATTGCCCACATTTGTTTTAATAACTTTGCATGATTAACATTATCGAAAAATCCTTTAATGTCAATGTCTATGACAATATGCAAATTATCTTTTTGAATGTGTTTTTCAGCTTGTGCCAGTGCATTTTCAACGCCTCTATTAGGTCTAAAACCGTTACTTGTGTCGCTAAATTTAGCTTCACAAATAGGCTCTAACACTTGAAGTACACACTGTTGTAGTAGCCTATCTGTAATAGTTGGAATACCAAGGGGACGGGTTTTACCGTTGTCTTTCTTGATTTCAACTCGTCTTACAGATTGTGGCATATACCATTTGAATTTTCTTTTTACCAGTTCTATTAGTTCTTTTTCTTTAAGATTTGCTAAGAATGTTATTGTTTTTCCATCAGTACCCGCAGTTTTGCTACCAGCATTTTTCTTAATATTTCTATATGCAAGTTTAATGTTTTCATCTGCTACAATAATTTCGATAAGATTTTTAAATACATGATTTTCAAGGCTTTTTGCATACAAATCATCAAATGTGCCTTGCATATCATAATATTCGTTATTTCTCAGTTTTTGCCGTTTTAGATTTTTACCTGTCAAAGTTGGTTTTCACCTTTCTTAGTCTTACTCGAACCTTTGATTATTTGTTTTTAATTTGTGTTTGAAAATAAATGACTAACGGCTATTCCTCCACAGATTATTATCACTGCTTCATAGGTCATGCCGTCTCTCTCGGTCAAGTAAAGATAACTTGTTTATTTCATTATCAACATTTCATTGTGTGTAAACACTCCATGTCTTGACTTTTCCTCGTTCCGATATTCCTATCTGTTCATATCTCCTTAGGTCTTCCTATAAGCCTGTATGCTTGACACTGCCTGTAACAGTGTAAGGTTTTTCATAACGCCCATTTTTACTAGACCTCACATACACCGTAAATTTACAGCTATGACATTTCTGCCATATTACGCTTTAGACTTGTACTTTCGGATTTTCGTCAGTCTTAAAAGACATTCTAACCATAGAGATTTTATAGACTTCCGGCATATCATTTGCATACCTTACCTCTAAGGCACTTTCCACAGCTTAACCTGTTTGGGCAAATTTCTGCCGACTTCAGCGAGCTTTATACGAACAAAATCTTACATTTTTTCCGCATATCGCAGTATCAAAGTGAGCGTTTCAGGTCGTTACTCCATCATTCCACTCATCGGAATATCAGTTCTCCAGAACTGTAATAAAAATCACAATTCTGTGCCTAACCTTTTCAGTTAGGAACGAGTCGCACGCACGTTGGTTCCTGCACCCATCTTTTGAGTTGAACCAATCAGAACTCTTACGTTTCCGGCTCTGACATCAGCAAAAAGCTTGTCCTTTGCAGCTTCATTCTTTGCATCGTGAATAAATTTTATTTCATTCTCAGGTACACCTTTAGAAATAAGCTTTGACTTAATATCATCATAAATATTAAAGCCTCCATCATCATGTGGTACTCCAAGATCAGAGAAAATAAGCTGAGTTGATTTGTTTTCCTCTGTATCCTTCCATATTTCATATACGTTGTCTACACAT
>CALMUA010000038.1 GCA_937872775.1 uncultured Ruminococcus sp.
AATTAAAAAGCTTTCTTGAACAGCAGGAGCAACGAGGACAATATTTCTCTAAAGCACTTTCTAGTCCTTTGACAGAACCGGAAAAGTAAAAATAAAAAAATCGGTCAGGATAGTACTCCGACCGATTGATAGCGGTTGTGATTTTTAAAGTGTGTTCTGAAAATTCTACCACATTACACCCAACAACCGCTTAATTGCCGCACTTCTACAAAAATGTCAAAGTCAAGACCGCATTTGCGTTCATTTTAGCCTTGACTTTGATATTTTTGTAGATATAATGACAAAGGCGGTTGTTGGTGAGTTATGTCGATTGATAGCATTTACACGGTTGGGTGTTCAGACTCCCGATAGCCGATATTTATTTTTTCGCTTTTTGCATTTTATCTTGAAGTTCACTGATTGATTTATTATATTCGTTCTGTAAGCTTTGAATTTCATCATGCAACTTATCAATCTTAGAATTATATCCATCTATTTTGTCTTGCTGCTTACTCTTTACTTCCAGTACTGCATTCTGTTTCTCTATTTCAGCTTTTTGTAATTCAAGCTTGTGTGACTGCTCCTGTGACAGCATCTGCTGCTTAAGTTCATTAATTTCATTTTTCTGTTGATTGATCATTGTTTCATTTTCATTCAGCTTTTGCTTCATTTCATTCAACTGATTATCAATTATGTCTTGTTCCGGAAGTCTTGATGTTAGATTATCAATGATCAGCTGCTTATCCTTAACTGCTCGTTCAAACTGTTCATATTCCCTGGTCTTTATAGATAAACTTTCAGTTAAAGCCTTAACTTCCCTATTTGCTTCAGATTCACTAGTCTTAAGAACGTCTATATTTTGCTGATATATATTATTTGCTTTCTCAAGCTCATGTTCTGCTTTATCTACTCTTTCTTGCAAGCTTATAATCTGACTGTCTTTGCTACAAAGCAGATCATTGAATTCTTGTCTTATACGTTTCTCAGCATTGCTGTTAAGTTCTAAAACATGTAGAAAAGGGATGATAAAATATTAGATGAAAAATGGTGGATGGAAGGTGGGTTTGGAGATTTGTCGATATTTAAAGTGAATGACGTAATTAAATAACAGGAGCGTAACATGAAAAAGAAAATTAAACCTATATCGATTATTATATCTATATGCGTTTTATTTTTTGTTGTTCTTTTATTAATAAAAATTTCTTTTATAGCATACGATAAATACAAAATATATCAACAATCTAAGTTGTATTATGGGTGCGTTGATGAGGAAATGAAGTCTACAATGATTTCAGACGCTGAGTATTTAGAAGTAAAAAATTTAAGAAAAATAAATGAAGATGATGAATATGAAACAGAATCAAAGTATATAGAAAATATAACAAAAAAATTAATAACTGTATCACATAATAGTGATGGGAAAATAAATAATGATATAAAAGTGTATTTTGAAGATATAAATATATTTTCTCGTTTAGATCATTATTATAAATATTTAGATAAAAACGAAATGGTGGTCATTCATACTGAAAAAAAAGCTCTTGTAGTTTGTGGGTATTGTCAAAAAGAAAGAATTTATTACAAAAAGATCAATGATAAGTGGGTAATAACAGATTTTTATATTCATATTTAAATTCAGTCTATTTACAGAATATGTTTGGATAAAATTAAATCGTATAACTTCTAAACTATTCTTGAATAATACATCTGCATAACCACGAGTCGTATTGGTTCAGATAAACTAACTGTGTAAATGAGTTTAATTATTAAAAATATAGTTAATACTCGTAATGCAGCCAAAAAAGGCAACGCTATAAGTGAGGAGTAACCTGAAGCATGCTGTGAGATAATACGGTGAAGAGTAAAAATATCATATAGCTCATATCAGACTGTATGATATTTTTAGTGTACAAGTCAATATATCTTTTTAGAACAATAGCAAGGCTATTTTATCAAATAAGCCTTGCTATTGTTCTATATTATTATCCATTATCTTTTTGTATGTGGACCAGAAAACTTATCACCATTTAAATGTATCATGTGATCTGGGGCTTCTGCAAGCCAAACCTCTGTTTCCCAAGCAATAGATGTAGCAAATTTTCTATATGTAGCCATATCTAAAAAAGCTGTAACATATATCTTTCCACTTTTAACTTTTGATGTCATTTGATTTATTTCAATTACACGCTTTGCACTCATTTCTCCCACTGAGGTAACAGCTTCAATAAAGTATATCCAATCTTTATCCTGACGATATAAAACAACATCAGGCATCTTATCGTGAAGAGTTATAGTAAATCCAAGTTGTTGTAATTTTGATATGTCTTTATGCAAATCTTTTTCAATTGTATCTCCTACATACAAGCATATACTGTTTGGTGCAAATCTAGGTGCAAATTCTTCAAGAATCATTTTTTGTAACTGATTATGTTTTCCAGAAGAAAAAGTATATTCATTTCTGTTTATGTGTACAGGCATCTTTGTTACTTCTTTTTTGGAAGAATAAAGTTCTGTCAGAGATTCATGATTTTGAAGAAAATAAGATAAACTATTATGCCAAGCTGTTGAACCAAACTCATGTATAAGTTTAAGCATTTCATTTGTAATACGATATCTATAGTTTGGTGAATTTGTTTCGACATTATTATCTTCAACAATTGCTGCATTTCTAAAATTATGTAAAGCCTGTTTTCTGATGGTTTCTCTGCTGTTTTCAGCATAAGTTATACCATAGTTATTTGATATGTACTGCATAATATCATGTATTCTTATCCAAGATGAATATGCTTCAGACCAGGATTTTTTTTCTGTCATATTGCACATTGCCAGCAAGACATAACAGCACATATCACTTTGCTGTCTTACCGGCATTTTGATAGCAGTAAGTATTTTTTTTGCATCATCTAGTTTTGCCATTGTGTTTCCTCCAATATTAAGTCACATTTTTCTGTTGAATAATCATTATTTGTTCGAAGTAATTTTCCTATTTTCACAATATCATCTTTCGGTGGAACTGGGATAGAATTAACCTCAGTAGAGTTGACCTGTGTTGAGCCGTTCAATATTCGGTAATATTCATCGTATATCGTAGAATTAAATAGTACATATAATCCATATACTTCATCATCTATCATTTGTCCTGCATCAGATTTGGCAATGAAATTAATTTTGTTTTGAGTGCTTATCTTATCATATTCTGAATATTCCTTTGAAAAGTACATTCCACATTGTAAACGGCGACGTTCTTCCTTAGATGTAAATCTTTTCACAAAAAGATAATTACTATTTTTCTGTAAAAGTCCAGATTGCATAGTTTCAATATATTCAGCTTGTTTCCCGATTGGAAATATTACTTTTCCATTTTGTATATGTTGAGAATAGAAGAGAGGACAGCTCTGATCAGTTCGATTGTCTCTTAATACATCTTTATTTCTGAAATCAACCGTTAATCCGGTTTTCATTTTGTATCCAGCACTTGGCAGAGTTAAAGAGAATGAATTGATTTTTTGAAGTACATCAATATCACTTTGTTGTGTAACCAGATAAACATACCTATCTGCTTTTTCTGGAACAACGGTATTGTAAAGTGCAACAAACTCTGTAATATTACTGAAATCATTATTTGTTTCGGATGTAGTGATTTTTATATTCATTGGAACTTCTTCAGTCTTGACAACTTTTATTATCATCGTTTCCTGCAGGACACTTTCTGATTGAAAAACCTTATCTCGGCTTACAAATAAGTGAATATGTATTATCTTGCCATGTGTCAAAAAATACTGCCTGAAATATTTAAAATACGCACCAGACGTCCATGATCTTGGAATAATGTACACCATTTCACCTTTATCAAGCAAATTAAACAAACTCATTGCTGAAAAAAGAAAATACATATTAGGTGCACCATAACATATATTAGGCATTGTCAATGCTTCTGGAGCATCTTTACTGATTTTCATATATGGAGGATTACCTATGATCAGATCATACATCTGATCACTTTTTTTATTTTTATATGCAATTGCTTGAGATAATATATAATTCTCCTGTTTTATAGTAAAACTTAAATTCAATTTACAATTTTTCTTTGCAAATTGAAGATTTTCACTCAGCAATGGTAAAATATCTGAGTTGTTTTCATAACATACAAGGTTTATGCTTTTATAATTTAAACCTTCAATAATTAATCTTTCAATTAATGCAACAGACAATATACCCGATCCGGCGCCGGCATCAAGAATCGTGATGTTATCTTTTTGTGGCAAAGAATATAAACTTGCCATAAATCTTGCTGTGTTTTCCGAAGTAAAAAATTGACCAATAGATTTTCTTTCATTCTTTGTTTTGGATTCAAGATATATTTCAGTATTTTTCATTATATTATCAAGAATGCTTTGCATATGTAAATCCTTTCTGTGTCACGGTGACACATTAAATCTCTTTATATATTTTTAAGGCAACTACTTTAAGTTCCTCTTAATACGATTTACGCTTAAACAAGCGTTTAAAAAAACTTTGGTGTTCTTCAGCGTCTTCTACAGAACTACTATTATCAGTTAATCTCTCTTGTATTGTTCCGGCATGGAGTGCCTGTGCAGCGGTTAAGGCAGAAGTTAACTGTTGTTGTGTCTGCTGTGCTGCATTTAAAGTAACATTAAGTGACTCAATTTGATTATCCTTTTCAGCAAGCTGTTTATCTTTTTCCAAAAGTTGCGATTGCATAAATTCGAGTTGTTTTAGTAGCATTTTATGTAACGATTCATTAGTGTTCTGAAACGTTTCAGAACGTTCTTGCACTGCGTTTGAAACGTCCTGAAACGTTTCAGATTGTTTCTCTTCACTTTTTAACCCAGATATTATCTGTTCTGAGACTGTTTCATTATAATACAGAGTGTTACCATTTTGATACGTTTCGGAGATATGATTAGTTTTGATATACCTGTACACCCTTATTTTCGGACATCCAAGGTAATCTGCTATCTGTTTTATCGTTTTATCAGACATTGACAGCACCTCTAATATTAAGTTCAGCTACCTTTCGGTAAAATCTATTTGGCTTCATATCACATTTCTGCATTGTTTGAACAGCCGTCTGTTCACCAGATAACCATTTACTACATTCCTTCCGAAATAGCTGTTCATTAAAAGGTAATGGCTTCCTTCCCTTATATTTTCCTGCTGCTTTTGCGAGAGCAATACCTTCACGTTGCCTATCAAGAATTGTATCACGTTCAAGTTCTGCCATAGCTGCAAATACTGTGAGCATAAACTTACCTGTAGCTGATGAAGTATCTAGCTGTTCTTTTAAAGAGATGAGCTGTACATCTTTATTTTGTAATTTCTCAACAATATATAATAAGTCCTTAGTACTACGTGCAAGACGGTTAAACTCAGTAACGATTACGGTGTCACCTTCACGAACATACTCCAACATGGCTTTTAACTGAGGACGGTTAGTATCTTTACCAGACTGTTTATCAAAAAAAATTTTTTCTATACCATGTTTCGTAAACGCAATAAGCTGACGAGCTTCATTTTGATTTACGGTGCTTATCCTTGCATAACCTATTTTAGCCATATTACCCCTCTTTTAATATATCAAACATATTTGATATAAGTGTATCATTCAACATGAAATGTGTCAATAATAAAACTATAATTTATATGCAACACTTTTATATTATTGCATAAAGGTATACTTTAATAATATAATTATGTGAATTTTTTTATTTCTTTTTATATGCCTTTTTTGAATTTTTTTATTTCTTTTGTGATTAAAATAAAAAAAATATATTTAATTTTAATGTTATTAAACAACGTAAATATGCGGTTTTCTCCTTTATTTATTATATAAACTTTT
>CALMUA010000039.1 GCA_937872775.1 uncultured Ruminococcus sp.
TCAAATTCATTTTTTTTCATAATTTTATCTTGATTTATTATTTTTGTGTCAAATTCATTATTTTTCATAATTTTATCTTGATTTATTATGTAATTAATGCTATAATAATTAAATCCTATAATTATTGGAAAGCATTTTAAAGTCTTATTTTTAACAATGCTTTAAAATATACAATTAAAAATCAAGGGGGAGATTTACTGAATTATAGTAGTTTTAATCAATAATGTGAATATAGGGGGTAGTATTTATATCTGAATCAGAAAGAACATGGCATGTTTGGATTGGTAAAATAAAAACGTGACTTGTTGTCTGAATTAATTATTAAAATGGGATTATTAAACTTATAGGGGGATTTATTATGCGTTCAATCAAAGGTAAAATTATATGTGCTATGGTATCACTTATTACAGCAACTTCATCGCTACTGGTTGTATTCTCCAGTTTTCTGAGTTATAAATCTGCTGTTGATTCTACAGAGTACTGTTTTAACAGTATGTCGGAATTATCATCACAGCGTATTCAGTGGCAATTCGACTCTTATATAAACGTCGCAATTGATACAGGTTATGTATCAAGATTATCAAGTCCAAGTGTATCGGATGAGGATAAAATAGCTATAATAAACAGCAAAATCGATATTTATAATTTTTCTGAAGGAGGCTTTGCAGACAAAGACGGTAACAGTCCTGATGGAAAAAATTATGCTGATACAGATTATTTCCAAGCAGCAATGAGGGGAGAAACACATATTGTGAAACCTAATTTGTCTGAAGATACAGGTGAACTGGAAATGCTTTTTTCAGCTCCGATATGGGATGAAGGAAATGTAAACACTACTCCTGTAGGAGTTGTATTTTTTTCACCTGATTCTGATCTTCTTAATGATATTATGCGTTCAATTAAAATCAGTGAAAACAGTGCTGCATACATAATTGACAGTGATGGAAATACAATTGCCGATGTTAATACACAGCTCGTCAAAGATGGCGAAAACATAGAAGAGCTTGCAAAAAATGATAACAATAATGACGGGTATGATTCTCTTGCAAAAATTCACTCTAAAATGCGAAACGGAGAACACGGTTTCGATAGTTACAAACTTAATGGAGTCAAAAAATATATAGCCTACAGTCCTATTAAAGATACAGATGGATGGTCATTAGCCATTTATGCACCTGAAAAAGACTTTTTGAATGGTACTTTCAAGAGCATTTTTGTCACAGTTTTAATTATGATCATCTGTACTTTAATAACAATTGTTGTTTCCATCGTCCTTGCCAATAGTATAGGAAATCCTATGAGGCAGTGTTCTGAAAGAATGAAAAAACTTGTCGATGGTGATCTTAAAAGTCCTGTTCCTGTTGTTAAAGGCAAAACTGAAACAGCAGTTCTTGCAGATGCAACATCTACTGTTGTATCATGTATAAACGGAATGATTGCAGATATGAGACGTATCCTTGAAGCAATGGCTAATGGCAATTTTAACATTGATACGGAAAAATCTGAAAGTCTGTATGTCGGTGATTTTAATGCCCTCATAAAAGATATATGTAGTATCAACGAGAAACTAAGTTCAACAATGTCTCAGATAAATATTGCAGCAGATCAGGTCAATTCAGGTTCAGATAATGTAGCATCCGGTGCACAGGAGCTTTCACAGGGTGCAACTGAGCAGGCATCTGCAGTTGATCAGCTTGCTTCAACAATCCGTACAATTTCGGGACAAATTTCTAACAACTCTTCAAACTGCAGTAATGCACATGAAATTGTAAATGATACCGTTGCATATATTAAAAACGCAAATAATGAAATGAAAAATCTTACGGATGCCATGAACAATATTGAGGATAAGTCAGGACAAATCAGAAATATTATCAAAACTATTGAAGACATTGCTTTTCAGACAAATATCCTTGCTCTTAATGCCGCTGTTGAGGCTGCCCGTGCTGGAGAAGCAGGAAAAGGTTTTGCAGTTGTTTCCAATGAGGTAAGAAATCTTGCAAGCAAATCCGCAAATGCCGCAAAAGATACTACAGTACTTATTGAACAGTCAATAACTGCAGTCGAGAATGGTACATATATTGTAGCTTCAGCTGTAGATGTAATGAATAAGGTCGGTGAAAAATCAAATGAAGTCGAATCAATTGTACACAGTATAGCTGAAGCAAGTCGTACACAGGCTGAAATGATAGAACAGATCAGCACAGGCATTGACCAGATTTCAAGTGTAGTTCAGACCAATTCAGCAACATCAGAAGAGAGTGCAGCTGCTTCCGAGCAACTTTTAGGACAGGCAACAGCACTAAAAGATCTTATTTCAACGTTCACACTCAAGGAAGAATAAATTTATTTCTATCATTTTTATAGTTAAAAGGCAGCCGGGTCACACATTGGTTGACCCGCCCCCTGTCAAGTAGACAACGAAAATAACAAAAAAGTTCTATGTAGTAACTAACAGCAGTCTGTTCAAATTGTGCAGGCTGCTGTTTTGTTGTAAGTGATAAGCATTTAATTTCTGTAATCATAGCTTAACAGTTATACATGTTATGTGTTTATTTAACTTTGACTATGTTCTATCTCAATGATATAATATATGTATAGAATAAACGTATATACAGTAATTAAAACAGGAAGTTACTGATTCAAATAAGAGCTTGCTTGTTTTTAACGTAGCAGAGGGCTGCGAAACAGAACAACTTATGTTCCGAAAGATTAACATGTTAACTTAAAAATAAGGAGGAAAATCCGGAATTATTACCGGCAAAAAAGATTATGAAGGGTTTTATAAAAAAATTAATAAGTATTTCTGCAGTGCTTGGTATTGCAGCATTGATTCTGCCGTTATTTGTTACTAATGAAAATATGCATGCAGAAGAAGAAAAAAACTTATAGCGCTTACATTTGATGATGGTCCGAATCTTAAGATTACACAGGAAATACTCGACACATTTGAACAATACGGAGCAAAAGGAACTTTTTTTCTGATTGGCAACAATATTAATGATGCGACTGCTGCCTCAGTCAAACGTGCACATGATATGGGATGTGAAATTGCAAATCACTCAAAGAGTCATACATACATGTCAGAAATGTCAGAATCAGAAATGCTCAGCGAAATAAAATATGTTGACGATTATGTTTTCAAAATTACTGGTGAGCATACAAAGTTTTTCAGGGCTCCTTTTCTCAATACAAATGCTAAAATGTTTGATATTATTGATCAGACTTTTATATGCGGTGTAAACTGTGAAGACTGTTCAACAGCACCACAAGGAAGAGCTGATGCAATAATTTCAGCAGCAAAAGACGGACTTATTGTTCTTATGCATGATTCTGAGTCTAATTCGCCAACATCAGAAGCATTAAAGATAGCTATTCCTGCTCTCCAAAAAGAAGGCTATGAATTTGTAACACTTTCAGAACTTTTCAGACGTCAGGGCGAAACACCTCTAGGAGATCGCTGTTACAGTGAAGTTACTAAATATCCTTGCGATTCATACGGAATTTATAAAAACATATTTACAGGTCAGGCAACCGGTGAAAGCAGCTGGTCAGGCTGGGCACAAACAACAGCGATCGATAAGAATATTCTTGGTGAGCTTGCAGGAAAATATGCTGTTGAAGTAAAATATGACAGCCAGTCCGTTCCAATGCTTATACTGCAGAAATGGTCAGGTGATTCAATCTGGAAAGCTATATATCCATGCTACTCAAATGGAAAAAGAGCATGTTTTCTTGCATCTGACATTGACTCTGCATTAAAAGAGCTGGGAATAGATTATCCCGAACTTAACCAGATAAGCATTGCACCATCTGGTTCCTCAATGACTATAACAAAGATTGATATTCTTCAGAAGGATACATCAGGTACACAAACTAAAAAAATGTCTGGTGATTTAAATTCAGACGGTATTCTCTCATCTGCAGATATCTTAATGATGGTACACTGGATGCTCGGAAACGGGGAAATTACTGATATGGCTGCAGGTGATTTTGATAACAACGATTCAATAAATATATATGACTTTATTATGTTAAAAAATTTGTTTCTGAATACCTAAAGTGAAAGCCCCTCGTTGATGAGGGGCTTGTTTTAATTTACCATTATTATATTTCCAATAAACCAAATTTAGTTTACATTGATTGTACAAGATCTGCTGCTATTTTTACTGCTTCTTCAAATTCATTTGCAGATGCTATAAATCCGCTTTTGTGCACAAACCTGATTGATTTATAGCCACTTTCAGACTGAAGATCTTCACCCTCTTTTCCGCACCAGCTTTCAGGAAACGGAAGCTTTGACTCATTATTTTCTGCTGAAACAGGAATACACTGTATATTATAGCCTCCCCTATTTGAAGGATAAATAACAAATACTGCGTCAGTTTCTGCAAGCACACTTTTAAATGGTGCAAATCTTTCAAGTATTACGGTTTTATTGTGCATTTTATTATATGCCAGACTGACTTCTTCTTTTGCTCTCTCAGAGCCAAGCTCATAATTTATAAGATTATTAAGAATATCGGCTGCCATAGATACGGCCTTATCAAATGCATTATCACTGCTTTCATCACTATCCCACGAAGGATTATAAGAGCTTATTACCATTGATACTGAATCATGAGTACCATTATTGTCAGAATCGTCAATTTTTTGTACAAAGCAACTGTCAAGCTTTTGCTGAATATTTTCTGACCCGCAGGCAAGTGCTCCGTATTCTTTCCAAAGGAGTCCGAATGCCGCATATCTGATACCATTTTCACGTTCCGAAGTATCATTCTGATGATGATCAAACCTTCCCCTTCCGATATCGTATACAACTGTATCATCAGGGATACTATCAGGAACTGATATAACACGTGTAACTGTAAAATCCGGATACAGTTTTTTTAATAATGCTGTTGCAAAAACATCGTCAGCATGAAATTTTCCACCATGGGTTATGCCTTTTTTATATATTTTCATAAAATCTCCTTATTTTTTTGGAAATCACGATAATTTTAATAAAAAAATATCTGATATCAATATTTTGCTGCAATTGCTGCCCATACATATCTGTTTCTCTCCCATATCTGTCCAAACTCATTTGCGGATAAAGGTGAATCACCTTTGCCTATTTCTATAGTTTCTGCAATTATACCTTTGGATGATGCCCAGTTGCTGCATCCTGAATCATAGTCATCACTTTGCAGAAGATTATACCCGGTAACTGATTGTACGGTCCTTGCCATATCCAGACATCTTGCCCTTAATTCCCCTGTCTGACCATATGCCCAGTACACATATGAACCTGAAGAATGATAACTGACTACCATTCTGACAGATGGAAGTGAATTAATTAAGTTTCGGAGTACCTGAGTCTCACGTTCTGACTCAGCGCATTCACCGGCAAATATGCTGCTGCTCGGACGGTTTATAGCTCTGTTATTTGTCCAGTATGTATTGAAATTTCTGTTAATATCGACTCCCCTCGCATTTGACTTCCAACTTTTAAAATATTGTGCCATGCTCAGTGATGTTACTTTATTTGCATAATCATATCTGTACATATCATACAATGCGGCACGCATATCAAGATTATTTATAATATCAGCACCAAACTGACTTATTGATACTCCATCAGGATTAAGCATCGGAATTATATGAATACACACATTAGAGAAAATACTTTCAAAGCTTTCATTATTGTAGCTGAGTGAGTAATAATTTTTCAAATAAAACTCAAGCTGATTCATTACAAGCTGTGACGTCATATATTCTCTTCCATGACATGAAGCTTGTATAACGATCTGATTCTGAGCCTGTGGATTTCCGAATACTATATCGTAAATATTTCTCTGATCATATGTCTGTGCAAGAACATTTACCCTGATGAGTCCCGGATACTGACTGGAGAACCTGTTTACGTCTTCTGTCATGATATCGTATGTATACAACGCATCACTTGTATCGACAATACTACTAAGATTCTGCCAGTCAGTTTTCATTACTCCGCTGTCATCAAAATAATAATGTCCGTTTTCAATAACAATGTTTCCGGTAAATGCTTTTCCGTTTACATTATCAAAATAATATCTGTTGTTGTCTATATCTCTCCAACCTCCTTGCGGAAATCCGTGATCATCTGAAAAATATGTACTGCCCCCAAAATTATATAAGCCGGTTAAAAAATCTCCGGTTTCCTTAAATTTGTAATTTTGCCCGAAAATATTCTGATCACCTATGAGTTTCTGACCTTTGTTATAATAATATTTATGGTCATTTTCAATACTCCAGCCTTTCTGGCTCCAATCTGAAAGGTTCTTTTTTTCAAGTATATGCTCTGACAACTCAAAATAATCACTCCATGTTATTTTCAGATCATTATTACAATCACCAAATATTTTATTATCTGTCTCAATTCCGTTTCCGGATAATATATCCCGTTTGATGCGGATATTATCAAACACATTCACCTTTCCATCATTATTACAGTCTCCGTACAGATTTTTTTCAGATAATGCTGATATTGTTCTGCCTCCAGAAATAACCTGGACCGCTAATAACAATGCAGAAAAAAAAGATATTTCTTTTGTCTTCATTTTTTATCTCCTTCAAATTATTTGAGTAAATGTAAATATTACCCGCACTTATTTATTAAAACAAGTGTATTTATTATATCATATTTATTGGTAAATTTCAATATTTTCATTTTTTATAATCTCTATCATTATATGTAATTACTCGTATAGTTCTGCTATTGCAATTATTGTTATACTTAAATATTTAACTTATAAAAAAACAGCAGTGAATCTCTTAAGACAAGATCCACTGCTTGCTAAAACGCTTTTAAATATATATTAATTATCTAAATCATCTGTATTGATATTGCTTATATCAACATCATCCATAGTACCGTTGTTATTCTGATATTGGTTATTACCGTTGTATCCGCCATTCTGGTATTGGGCATTGTTGTTGTATGCACCATTCTGATATCCGGTATTGTTGCCGTATCCGCTATTCTGGTATCCGCTATTCTGGTATCCGGTATTGTTGTATCCGTTATTCTGGTATGCGTTGTTATATCCCTTATTCTGATATGCGTTATTTATGTTATATCCGTTATTCTGATATCCGCTGACACCAATATATGATGTGTCACCATATCCATTATTATTATCATTATATGAATACATTGAAACACCTTTTGGTCCATAATACTGATCATCACCGAAAGCAAGTATCAGTTCAAAAATAAACGGAAGTAATATTAATCCCCAAATGAAACCCCCGCTTTTTCCAAATGATTTACCAAGACAAATCCCCCGGTTTACATAATACACAATAGAAATTATTGAAATCGGAATACTTAAAAGTCCCAATACAGAATCACCGGTTTTGGAGAAAATCTCTGTAAAAAACGAACAAGCAAAAGGAATAGCAGCAAGCTCGGGTTTTCCCATAAAACATTTACAGAATATTACCTCACTGTAAATCGGAATAAGTGATTTCCATCCTTTTTCCCCAGCCTTTTGAAAAAGCTTGAATTGTGCAATTATACTTACAATAATTAAACATATAAAAAATACAAACAGTCCCATTGTAAAAATCGAAAAATAAAACATAAGTACATGACTCCATTTCTTTTGTGTTTTTGTTCTCAGCCATTTATTTTAATATAATAAATATCAAATTAATGACTTTTATATATATTGAAACCAGATAAACCAGGCTTCACTATTATTATATAATGTTGGATATATAATGTCAATATAT
>CALMUA010000040.1 GCA_937872775.1 uncultured Ruminococcus sp.
AATAAAATTACAAATAGATCTTCAATTTAAAAAAAAATTAATATATATTGTGCATATTGCATACAATGTTTCATAAAAATGTATGTCATTTGTAAACAGCCAGCATTGATTTTTTGCTTTCAGTATAGTATAATTATAATACAATGAAAAGTGTAGCTATGACATAACATAAAGCATTTTTCATATTTATAAAAAATAAATAGAGAAATTAATACAAAACATTAGAATACAAATTGGAAGAATGGACATACAGACAATAAACTACTGCAATTAATAATTTTGTTTTTATCACAAACATACATATAATAATCATGATTAGTAAATACGGATCGTGTAAATAAGCAGGATGAAATTATTTGCAGTAATAATAATACGAAATGGAGCAAACTCAATAATGGATTTCTTCCACAAATCAGTAATGCTTAACGAATGTATAGATGGGCTTAACATTAAAAGTGATGGTATATATGTTGATGGTACAGTCGGAGGTGCCGGACATTCACTTGAAATAGTAAAAAGACTAGGCCAGAACGGATTGCTTATTGCACTTGACAGAGACCCTGATGCCATTGCTGCTGCAACTGAACGATTGTCAGGATATAATACTATTGTAGTAAAAAATAATTTTTCACAGATACAAAATGTTCTTAATGAATTAAAAATAGAAAAAATTGATGGTATGCTTTTAGATCTGGGGGTATCATCTCATCAGCTTGATGAGGGTGACAGAGGATTTTCATACCACATGGATGCAACGCTTGATATGAGAATGAGTCAGGAAGGTCTGAGTGCAAGAGATATTATTAATGAGTATTCACAGGATGAACTTTCAAAAATAATATTTGAGTATGGAGAAGAAAAATTCTCACGCAGGATATCTGAAAATATTGTAATTGCCAGAAGTCAGAAACCTATTGAAACTACTCTTGAACTTGCAGAAATAATCAAATCAAGTGTACCTGCAAAGGTCAGAAGAGAAAAAAATCCATGTAAAAAGACGTTTCAGGCTATACGAATTGCTGTTAATGGGGAGCTTGATCATTTGTCAAAAGGCCTTGACTGTGCATTTGACTCATTAAGATCAGGAGGAAGACTAGCAGTAATAACATTTCATTCGCTTGAGGACAGGCTTGTCAAGCAGAAATTTGCGGGCTGGTGTAAAGGATGTATATGCAATCCTGATTTTCCTCAATGTATTTGCGGCAGAAAGCCGGAGGCAAGACTTATAAATCGTAAACCGATTGGAGCAGCTGAGGAAGAACTTGTTGAAAACAACAGGAGCCGTAGTGCAAAATTGCGAATACTTGAAAGGATATAGGTGGTTGCTATGTCGAAATTAAACATGGCATACAAATATGATTTAAATAAATACAGAAATTTAAGCACAGATTCTGATGAGTATGAGGAAGCAAAGCGCGAAATAACCATAAAAAGAAAAAATATCGATAAGGGATCAACGATAAAAATTGTATTGCTTGCAATCGTAGCTATGATATTGCTTTTTTGTGTTATATATGGAAAAGTTCAGATAAGTGATATGTACAGTCAGATAAACAATCAGAAATCATATCTGTCAAGCGAACAAAGTGAAAATGCAAGATTGAAAGCAGAGCTTGAATCATATACTTCATTAAAAAACATTGAAAACTATGCAGAAAAAATCCTTGGACTTGAAAAACTTGACAAAGCACAGATAATGTATGTTGATATACAAAATGATGATGTTGTTTTTATACCTGAAAACGATGATAATGTATTTGTTAAGATAAAAAACTTTTTTAATTCTATTATAGAATATATCGTAGATTAAAAAAATATAATAGTAAAGATAATTAGTCAACTGTTATGGTTGACTAATTAATTTGAAAAAGGAAAACAAAAAGGAAAACAAAATATTTAAAGGAGGAATAGTTTTGGCGGATTTACCATCAGTTAAGATGAAAAAACGAGCAAATCTGATTATAATGATAGGAACGTTGTTATTTGCAGCGATGGTGGTTGCAAACCTTTTTAAAATAATGGTTCTTGACTCACAATTCTATCAGGACAAAGCTGATGCAAATCAGTTTGCTGACATGTCAATACCGGCAAACAGAGGTTCAATTTATAGTTCTGATGGAAAAATACTTGCTCAGAGTGCTACGGTATTCAGAATATGTCTTGACCCGTCACTCTATCTCGAACATGATGAGGAGAATAAGGCTATTATGATTGAGTATCTTTCCAAAGCTTTGAATATTTCTCCTGAAAAGATAACAAAAGCCATGGATGCGAATACTCGGTATGAAATAATTGCTTATCAGATTGAAAAGCCTTTAAAAAATGAAATAATGGAATTTGCAACCAAAAATGATATAAAATCAATATTTGAAGAAGAAGACACAAAAAGATATTATCCTCAGGATAACCTTGCTGCATCTGTAATAGGCTTTACAAATTTCGATGGTGAAGGACAATATGGTGTTGAAGCGTCATATGATGAATATCTTGCAGGAGTAGATGGCGTAATAATATCTGCAAAGGATGCCTTCGGAGATCAGATGCCCTACAGACATTCAAAGCTTTATGAGGCTAAGGACGGAAATTCAATAGTTCTTACTATCGATACAATGATACAGTATTATGTTGAATCAGCTCTTAATTCAGCAGTAGAGAAATCCAATGCTCAGAACAGAGGCTGTGCAATTGCCATGAATGCTAAGACAGGCGCAATCCTTGCCATGGCTACATCACCTGGATATGATCTTAACAATAAATCTGTCCTTTCAGAAGAAAATAAGGCAAAAATTGCAGCATCGCCTAAAGAAAAACAAAATGAAGAAGAAATAAAAGCTATGATGGCAATGTGGAGAAACAAAGCAATATCAGAAACATATGAACCTGGTTCTGTATTTAAAGTTTTCACAAGTGCAGCAGCTCTGGAGGAAAAGACATTATCATTTAATGATACATTTGAATGCAACGGTGGATACAACGTTAAGGGAACACGTATAAAATGCTGGAGTCCTTCAGGTCATAAGGAAAAATCACAGGTATTCATGGATGCCCTCAAAAATTCATGTAATCCGGCATTTATTCAGATAGGGCTTAAGCTTGGATCTGAGAAGTTCAGTTATTATGCTGATTCATTTGGCCTTAGGGAAAAAACAGGAATAGATCTTCCTGGTGAGGAAAACAGTATATTTATACCCCTAAATGGGGGAGAAAGTCTTCAGAATGAGGTCAATCTGGCATCATCAGCATTTGGTCAGACAAATAAATTAACACCGATACAGATGATTACAGGATATGCAGCCGCAATAAACGGTGGATGTCTTGTTACACCATATGTAGTTGACAAGATAATAGACAGTGACGGAAATACAGTAAAAGCTACAGAACCAACAATAAAAAGACAGGTAATATCAGAAGATACTTCAGCTAAGATGAGAGAAGCACTTCAGTATGTTGTTGATAACAAAGGCGGAAGCAATGCATATATTATGGGATATAAGATTGGTGGAAAGAGTGGTACATCGGAAAAACTCTCTGATTATAACAATGCCTGTAATCTGGTAAAGCAACAACGTAAAGATAATCCGTCACTTGTAATACCTGATGCTGTTAAACAATATGTAGGTTCTTACTGCTGCTTTGCACCAGCAAATGATCCTGAAATAATACTTCTTGTCATGATCGATGAACCGCAGGGTGAATATTACGGAAGTCAGGTTGCTGTTCCATGTGCAAGAGAAATACTTACAAATGTTCTTCCTTATCTGGGTTATTATCCTGAGTACACTGAAAAAGAGAAGGAAATACTTAATATTTCTGTTCCATATGTTGAAGAAATGCCGATAAATGATGCAGTGGCTAAAATAGAAGAAAAGGGATTCGTGGCTGATATAAGAGGCGAAGGTACAAATGTAGTAGCACAGGTTCCGGCATTTACAAAAAGCATGCCTGCGAAAAGCAAGGTCATACTTTATACTACTATTGATTATCAGCAGGATGAAATAATAATGCCTGATCTTATAGGAATGAAAATCAAAGATGCTAATGAAATGCTTACAAATAAAGGACTCAACTGTAAGATTGATGGATCACGAAATGAAAATGCAATAGTAGTAAAACAGTCAAGTACTGCTAATGAGCCTGTAACAGAAGGTGAAATAATAACTATTGAGCTTGCAATTAATGACCAGACAGGTTAATAAGTTTTTGATGTTAATTTTACGGAGGTGACTGTAGAAATGAAATTATATGATTTATTTAAAAATATTGCTGATGTAAATTTTTCTGATATCGAAGTCAGTAGGATTACAGATAATTCAAAAAAAATTAAAAAAGACTGTGTATTTGTCTGTGTAAAGGGTGCTTCATTTGACGGTCACTCTGCAGCAGCTCAGGCTGTATCTGATGGTGCTGCTGCCGTTGTTGTTGAGAGGGATATGGGAATTGAGCGTCAGATAATAGTAAGTGATACGAGAGTGTGTTACGGACAATTATGTGCCGCATGGTTTGACCATCCGGAAAGAAAAATAAAAGTTATCGGAGTTACAGGAACAAACGGAAAGACAACGATGACAAATGTAATCAAGCATATCCTCACATACAGCGGATATAAGGTAGGTCTTATAGGCACAATTCAGAATGAAATAGGCGACAGAATTATTCATACTGACAACACAACGCCTATGGCATATGACTATATGTCACTTCTTGATCAGATGGTAAAGGAAAAATGTGATGTGGTGGTCATGGAAGTATCATCATTTGGACTTGTCCAGCATAGAATAGGTCCTACTCATTTTGATATATCGGTATTTACCAATCTTACTCAGGACCATCTTGATTATCATAAAACTATGGAAGAATATTATAGGGCAAAAAAAATGCTGTTTGATATCTCGGATATAGCAATCTGTAATCTTGATGATGAATATGGTCAAAGGCTTTTCAAAGAAATTGAATGTGAAAAATATGGATTCAGCTGTAAGAAAAAATCAGATTTTTATGCTGATGTAATAAAAATAAAATCTGACAATACAACGTTCTGGTTCTGTTATGATGGAAAATGTCTTAATGTGACTATGAATATGACGGGAATGTTCAATGTTGAAAATATAACTGCATCAATGGCAGTATGCGTAAAATTCGGCATTTCACCGGAGAAAATTATTTCAGCAGTAAGTGAATGCAATGGTGTAAAGGGAAGATGTGAAATAATTCCTACAGGAAGAAATTTCACTGTAATATGTGATTATGCACACACTCCTGATGCTGTTGAGAACATCCTGTCAAATGTAAAGGAATATTGTGAAGGAAGATTAATATGCCTTTTTGGCTGCGGAGGAAACCGTGACAGCACGAAACGTCCTCTTATGGCAAAGGCAGCAGCAAAATATGCAGATATTCTGATAGTAACTTCAGATAATCCGAGAAATGAAGAGCCTGAAATGATAATTGATGATATTCTTGCAGGGCTTGAAGGTATAAAAACAAAATATTGTGTAGAGGTTGACAGAAGAAAGGCAATTTATAAAGCACTTGCTATGGCTGAAGAAAATGATATAATAGTATTAGCTGGAAAAGGCCATGAAGACTATCAGATACTAAAAGACAATGTTCATATTCATTTTGATGAACGTGAAGTAGTAGCTGATGGACTAAAACTGCTTAAATAAAAAATTACAATAATTCAGATTTATATTATAAAATATAAATTTTCTGAACAGGAGGAAGCTTTAAAATGCCTTTTACTATAAGAATAGGTATATCAGTACTTGCATTCGTTATTTCTGCTTTGACTGGAGTCATATTGATTCCGTATCTTAAAAAGATACATTTTGGACAGACAATTCTTGAAATAGGTCCCAAGTGGCATCAGTCAAAGCAAGGAACTCCGATAATGGGTGGATTTATGTTTATTATCGGAAGTATAATTTCAGTTTCTGTGGGATACGGATTATACAGATGTTTTTATTTTGATGTTTCGGGACCAGAAAGTTTTAAAGGTGTTTTAAAGCTTGCAGCATGTATTGCATTTTCACTGCTTTTTTCAGCAATCGGATTTGCAGATGATTATATAAAGGCGATTAAAAAACAAAATCTCGGACTTAATGCAAAACAGAAAATGCTGTTTCAGTTTATTATAAGTGTTGGATTTCTTGCAGCTTTATATTTTCTTGGTGACAAATCAACAGAGATTAATCTGATGTTTGTAAAATTTGATATCGGAATATTCTATTATCCGGTTATGATATTGTTTATGATATACATATCTAATGCTGTAAACCTTACAGATGGTGTTGATGGACTGTGTGGTTCGGTTACAGTAATTACGATGCTTGCATTGACTACTGTATGTATGGTAATAAAGGAATATGAAGTGTCAATGTACGCAATGGCAATAGCAGGAGGATGTCTTGGATTCCTGGTCTGGAATCTTCATCCGGCAAAATGTTTTATGGGTGATACCGGTTCAATGTATCTTGGCGGTGCATTTGTGGCTATAGGTCTTATGACACACAATCATCTGTTAATTATTCTTATCGGACTTATTTATGTTTGTGAAGCATTGTCTGTTGTTATGCAGGTAACATATTTTAAAATTACTGCAAAGATCCATTATAAGAAAACAGGAGAAAAAGGCAAAGGAAAGCGTATTTTTAAAATGTCCCCTATTCATCATCATTTTGAAATGTGCGGATACAGTGAATACAAAATAGTGATTGTTTTTTCGATAGTATCCCTTATTACAGGCGCAGCTTCAGTATTTATGATATATAATTTATAATAATTCTGCATGATAACCGGAGCTGCATTGTATGCAGTCTTTCGGTTATTTTAAAGATTATATTAAACAGGAGGTTTGTGAATTGGCACCATCAAAATTAAAAACAAATGCTGTAAACAAAAAACAAAATAAAAAAAACAGTATGTTTAAAGTATTCTTAATGGATATCAGGGAATGGCAGATACGAAGTAAAGGACTTGGTATGGTTGATTTGCCATTCTTTTTTATTGTAATTATTTTACTGGTAATAGGAATAATCATGATGTTTTCTGCAAGCTATGCGTGGGCAATCAGTGAAGGAAAGGCAGGGACATATTATGCAGTAAAACAGATAATGTGTGCCAGTGGCGGAATTGTTGCAATGTTTATTCTTTCAAAGATAGATTACCACTTTTTTCAGAATAAAATGATCGCTTTCGGATTATTTATTGTATGCCTTCTTATGATGATACTTATTCTGATAAAGCCGATTGGTCTTGGCGTCGAGCTCAACAATGCCACAAGATGGATACATTTCGGAAAGCTTCAGTTTCAGCCTTCGGAAGTAATGAAATTTGCAATAGTAATATTATTTGCACTGATGATTACAAATAACTATAAACGTATGAAAGAGTTCAAGGTCGGTGTTTTACCTTTTTTTGTAATACTTGCAACTATAGCTGCGCTTATGATGCTTCAGCCCCATTTGTCAGGAACAATATTAATATGTCTGATGGGTGTTGTAATGATATTTACAGGCGGCGCTAAAATGTCTCACCTCTTAATTGTAGGTCTGGTCGGTGCAACGCTTCTGGCAGTAGTGGTACTGTATAAAATTGAAGTTTCGGGATATTCATATTTTTCAAAAAGATTTCAGTCATGGAGATATCCGTTCTCAGATATCGGCGGAAACACATGGCAGACATCTCAGTCACTGATAGCCATTGGTTCCGGAGGATTTTTCGGGATGGGACTCGGAAACTCAAGACAGAAGTTTCAGTATCTTCCTGAAACAAAGAATGACTTTGTTTTTTCAGTTGTATGTGAAGAGCTTGGATTTGTAGGAGCTGTTATGGTTATTGCATTGTTTGCATTTTTTGTTTTCAGAGGATTTTATATTGCGTCAAAAGCACCTGATAAATTCGGAATGCTTGTTTGTATAGGACTTACGATTCAGGTAGGACTTCAGGCATTTCTTAATATTGCGGTTGCAAGCAATTTTATTCCTAATACAGGTATCAGTCTTCCGTTTTTCAGTTATGGAGGAACATCGCTGATGATGCTTCTTGCACAAATGGGAATAATTCTCAACATATCAAGATACGCAAACGTTGATATAATGTCTAAAAAAAATAATGACAATTTACCATACCAGAAGATAATAGATTAATACATATACACGGAAAGGCAATGATGTTTGATGAGAGTATTGATAACTGGCGGAGGAACAGGCGGACATATTAATCCCGCACTTGCAATAGCATCTATAGTTAAGGCTCATGAGCCTGATTCACAGTTTCTGTTTGCTGGTACTCCTTTTGGAATGGAGGCAAAGCTTGTGCCGGCAGCCGGCTATGATTTTGCACCGATAAAAGTAAAGGGATTTCAAAGAAAGATTACATTAAAGAATATAAAAAGAAACATTCAGGCTGTCGGATATCTTATGACTTCCTCAGGCAGAGCAAAGGAAATAATAAAAGGCTTTAACCCTGATATAGTTATCGGCACAGGAGGATATGTAAGCGGTCCAGTAGTACGGCAGGCTGCTAAATGCGGCATACACACAGCTATTCATGAACAGAATGCATACCCGGGGGTTACAACTAAAATTCTTTCAAAAAATGTGGACAGAGTCATGCTTACAGTTAAGGAAGCACTTGAATATCTTGAAAAGGATATTGACTATACGGTTACAGGCCTTCCGGTAAGGGCTGAAATATTAAATAAAAACAAAGCTCAGGCCCGTAAAGAGCTTGGATTTGATGACAGTTTTACTGTTTTGTCATTTGGAGGAAGCCTCGGTGCAGGGTGCATAAATGAAACAATGGCAGAGGTAATAAAATACACACAGGAAAAGAAACTGAAAATAAATCATATACACGGATATGGCGGAATGGGGAAAAATACATTCCCTGAAGCCATGAAAAAATACGGCATTCCAATGAAATCAGAAAGAACACGGATAACCGAGTATATAAATGATATGGATACGTGTATGGCTGCAGCTGATCTTGTAATCTGCCGTTCTGGTGCCACTACGCTTGCAGAACTTCAGGCAATGGGCAAGGCGTCCATACTTATTCCTTCACCTGTTGTTGCCGGAAATCATCAGTTCCACAATGCTAATGTACTTGGAAACGCAGGTGCAGCGATTGTAATTGAACAAAAAAATGTAAAAGCAGATCATATGAAAGAACTTGTTGAAAAATTCTATAATGATCTGGATGAAATAAAAAAGATGTCTAAGCATTCGCATGATTTATCAATAAAAGATACACCCGAAAGAATATGGAAGGTTATTGACGATCTGGTCAATAAATAATACATTATCACACCACAAACTATTAATGCATAATATAATGTAAACAGGCAAAGCAGTACAATAAAAGCTCTGTGGTTTATTATATTATGGTTTGTGGGGTGGAACAATGTATGATCATAGGTTGGTTATAAACGGGGGAAAAAAAATTAGCGGGGAAATTAATCTCCAGGGTGCTAAAAATAGTGCATTGCCAATATTATCAGCGGCTGTCCTTGCAAAAGGAAAAACAGTTCTTACAAACTGTCCTGAGCTCTCTGATATTTATGCTGCAGGCAGAATTCTTACACATCTTGGCTGTACAGTAAACAGAAATGTTAAAGGTGAACTTACAATATCAAATAGCGGCCTCAGCGAAAATACTATTCCGGACAAATTTATGAGAGAAATGCGTTCATCAATAATCTTTCTGGGTGCGGTTCTTGGCCAGTGTGGAGAGTGTAATCTGTGTTTTCCGGGAGGATGTCAGCTTGGCCCAAGGCCTGTAGATCTTCATCTTGAAGCATTAAGACAGATGGGTGTAAATATCATTGAAGAACACGGATTTATAAGATGTACAGCTCCATCAGGAGTAAAGGGTGCGAGAATTGTACTCCAGTTTCCGTCTGTCGGAGCAACAGAAAATATAATTCTTGCAGCAGTTATGGCAAACGGTGAAACAGAAATCAAAAATGCAGCGAGGGAACCTGAAATTAAGGATCTTGTTTCATACCTTATAAAATGTGGGGCAAGAATAGAGGGTGCCGGAGAGAGCTCAATAAGAATATACGGAGTTCAGTCACTTAATGGCTGTGAACATTCAGTGATGCCTGACCGTATTGCAGCAGCTACATATATGTCGGCAGCTGCGGTAACTGGAGGAAATCTGCATATACTAAATACAAAAGGTCTTGATGTAACACAGTTTTCTGTATTTTTTGAGAAGATGGGATGTGGCGTGTATATTTATGACAACAGCATATATATAAAATTCAGAAACAGACTTAGACCAATTAAATCAATAAAAACGATGCCTTATCCGGGATTCCCGACTGACATGCAGGCAATTATAATGGCGGCATTGAGTATTGCAGATGGAACAAGTGTTTTTGAAGAAAATATATTTGAGAGCAGATATAAACATGTTGATGCATTAAACAGAATGGGTGCAGATATTAAGGTTTATGGAAAAATTGCCGTTGTCGGAGGCGTGGATAAGCTATATGGCGCAGATGTTGAGGCGACTGACCTCAGAGGTGGAGCAGCCATGGTAATAGCGGGCCTTGCAGCAGAAGGAACTACAGGAATATGCGATATACATCACATTGACAGAGGATATGAAAAAATTGATTCAGTGTTGTCATCTGTGGGTGCTGATATAAAGAGGATAATCTGAGAAAAAGGAAAATATCTTTCAGAAGCTGAAAGGAATGAAAAATATGCAGAATGTTAACAAAGTTGACCTTAATGATAATAAAAATGGAAAAAGAAAAAAAAGAAGGCAAAGAAATGTATTCGGTTATTATATTCTGGTGATATTTCTTACACTAGGTATTGGCTTTTCTCTTTCCGTTACATTGTTGTTCAATATAAAAAAAATAGTAATAAAAGGTACGACTCAATATGGAAACGCTGATATTATACGTACTTCAGGAGTTATTAAAGGTGATAACCTTATAAGACTTGATACTAAGGAAGCAAGAAAAAAAATTCTTGATAATATGCTTTACATAGATGATGCAGTAATCAAAAAAGGGTTCCCTGATAAGCTGTATATTGAGCTTACACCGAGTGAAAAATATGCATATATGGAGTGTAAGGGCGGATATATGGTAATAAGTAAAGGATGGAGAATACTGGAGCTGTCATCTGATACGACGGATAAAAATCTGATAACAATAAAGGGGTTTTATCCTGTATCGAATGAAGTAATGAATACTGCGTCTTCGTCCGATAAAAGCAAAGATAAGATACTGCATGAAATATTAGATCAGATTATTAAACAGAAAATTGAAAAAATTGTATCAATAGATCTTACAGATAAATATGATATAAAAATAAATTACGAAAACAGAATTAATATATTAATCGGAAATTCAAGTGATATAGAATATAAATTAAAATATGCATATCAACTTCTGAATGAAACGAAAGAACTGGGTAAAAATAAAAGTGGTTATCTTATTTATCATGAAGATCTTGGTTATTCATTCATTACAAGTGAGGAATATGATAAAATAAACAGTAAGCTTTCTCAATCAACTGAATTACCTCTGACAAGTGAAATTCCTGGTGCTTCACAGGAAACATTATCAGGTGAACAAGCACAGCAGACTGGTGATGATTTGAATGAAAATACTGTAAGTTTTACACAGCCTCCATATGATAATCAGATTTACGAAAATACTAAAAAAAGTCATATTACAGATGCAGATACCTATAATGAAAAATATAGCCAAAATACCAATAAAAATACAGAAAGTACCGGTTAAAGGCCCGGAGTACTAATAAAGAACAGCGTTTAAACCCTGAAATTATAAGGCAAACATATTTCTATAAAAATATAGTAGTTTTTTTTGAAAATTGACTTGAAATCATATTCAAAATATGATAATATAATAATAAATGTTATTTGATCATAG
>CALMUA010000041.1 GCA_937872775.1 uncultured Ruminococcus sp.
GATATTGAAGGTTTTGGCGAGGTAACACAATATATGACCCGCCGTTTCAGATACAAGAAATATCCTGAATAATTTATAATATTGTATCTGTTGATTTATAAAAAACATATCAAAACAAATCGTCCTAAACCCAACATAATTGAGTTCAGGACGAAACAAAATAATGCATGTCTGAATAATAATTATTTTACATTAATATGACATAAGATTATAAGAAAATAAAATATTATTCTTTATCCTCTGTTTCTTCTTCATCAGCAACAAGAGCACGCATTGAAAGGCTGATACGTTTATTATCAATGTCACATTCTGTAATCTTAACATCAACTTCCTGTCCAACAGAAAGCACGTCCTTAACATTATCAACTCTCTTGTTAGCAATCTGTGAAATATGGATAAGTCCGTCTACACCATCAATGATACTTGCAAAAGCACCAAAAGGTGTAATAGAAACAATAGTAGCCTTGATTACATCGTCAACATTGTAGTTGTTCTTGAATTTTTCCCATGGATTATCTTCTGTTTTCTTATATCCAAGTGAAATTCTTCCTGATTCCTTATCAAGTTCCTTGATACAAACTTCAAGAACATCACCAAGCTTTACAACTTCGTTAGGATGCTTGATTCTCTTCCATGAAAGCTCTGATACATGAACCATACCATCTACGCCGCCAAGATCAACAAATGCACCATAGCTTGTGATTGATTTAACTTCACCCTTGTAAACAGCGCCAACTTCTGCAGTTTCCCAGAATTTTTTCTGGCTTTCTTCTTTGATGCCCTTCTGTACAAGTTTAATTGAGCCAACTGCTCTTCTACGCTGTGGAATAACATCGATAAGCTTAAGTGAAACCTTTTTCTTAACGAGTGTTTCAAGTGAATCATCACGTCCAAGGCCTGTCTGTGATGCAGGTACAAATACGCCAACACCGTTAATATTAACAACAATGCCGCCTTTTACAACTCTCTGAACTGTGCCTTCAAGTACTTTTTCTTCTTCCATAGCCTTAACAATCTTGTCAAATCCAACCATTTCGTCAACCTTTTTCTTGGAAAGTGTTGCGATACCATCCTGGTCATTGATTTTGATTACGATAAGTTCTACTTCTTCGCCAACGCTTACTACATCAGCAGGTTTCTTTGTCGGATCACTTGTCAGTTCTGACAAACTGACAAATCCGGTATGTTTTGTACCGATATCAACAATTGCCTCAGAATTGTTTACACCAACAATGATTCCTTTGATCCTTTCACCTGTATGTATTTTCTTGAAGGACTGCTCAAGAGCCTCCGCGAAGTTAATTTCTTCTTCTTCAAAGTTGTTCTGAACCTCAGCCATTTTTTGAATAACCTCCTTAATTATATAAGCCGGTGTAGATGCTCCGGCAGTAATACCAATATTAAATGCACCGGCAAGATCAAGGTCATAAAGCTCATCTGAATCTTCAATGTGATATGTTTTACAGTATACGCTGCAAACATTAAATAGCTTAATTGTATTTGAGCTATGCTTTCCTCCAATTACAATCATTACATCAGATTTCTTTGCCAATTCAATGGAATCAGTCTGTCTGGTTGATGTAGCATTGCATATTGTCTGGAAAATTTCAGTTGCATTTCTATAGGTATCCGGAATAGCGTTTAAACACTTATTCCATACTATTATATTATACGTTGTTTGCGACACAATTGCAACCTTTTTTTCCAAAAAACCTAGGTTTTTTTGAAAAATACTTTTTAATTCATCATCATCCGCAAAAACATAGCACTCACCAACACAATGTTTTACAATTCCGTCTACTTCAGGATGAGATTTATCGCCTGCAATAAGTATTATTTTCCCCTGAGTTGACTGTTCCTGAACTATTTTATGAATCCTTGAAACAAAAGGACATGTAGCATCAATATATTCATTTCCCGTCTGTGCAAGATTATCATATATATCCTTTCCTACTCCATGCGACCTTAATACAAGGCGTTCATCATCATTCAGTTCAGATAAGTCGTTTACAATACGGACTCCCTTCTGGGCCAGATCATTTACAACATTCTGATTGTGTATTATCGGACCAAATGTTGCGACCTTTCCATCCTTTTCTATCTCATTATAAACCATTTTGACAGCACGGTCAACGCCAAAGCAAAATCCGGCAGACTCTGCTACTTTAATATTCATAATCTATTTCTCCACTAACTCAGTAATAGCATCCATTACTGTTAATTTTAACTGTTTAAGTTCTTTCGGAACAGGATTTTCACTTATCTGAAGTTTATTTGACCTTATAGGTTTTCCATATTTGATTGTTATCTTTTTTCTGAATTTCAATTTGCCGTCATATACTACACCTACAGGTATTACATCGGTATTCGATCTTGCAGCAATAAGTGCAACACCTGTCTTTCCACGTCCTACTTTTCCATCTTTTGAGCGTGTTCCTTCCGGAAAAATAACGAGATTCTTTCCTGAATGAAGTTTTTGGATTGACTCATCAATTACAGCCATATCTCCTTTTCCGCGTACAACTGGAAATGCACCAAAAAAACGTATTAAAGCACCAAATACCGGATTTTTAAAAAGTTCTTCTTTAGCCATATATGTGCATCTTTTTTTTACCTTAAGTGAAATAAATATAGGATCCGCATTTGACCTATGGTTACATGCATACACTATACCTCCGCTGTCAGGAAGATTTTCTGTTCCTTCAAATTTTATATTAAATATTATCTTAAAAATAACTGTGATAAATCCTCTGAATATTGTGTAAAGCATTTCTAACCTCTCTGTTTGTCAATATTATTTATAAGATTTTCTATATGTGATATTACCTGATCAATACCCATATCAGTTGAATCTACAAGTATAGCGTCATCAGCCTGTTTCAAAGGTGCAACAGCCCTGTTCATATCATTTTGATCCCTTCTGATTATATCGCTAAGAATATTTTCAAAAGAGATACCTTCCTGAAAATTCTTAATTTCTTCATATCTCCTTCTTGCCCTTTCTTCGGCAGAAGCAGTCAGGAATATTTTCAGCTGTGCATCAGGCAATACAACCGTACCTATATCACGTCCGTCCATAATAATATTATTTTCGGATGCAATTTTTTTCTGCAGATCAAATAAGAAATTTCTTACCTCAGGTATTGCTGAAACAGCCGAAGAACCCATTGATACTTCAGGAGTACGTATTTTATCAGATACATCTTCACCTGCAACAAATACCCTCTGCTGTCCGTTTATAAATTTAAGCTGCACATCAAGTCCGCTCAGCAATTTACAAACACTGGGAGCATCATCAGGTTTTATTTTATTGCTTATTGCATAGTACGCAACTGAGCGGTAAAGCGCTCCTGTATCTACATAAACATATCCGAGATTTTTTGCAACTGCTTTTGCTATTGAACTTTTTCCGGCACCGGCAGGACCATCAATTGCAACATTTATTGTTCTCATATTGATTACCTCTTTTGTTTTTTAAATATTTGTACCGGCTGCATATCCTGTTGAAAATGCTATCTGCAGATTAAATCCTCCTGTATACCCGTCTGCATCAAGTACTTCTCCTGCAAAATACAGACCTGAGACAAGTTTTGACTGCATCGTTTTAGGATCTATCTCCTTAACCTGAACCCCACCACTTGTAACAATAGCCTCTGCAACAGGGCGAAAATCACTGATTGTCAACGGAAAATGCTTTAAAAGCTTTACAAGATCAGTTCTCTGTTTTTTAGTTATCTGATTTACCTTTGTTTCCGGAGCAATAGATGAAAGTTCTGTTACAACCGGTATCATCTGTAACGGAAGCAGTTTATTAAGTGAATTTGCAAACTGTTCATTACTCTTTTCTCTGAAATCTCTCTGTATCCTTATATCAAGTTTTTCATCAGGTAATCCAGGCTTCAGATCTATTTCCATTCTGTATCGCCCGCTTTCCATTGTTCTTATTCTTGAACTTGCTGTAAGAACAAGCGGACCGGTAACTCCAAAACATGTAAACATAAGCTCACCAAGTTCACTGAATACCGGTTTATTTTTATCAAATAAAGTAAGTGTAACATTTCTTAATGAAAGACCGGTAAGTTGCCTGCAATATATCTCTGAAATCTCAAGAGGCACCAATGACGGAACTATATCTGTAACTGTGTGTCCCGCATATTCAGCAAATCCGTATCCGTCTCCTGTTGAACCTGTAACGGGATATGATGCCCCTCCGGTTGCAACAAGGACCGACTCAGACTCATAATTTCCTTTGTTTGTAATTACACCTCTGCACACTGAATTATCTATAATCAGTTTTACTGCCTTTTCTTTTAAGAGCTTTATTTTATATTTCTGAATCTGTTTTTCCAGAGCATCAACAACATCAGGAGCAGAATCTGATACAGGAAAAACTCTGTTGCCACGTTCAACCTTTAAAGGTACTCCTGCATCTTCAAAAAACTCCATAACAGCCTGTGGAGGGAATTTTGAAAAAGCACTATACAAAAATCTGGAGTTGACCGGTATATTTCTCATAAGTTCATCGATATCACACATATTGGTGACATTGCATCTTCCTTTTCCCGTAATACGAAGCTTTTTGCCTATCCTTCCGTTACCATCTATCAGTAAAACATTTCTTCCCCTTTTGGCTGCTGTAATTGCAGCTATTACACCCGCTGCACCTGCACCAATAATTATAGCATCATATTTCAAAGCATCATCTTCCTTTTATTTATCAGACTTTTCATAAACGTCAAACTCATCCCACAGACGTTCGAGAGTCTCAAAATTCCTGTTTATTTCTTCTTCCTTTTTAAGGCTTACAGCAACTATCAGTGCATTAATAAGACTAAGCGGAGCAACAAGTGAATCAACAAAAGAAACCATATCACTTCCTGCAAGCAGTACATGGCTTGCATGCTCAGCGATAGGTGACAGCATACTGTCGGTTATTGCTATTACAGATGCATGTGAATCAAATGCATAATTCATTGCTAAAGTGGTCTGCTTGGAATACCGGGGAAAACTTATACCGATAACAAGATCTTTTTCATCTATACGGAAAAGCTGCTGAAGAAGATCACTTGTTCCAAGATTATTAAGGAGTTTTACATCTTCAAATATTATGCTGAAATAATATTTTAAAAATTCTGCAAGTGCTGCAGCACTCCTTGAAGCCACAATATATATCTTTCTTGCTGAAATAATAGCATCTACAGCACCTGCAAATGCCTCACGGTTCCCATTTTCTATAGTTGCCCGGATACGTTCAATGTCAAGACTCAGAACTTTATCATACACATCATTATTTCCCATCTGCCTGTTTGCCACTTCTATTCGCTCAACAGATGTAAGACGCATTTTCATCATTTCACGCAGATTATCCTGAAAATCAGGATAGCCATCAAAGCCAAATTCTGTTGCAAATCTTACAACAGTAGATTCACTTACTCCGACCGTCTGACCAAGCGCAGATGCTGTCATAAATGAAGCCTGCTGATAATTTGCAAGCAGATAATCCGCAATTCGTTTCTGTCCCTTTGACATTTTATTGTATCTGCTGTTAAGTATATTAAAAAAATCATTTTTCATTATGTTTGCACGTCCGTTCCGTGTATAATATTCATCGTTTCCAGAGACTATCTTCTAAATTCCTGTTTTTATTTTTCTGTTTCTGGGTTGACACCTTATCAATAATATATCTTCCCGCTGCCATGACGATTACATCGCCCTCTTTTGCATCAGCAGGCAGCATCTGACGTCTGACATTAAATCTTTTCTTATTATTCTCAATAACAGCGAAATCATCTTCTATTCTGTCAATTATAAGCACTGAGATCACCTTTCTTTTGTTATGGCATTGTAATTTTCGCCATCAGATTCAATTACTATTGTACCCTGCTGATCAGTTCTGAAAATTTTATCTGTGAATAAAGCCAGCCTTTCCACTGTGCCTGTTCCAGGATGATTGTACCTGTTACCTACACCACAACTTATTACAGCATATTCAGGAGTTACTATATCAAGAAATTTCTGACCTGAAGATGAGTTGCTTCCGTGATGCCCGGCTTTTAGAATATCTGAATCAGGTATGATACCTGCATCTATCATATCCTGTTCACTCTTTTTTTCAGCATCACCCATGAAAAGGAATGAGTTATTACCATGAGTAAGACTTACAACAACAGAATAATCATTAAGATCTTCATAATTATCAGAACAAGGACCTAAAACTTTCATAACAGCATCACCTATTGTGTATTCATCGCCTGGTGTGGCGGCTGTAAGTGAAAGTCCGTTATCACGTACTGATTCCAGAAATCTTGTATATGTTACAGTTGAAGGTGTTTTATCAGATGAAATATAGGGAATAATAACATTTTCAGTTTTAAACTGTGACATTACATATGGAAGTCCTCCGATATGATCCGAATGCGGATGTGTGGCAATTATGTAGTCAAGCGTTGTTATTCCCTGCTGTTTAATGTATGAAGCTACTGATTCTGCGTATTCATTTTCTCCTGCGTCAATAAGAACATTTTCTCCTTTGGACATTATCAATATTGAATCGCCTTGTCCCACATCAATATAATGAACAGTAAGATCTGCATCAGAAACAGCCGAATTCATCAAATGAAGTGATGTCATCATTTCTTCGTATGATAACAGTCCCGTCATATCAGCCAATGCAGAAAGAACAATTATTGCTACTGAAACAACTGCAGCAGCAATACTGGTCTTCTGCTTTAATGTTTTCTTTTTGGTTTTCCTTTTTGTCCTCGCCATACTTCTGAGTTACCCCTTTTCTGGTTACCGCCGTTCTTCTGAGTTTTATTATTTTCGTAATCAGGTCTGTATGTGTGTCTGACTGGCTGTGCAGATACAAGACATTTAGGAGAATCTCCTATAAGATCTTTCCTTCCGGCCATTTTCAGAGCTTCAATAACGATTTCTTTGTTCTGAGGTCTGAAATACTGAAGAAGTGCCCTTTGCATTGATTTTTCTTTAGGAGTTTTAGGAACATATACCTTTTCCATTGTGTAAGGATCAAGTTCTGTATAAAACATACATGTAGAAATTGTACCAGGAGTCGGATAAAAATCCTGAACCTGTTCAGGTCTTATATTATTTTCTTTAAGGAATAATGCCAGTTCAACTGCTTCTTTTAACGTACTGCCAGGATGTGATGACATAAGGTAAGGAATAAGATACTGTTCCTTATTCATTCCCTTTGTAAGTGAATAAAACTTCTTCTGAAATTCTTTATATGCTTCAATATGAGGCTTGCCCATCTTATCAAGAACAACAGCCGAACAATGCTCCGGCGCAACTTTAAGCTGTCCGCTGATATGATATTTTACAAGTTCTCTCACAAAATCATCATTACTGTCCTTAACAAGATAATCATATCTTATGCCTGAACGAATAAATACTTTTTTTACACCCTTTACTTCTCTGAGTTTTCTGAGCATATCAAAATATTCGGTATGGTCAACCTCCAGAGCAGGACAAGGCTCAGGCGCAAGACATTTCTTTCCTTTACATAATCCATGCTCCAGCTGTTTATGGCAGCTCGGATTTCTGAAATTTGCAGTAGGACCTCCTACATCATGAATATATCCTTTGAAATTCGGCATATGAGTCAGAAGTTCTGCTTCCCTCAATACTGATTCTTCACTTCTTTTTGAAATTTTTCTTCCCTGATGAAGTGCTATAGAACAGAAATTACAGTTTCCGAAGCATCCTCTGTTGTGCGTTATCGAAAATTCAACTTCCTCTATTCCCGGAACGCCGCCATCTTTAATGTAAATCGGATGATACGCTCTTGCATACGGAAGGCTGTATACAAAATCCATTTCTTCTTTAGTAAGACTAAATGGAGGAGGAGTCTGAACAAGCATTTTATCTCCATGTCTTTGTATTACGGTTTTCCCATAAACCTCATCCTGTTGATCATACTGCTGCCTACATGCCTTTGCGTATGCTTTTTTATTTTCACATACCTGTGAATAACTCGGACATTCCGCTGCACCCAGAGGTGTGTTTATTGGGTCTGTGAGATAACATGTACCCCGTATATCAGTAAGTTCGTTTATTTTTTTTTCGGCTTTAAGAGAGTCAGCAATTTCAATGATCTGGTTTTCAGACATTCCGTACATGAGAAGATCAGCTCCGCTGTCAACAAGGATTGATGGTCTGACAGCATCGTCCCAGTAGTCATAATGTGCAAACCTTCTTAATGAAGCTTCAAGACCTCCTATTGCAATAGGAATATCATTGTATATTTTGCGAAGCATTTTACAGTATACAATTACTGCTCTGTCCGGACGTTTTCCAGCCTTTCCTCCAGCTGTATATGCATCGTCTGAACGTTTTCTTTTTGCAGCTGTATAATGTGCCACCATAGAGTCAATATTGCCTGATGTTACAAGGAAGCAATATTTAGGAGTGCCTAATTTTTTAAAGTCCCTGTCACACCGCCAGTCAGGCTGAGAAATAATTCCGACTGTATATCCATGTGCTTCAAGAACACGTGATATTATTGATATTCCAAAGCTCGGATGATCTACATATGCATCTCCTGTAATCAGTATAAAATCCAGCTGTTCAATTCCACGTTCATTCATATCTTCTTTGCTTATAGGCATAAATTTATTCAAAACATCATCTCCATATATTGCTCTATTCTTCTTCATCTTCAAATCTTCTCATTCTTCTCTCAGTCCACTGAGATTTAGTCATAAGTATTTTTCTTGGTTTTGAACCTTCTGAAGGTCCTATTATTCCTACCTGTTCAAGCTCATCCATAATTCTGGCAGCACGGGCATAACCCAGTTTGAGCTTTCTCTGCAATGATGACGTAGATGCCTGTCCCATCTCAACAACAATATCTATTGCCTTTTCAATAAGTTCATCATCACCGTCGGACATGTTTTCAATTTTTCCTGAAGCTTTATCACCTTTGATAACAGGAATATTCTTTTCAATCTCATCAAGTATTTCATCACTGTAATCTACTGCGGTGTTTGTTTTAATAAAGTTAATTACTGATTCTATTTCTTTTGTTGAACAGAAACATCCCTGTACTCGTACAGGCTTCGGTATCCCGGAAGGAAAATACAGCATATCTCCCTGTCCAAGCAGTTTATCGGCACCACCTGTATCAAGAATTGTTCTGGAGTCAGTCTGTGACATAACAGACAGTGCAATACGGCTTGGGATATTTGCCTTGATAAGACCTGTAATAATATCAACTGTCGGTCTCTGTGTTGCTATAATGAGATGCATTCCGGCCGCTCTCGCCATCTGTGCAAGTCTGCATATCGCATCTTCTACTTCATTTGAAGCAGCCATCATAAGATCTGCAAGCTCATCTATCGCAATAATTATCTGTGGAAGCGGATCCATATCCCTGCTTTCTGCTGCAAGCTCGTTATATCCTGAAAGATCTCTTACATTACTGTCCGCAAAAAGTTTATATCTTCTTAGCATTTCCTGGACTGCCCAGTTCAATGCACCAGCAGCTTTTCTAGGATCTGTTACAACTGGAATAAGAAGATGAGGAATACCGTCATATACTTTAAATTCAACAATTTTAGGATCTATGAGTACAAGACGGACCTGCTCCGGAGTTGCCTTATAAAGGATACTCATAATTATTGAGTTAGTACATACAGATTTTCCTGAACCGGTTGAACCTGCAATAATTACATGAGGCATTTTTGCTATGTCTCCGATTATTACTTTACCGGCTATATCTTTTCCGACTGCAAATGATAATTTACTTTTTGAATTGATAAATTCGTTGCTCTCAAGCATTTCCCTTAAGGAAACAGTATCTTTTTTAATATTCGGAACTTCAATTCCGACTGCAGCTTTTCCAGGTATAGGTGCTTCTATACGAACACCTGCTGATGCAAGGTTTAATGCAATATCATCTGCAAGTCCGGTAATTCTTGAAATCTTAACTCCCGGAGATGGCTGAAGTTCATATCTTGTTACAGTAGGTCCGCGATGAATATCAACAAGAGATGTTTTTACACCGAAATTATCAAGGGTCTGAACAAGTTTTACTGCCGTATCCTGCATTTCTATCTCTGAGTTAACACTTTTACTTGTGTTAGTACCAGGTCTCAGAAAGTCAATAGGTGGAAACTTATATAATTTATCTGTAGGAATATTTACATAATCAGTTTTTTTATCAAGACTGATAACATGATTCTGTGTCTGCTCAGACATATTATCCTCATCCTGACCCAGTGTATCTGACTTATTATTGTTCTTAAGCTCCTTTATTTTTTCTGAATTAAGAATCGGTATGTCAATTGTATTTGTTGTAGTTGATTCCAGAGAAAGCTCCGCTGATTTTTCATCAAGCATTTTTACAAGATCTTCAGAAATATTTCCATGATGTGCATGTTTTTTCGGAAGAACCTTTTTAATATCATCAAGATGTATCTCTTTAATCACAGGCTCTTTTTCACTTTTATGAAGTTTGATTTCTTTTATCAGAGGATCAGAATCCTTTTGTACCAGTTTTTTATCTGAATCTTCATCAGAATTATCAATCTCATATTTTGATGTGGCTTTTACCTCAGAAAAATACCTTCGGGAAGCCATTTCCTCTTTTGAAGCATCTATTGATTCTTTCATTTTTAAAAACGGTCTTTTTATAAGATCAAGAAGCTGGAGAAGAGTAAAATCAGTAAGAAGCATTACGAGAACAAACAACATCAGCATTACTATTATTTTTGCACCGATCTCACCGAAAACTGCAACAAGAGGTACACCGATCACTGCACTCAGAACACCTCCGCTTTTTAATTCTATACCTGTTTTATAAAGATTTGAAAGCTTGGCATTCAGGGAATCCCCTGATATTGTGCCTACAAACATAATCTGAATAACTGAGCTGATCAGAAGTGTAAGAAGTGCTCCCTGAAAGAAACGCGACATTATAGTTTCACGGCGTTTATCCTTAGCTATCATATACGATGCATAAATCAGTATAGGTGATACAAGGAACACTGATATTCCGAAAGCACCCCTGATAAGATTATGAAGAGCATACCACCCTGCACTTCCGTTTATTAAAGTCAGCAATAATATAAAAATTCCGATTGAAAATAAAATTATTGACCAGAAATGATTATCATACGAATCAACTTTAGGTTCTTCCTTTTTCTCTTCTTTTTCTTCTTTAGTTTCTTCCTCAGGTTTTGCTTTGCTCTTCGGTTTTCTTTTTTTCTCAGGCATTTATACTCCTTCCCGGATAATGAGTGTACATCACCCAACATTTATTTATGTATAAAACATACACTGATAATTATAACACGATATGTCTGAGCAAAGCAACTTATTTTCAATAAAATATTTTTTTCAGATATCTGTAAATTCTATTAATGTTTATAATTTCTGTTATACATAATGTAATATGAAACGCATACAGTAATAAACGGAATCAGACTTGCTGTAAACAATACAATCATAGCAGATATACTTATCTGACTTGCTTCTGAAACATTACACATAAATGCCGTTATAATCAGAAAATACTCGTTTGTAAGCTTATACAGAGTAAGGAAATTTGGGATTATTTCCAAATATGAAAAAAGCAGAATTATCCACATAAAGAGCGACGGCAGTGAGGAAGAGAATCCAATCAGGAATACTTTTCTCCATGAATATTTGTATATATTTGATTTTGCTGCTTTAACATCTCTTTTTGCTGATGAACATGCAAAATTAATATTAAGACCTAAAAGAATAAACAACGCACATAAAGAAATAATAATTGTAAATAATAGATTATATAAAAATGCAACACACAAAAAAACAAATAAAAGTGAAATAAGCTGTGCAATTATTGTATTTCCTGTACTTCTGAACATATCCTTAACCATAATAAGCCTCCGCAAAAAAATAATCTCATTATAATATCTGATACATATAAGCAATCTGATAACAGATAATATTAATGGTCGGGTACAAATGATTTTGTATTCTACATTAATAACATATAAAAAGGGTGTGAGTATGCATGAATGTATCTTTATTTAATGATAATGATATGAATCGTATGAAAATATATCAGCCTCGCATTAATCCGCCTGTATTTTCTTTTAATCCATCTTTAAATATGGTTTCCGATGGTGATGAAAGTGAAGTAAAAATATGGTGTGGCAGCAAAAATAATATCGGAA
>CALMUA010000042.1 GCA_937872775.1 uncultured Ruminococcus sp.
CTTGAATTTGATTTCTGAAATTCGATTTTTTGAAAATTAGAAATTATTTACACAGCTATGGCGCTTGGTGAATAATTCAGGATAAATTTAAAACATTCAGAGAAAATTCCGGCATAAATGAATGTTTTACATTAGAACCTATGGGAAAACAATATATGTATTCAGATTATGATCAAAAAATTTCATATGGCACAATAAGTCCGGGGTGTTTGGAAACATACGGAATTTTTTATATAAGACAAGAGGCTGATATTGATAGCCCTGTTCATGAAGAAGCATATGATGTGGGAATCCAGGTTGTCCGCACACTGTTCAGAAAACAATATTTAATTGATATTACATATATAGAAGACAGCAACAAAACAGGACCTGACTCACCTGCCCAAAAGCACGCTGAATTTATTGTAGACGAAAATATGAATATTATTGATAAAGAAGATTATTCTGAACAAGAACTTAAGTTTTTTGATGACTGCGGGGATACGATTGATAAACTTTATATGCAACTCAACGACTTCTTCGGCGAAGATGATGTGACGAAATTATAAACTAATATATTTTAAATTATTTACTCAAACTTCGCACATCAAAAATAGTTGTGCATCTTGAAAATTCAATAGTTCACAGCGTTTAAAATAGATTTTAATCGACAAATCACGTAGCATACTGGAACGCATAAATGCGTTCCCTACATTGCGTGTATCCCTCGTAGGGAACGGATTCATCCGTTCCGTCGAATTCATCCTGCGAAGTTTGAGTTATTTAATAAAATAAGTCCTCAAATACTGTTTTTTAAAATCAGTATTTGAGGACTTTTATTATTATTTTTAATACATGCTTTGGTATAAGCTCTGTATATTTGTACTCGCATTATTAAAAAAGACTTTTTCTATTTATCCGTATCAATATACTTCCAGTACCCTTTCAGATACACTCCGCCTGATATTACAGTAAGTCCTGCAGATACCCATATCAGAATATCAGAAAGCAGTGAAAGCTTATCTGTAAGATCAGCTATACAAATTACAAGAATCACAACAATAGCTACCATAGTAAATGCAGTTTTGAGCTTTCCCCATATTCCGGCGGCAACCACAACACCTTCATTTGCAGTAACAAGGCGAAGACCTGAAACCATAAATTCTCTTGAAACTATTATTATAAGCGGAATAGCTGACATAAGTCCCTTTTCAACAAAGCAGCAAAGTGCAGCTGTGACAAGAACCTTATCGGCAAGCGGATCAAGGAATTTTCCAAAGTTGGTAATAAGATTATTTTTTCTTGCAATATGACCGTCAAGTGCATCTGTTATTGATGCAGCCGCAAATATTATAAATGCAATAAGATAGTTATACGGAACGCTTTCAAGGTAAAAGAACAGTATAAAAAACGGTACAAGTATAACTCGCATAAGGGTAAGCTTATTCGGCAGATTCATTTACAACCTCTCCCATCAGATCATAATCAAGTGTTTCTGTTATTTTAACATTTACAAACTGTCCCACTGAAAGCTTTTCTTCGAAACTGAAGAATATCTTTCCGTCTATATCAGGTGCATCACTCTTAGTTCTTCCGAAATAACATTCACCCCACTGATCATACCCTTCTACGACAGCTTCAAACACTTTTCCCATCTTTTCGTTGTTTTTCTTTTCACTGATAAGCTGCTGCTGCTGCATAATAATCTCTGCACGGTGCTCACGGACTTCCTCATCAACCTGATTTTCCATAGCTGCAGCCTTTGTTCCCTCTTCTTCAGAATACGGAAAACAGCCAAGTCGGTCAAATTCCATTTTCTTTACAAATTCGGCAAGGCCATTAAATTGTTCCTCTGTTTCTCCCGGAAATCCGGTTATCAGAGTTGTTCTTATAGTTATATCTTTGATTTTGCTGCGTAGTTTTGCAAACAGCTCTGAAAGTTCTTCTTCATTGCCGGGTCTGTTCATAGCCTTTAGTATATCAGCATCACTGTGCTGTATAGGAATATCAAGATATTTTACTATTTTAGGCTCTGAAGCTATTACGTCAATAAGCTCATCAGTAATTCTTTCAGGATAGCAGTAAAGAACTCTTATCCATTTTATTCCTGAAATTTTACATAGTTTTTTAAGAAGCTCAGGAAGCTTTGACTCGCCATACAGATCCTCACCGTAGCGTGTTGAATCCTGTGCAACGACATTAAGCTCTGTAACACCGTTTTCTGCAAGCCACTCTGCTTCTTTAATGACATCCTCCATCGGCACACTTCTGAACTTTCCTCTTATCATAGGAATGGCACAATACGAACAGCAGTTGCTGCAGCCCTCTGCAATTTTAAGGTATGTAAAAAACGGCAGAGTAGAAATTATTCTTTTTCCTGTAAGCTTAAGTTCAAGATTATTTTTAAATTCAACAACATGCTCATTTGCAAGAACACGGTCAATAATGTCAATAATATCCTCGTCAGAACCTATTCCTACTACAGCGTCAACATCATTTTTAAATTCCTCTGCCATCTCTTCCTTATATCTCTGTGCAAGGCAGCCGGCAACTATAATTTTCTTTATAGTTCCCTCTTTTTTCAAATTTGAAAGTTCAAGAATAGTTTCTATTGCTTCTTCCTTTGCAGACTGTATAAAACCGCACGTATTTACAACTACCACATTTGCAGCTGACGGATCAGTTACCAGCTTATAACCTCTTTCTCTTATTTTATAAAGCATTCTTTCGCTGTCAACAAGATTTTTCGAGCAGCCCAGCGATACCATTCCAATATTTATAGGCATCTTAATAATTTCCCCTTTAGTATTTTTATTCATAGTCAGATTCGGCAATAATCTTCATAACTGTGTTTATGTCATCGAAGCTGTAGCCCTGACGTACAAGTGCATTTTTCGTTTTTCTTATTCCATCCGGATCACTAAGATATCTTGAATATTTTTTCATTACAAACTCATATAATATTTCAATTGTATCATCTTCATATTTACTCAGTGCTTCATTTACAAGCTCACGGCTAAGTCCCTTGCGGCACATCTCAGCCGATGCACGATACGGACCGAATTTCTTTACTTCAATATATTTTTGTGCGAGATTTGCAGCATATCTGCGGTCATTGATAAGTCCCATACCTGTAAGCTTATCCACAACATAGAAGCATGTATCCTCATCGTAATTTTCAGAAAGCTTCTTAAAAAGCTCCTTGTACGAATAATCACGATAATCAAGAAGATACAGGCCTCTTTCTGTTGCACGTCTTTTTTCAGAGGCTGTGAGTATTTCTTCGAAAAGTTCCTCTGAAATTTCAGTCATTGCTTTAATATGATAATCGACAACAATATCCCTGTGAAGATAAATCTTTTTTTCATCTACACAAATTTCAAAAGTATCACCTTTATATTTTTGGACTGAAGTAATTATCACTCAATATCACCGGCCGGTGCAAATTCCTCAAAATCATCATCAGCATTTATTGTAACATCACCACTTGCTTTTGGTGCTGCAGTTTCAGGTGACTCAGCCTTTTTAGCTGCCTCTGCAAGCTTTGCTTCCTTTTTGTTTTTCTTTGATGTCATAACAACATCCGCTTCATTTTCTCTGATTCTGTCTTCTATTTCCTGCATGATTTCAGGGTTGTTTTTGAGTGCTTCCTTAGCATTGTCACGTCCCTGTCCTAACTTCATATCCTTATAACTGAACCATGCACCACCTTTTTTGATAATATCAAGATCAACGGCAAGATCTACTACCTCTCCGAGTCTTGAAATTCCATGTCCGTACATTATATCAAATTCACATTCTTTGAATGGCGGTGCAACTTTGTTTTTAACAACCTTGCAGCGTGTACGTGTACCAATAATTTCAGCACCATTTTTAAGAGCTTCACCTTTACGTACTTCTATTCTTACTGATGAATAAAATTTAAGTGCACGTCCGCCCGGTGTAGTTTCAGGATTTCCGTACATAACACCGATTTTTTCACGAACCTGGTTAATAAATATTGCTACGCAGTTTGACTTGGCAATAACAGATGTGAGCTTTCTCATAGCCTGTGACATAAGTCTTGCCAGCTGTCCTACATGCTGGTCTCCCATTTCACCATCTATTTCAGACTTTGTTACCATTGCTGCTACAGAGTCAAGAACTATTACGTCAATAGCACCTGAACGTACAAGTGCTTCTGCAATTTCAAGTGCCTGTTCACCGCTGTCTGGCTGAGAAACAAGAAGATTATCAGTATCTACGCCCAGTGCATGAGCATATATAGGATCAAGTGCATGCTCAACGTCAATAAATGCAGCATTTCCTCCAAGCTTCTGTGATTCTGCCACTATGTGCAGTGCAACTGTTGTTTTACCTGAACTTTCAGGTCCGTAGATCTCTACTACTCTTCCTCTCGGAACTCCGCCTATTCCCAGCGCCATATCAAGTGTCATAGAACCTGTAGGTATTGATTCTACATCAAGACTTCTGGTCTGTCCGAGTCTCATTACAGCTCCTGCACCATATGTCTTTTCAATCTGAGCTATTGCATTTTCAAGTGCCTTCTTTTTTTCTTCTGAACTTACAGGTGTCTGAAGAACTTTCTTTTTTATTTCCTTTGCCATAAAAACCTCCATATATTTTTTATGTTAATTAATTATTTATTTTTCGTGTGGTTATTCTATTATATCACAGCCAGCAGAAAAATTCCACTAAATTTTGTTAATTTATAAAATCAGCTTAATAAGAATTAAGACAGGACAGAAAACTCTGCCCTGTCTTTTATAGAAAGCTATAACAATTATTTCTTAATGTCTATATCCGGATCATTGATACATTCCTCTTCGTCTTCTTCCATATCATCCTGAATAAGATCATCAATATTTCTGTCATCGTCAAAGTCATCAATATCGCATTCATCTTCACATGTAAATCCATCAAAATCGCAATCATCCATATCGCAGTCGCAATCATCAAAATCGCAGTCACAATCACAATCACAGTCACATGATGAATTCTTTTTCTTGATATGATGCTTCTTTAATGCGGCAACTGCAATAACAGCAGCTGTTACTGATACAGCCGCAGCAATAATACCTAATAATGAACATTTCATAGTATTCTCCATTCCCTGCAGAAAAAATATCTCTTTTCCTTAACTCATGACATTCTGCAGCATGTCATAATGAAATTTATAGGTTATGAGTAAGGAACATGGTAATTGAAACAGCAGCCAAAGGTGCTGTTTCACATCTTAGTATCCTGTCACCAAGCCAGATTCTTTTTACACCCGCATTGTCAGCCTGTAAAACCTCTGCCTCGTCAAAACCGCCTTCACTTCCTATAAGGAGCGAAACTGATTTTACAGAACTAAAATTCACTTCTGAAAATCGTACTCCTCCCTGTTCATAAAGCATAAGTGAACAGTCAGAGCAAACCATTTTGTTTAATGCAGCAGTATAATTTATTATCGGCAAAACATCAGGAATTATGCCCCTGCCCGATTGTTTAGCTGCTTCCAGTGCAATTTTTTTATAACGCTGAAGCTTTTTGGCAAAATCCTTTTCTGAAGGACGTGATATACACCGTTTAGTTAGCACAGGAACTATTTTGTTCACGCCAAGTTCAACTGATTTCTGAATTATAATTTCAAGCTTGTCCAGTTTAGGAACAGCCTGATATAACGTAAGGTCTATACTAGGCTCTGACTTACATTTGTTATAAAAAAGTATTTCCACTTCTACCAGATCATCTGTAATGCTTTTTATAACACATGAATAATCTATTCCTTTGCATGACACAATCAGCGTATCTTCAACCTTCATACGAAGCGACCTACTTATATGCCTTGCATCTTCACCCGTTATCTGTGCATATTTTTCACTGATATCATCCACAAAAAATCGAGGCATAAAATAACTCCCATCCTGTTGTCAAGGTCATTGTTTTTTACTTTAAATAAATTGATTTACAGTATTATTATACCTCATATATTATGATTTTGCAATACATTTTCATAATAGTTTTGGTGATTTTATTGTGCTTATGAAATAATAAAAAAACAATTTATGAATTATTACGTCTATATTTGTCTGTAACTTATAATTAGTACATTAATAATTCCATTAAATGTATATTAAGAGGCAAATAAAAAATGCAGGACAAACGGTGTCCTGCAAAGATAAAAAGAGATAAATAAATATGTGTAGAACAAAAGAAAGGAGACAACAAAACGAGTGTTAACTTTAATAACGAATATTAACTTAACACTATTAAGATTATAACCTATAATTTAAAATAAGTCAACCTTTATTTTATTTTTTTTTTTTATTACTGGATGTTTGTACAACATCACAACGGATTATCGGTTCATTTGTTTAAAACATATATTTTTTAAGCAGCTTATTGCTATATTCCCACAAACAATGGAACACAACATCTTCTTTTACATATTTTAATTCTATACCAATGTAACTTATTGCGGATATATACTGTCATTTATATTCTTCATATATTATTAATAGCAACCATTTATAATAGCCATTTATATAAAATTATTGACTTTATATAATATTTGAATTATAATAAAATAATATTAGCAAAAAACATATATTAATAACAAAAATATTAAACGTCGTTTGAAAAAAATGGCGTTATTTTATGTATTATTTTTTTTGGAGGAATATGAAGTGGGTATATCAAAAAAATCTGTCAAACCAGGTCTCAAGATAATCATTGTGGGATGTGGAAAAGTTGGTTCAAATATTGTTGAACAGCTTTCTCAGGAAGGTCATGACATAACGATTATTGACAATAATCCTCAAAAGGTACAGGAACTCACAGACCTTTACGATGTTATGGGTGTTGTAGGAAACGGTGCAAGTTTCAGCACTCAGCTTGATTCGGGAATTGAAACGACAGACCTTATTATTGCGGTTACGGGTTCTGATGAGCTTAATCTGCTTTGCTGTACTGTTGCAAAACGTGTAGGAAAATGTTCCGCAATAGCAAGAGTCAGAAATCCTGATTACAGCAATGAAACAGGATACTTAAGAGAAAAGCTCGGACTGGCAATGATAATAAATCCGGAACTTGAAACTGCAAGAGAGGCAGCAAGAATATTATGTCTGCCTACAGCTCTTGAAGTAAACGTATTTGCCAACGGGCAGGCTGAACTTATAAAATTTAAAATCCCACAAAATAATGTCCTTGATGGAATGGTAATATCTGAGCTCAGCAAAAAAACTTCAACAAATATACTTATCTGCGCTATTGAAAGAGATGGCAATGTATATATTCCTTCCGGAGAATTTAAACTTGCAAGAAATGATATTATTTCATTTGCTGCTTCAAGAAATATTTCAAAGAATTTCTTTGAAGATATAGGAGTAAAATCTCAACAGGTTAAAAATACAATTATTGTAGGAGGTGGAAAGGCCGCTTATTACCTTGCAAAACGACTTATATCAATGGGCATTTCCGTAAAAATAATTGAAAGTGACAAGGAAAGATGTGAACAGTTAAGCATTCTTCTTCCAAAGGCGATAATTATTAACGGTGACGGTTCAGATGAAGAGGTACTTAAAGAAGAAGAACTTGAATATGCAGAATCATTTGTTGCTCTGACAGGTATTGATGAAGAAAATATTCTTCTGACTCTTCATGCAAGACAGGTATCAAAAGCAAAGGTAATAACAAAAATCAACCGTATTAATTTTAAAGATGTTATAAACACTCTTGATCTCGGAAGTGTAGTTTATCCAAAATATATTACATCAGAAGCAATTATCGGCTATGTACGTGCAAAAAAAGAATCCGGCGACAGTAACATAGAAACACTTTATCACTTGTTTGATCACAGAGCTGAAGCTATAGAATTCCTTATTGATGAAGATTCTGAAGTTATCAACATTCCTCTTAAGGATCTTAATCTGAGAAAGCATCTTCTCATTTCCTTTATTAACAGAAAAGGTAAACTCCTTATTCCAAGTGGTCAGGATTGTCTGAAAAAAGGTGATACAGTAATGGTCGTAACAACTCACACCAGATTTACAGATATACAGGATATTCTTAAAAAATAACTGACAATATTATGATAAGTCAACTTTATTGAAAGGAGATTCCTTGTATATCAGGGAATTAATTGTTAAATATGAACCGTTCAATTGTAATTTATATACTCGGACATGTTCTTAAATTAGAAGCTATCCTTATGCTTCTTCCATGCATTGTTGCATTAATTTATCAGGAGAACAGTGGCTTTTACTATCTTGGAACAAGTGCTGTATGCCTTTTGATAGGTATACTAGTAACAAGGAAAAAGCCCAGAAACAATGTATTCTATCTTAAGGAAGGGTGTATCGCTACATCACTTAGCTGGATACTGCTAAGTATTGTTGGATGCCTTCCTTTCTGGATAAGCCGTGAAATACCAAGCTTTACAGATGCATTATTTGAAACTATTTCAGGTTTTACTACAACAGGTTCGAGCATTCTGAGTGATGTAGAATCACTTTCACACTGTGCGCTGTTCTGGCGAAGCTTTACACATTGGATCGGAGGAATGGGTGTTCTTGTCTTCCTGCTTGCGATAATACCACTCAGCGTCGGATCAAATATAAATCTTATGCGTGCTGAAAGTCCGGGACCATCTGTAGGAAAGCTTGTCCCGAAAATGAAATATACGGCACGACTTTTATACTATATATATATGTATGACTCTGATTCAGATTGTACTTCTTATAGCAGGAGGAATGTCAGTATTTGATACTCTGTGTACAGCATTCGGTACTGCAGGTACCGGTGGATTCGGATTCAGAAATGACGGCTTTGCTTCATTTTCCCCATATATTCAATGGGTAGTAACAATATTCATGATTTTATTCGGGGTTAATTTCAACGCATTTTATTTTATACTGTTAAGACAATTTAAAAAAGCCGTAAAAATTGAAGAGGTAAAATATTATTTCCTTACAATATTAATAGCCATCGGAATAATTTCCATCAGCATTCTCGAAACTTCAAAAGGTATCTTTGATGCACTTACACATGCATCGTTCCAGGTAGCTTCAATTATTACAACCACAGGTTACTCAACTACAGACTTCAATTTGTGGTCCCAGACATGTAAAACAGTTCTTGTAATACTTATGTTTATCGGTGCATGTGCCGGAAGCACCGGAGGTGGTATAAAAGTTTCCCGACTTGTAATATTGTTTAAAACAATTCGTAAGGAGCTTAATTCATACATTCATCCGAAAAGTGTACAGAAAATAAAAGTTGACGGCAAACCTTTAGACCATGAAGTTGTTCGTTCAGTTAATGTATATCTGATCACATATGTTCTCATCTTCTCAATATCCGTACTTTTTGTTTCATTTGATGACTATGATCTTACAACCAATTTTACTGCTGTTGCTGCTACTTTCAACAATATAGGTCCGGGACTTGAACTTGTAGGTCCTGCAAGCAATTTCGGATTTTTCTCTCCATTGTCCAAATATATTCTTATGTTTGACATGCTTGCAGGCAGACTCGAGCTCTTCCCTATGTTGCTGCTGTTTCACCCTGAAGCATGGAAAGATATGTTCTCCAAGCACCGCCGCCCAATAAAAACTTAATAATTTTTTATTCAGTCCTACAATAAAAAATTGAAAGTTATAAACTATAAACTCAAAGGTGCAGAGTGACAGAAATAAAGGTAGCATAGAATAATAATTGTTTTGCCCTGTACTTTCAGAATATGAGAGTACAGGGCATTTGTATTGTTATTTACTTTTACCAGTTATTGATAATTCCTTCATTTGCCCTAAAAACATAAATGTCATTGAAATCCATCTCATAAGGTGACCGGTGCTGTGGAAATATTGCAGCACAGGTTGTGCCAATAATACAGTTATTGATATGATGATAGCCGAATCCACCACTATATACAATAGCGTTGTCACCGACATAGAGAAAGCAATTATCAACAGTAACATTACCAGAACCGACAGTAATTCCATCGGTGCATATTCTCGCACTCATACATTTAACATCATCAACAATGTGATTTGTACCTTTGACAAGGAAAATGTTATAGTTCTGAGAATCAAGCAACTTTATATCTTCAATAGAAACATTATTACCCTCAACACGAAGAAACATCTTGCCGTTCTGCTGATTTATGGTCGAAGTATCATACAAATCACTATATGGGTCAAGCATCATACCGTGGCCACAGATTTTCACATCATTGGCATTTACAAGCAAGCGACTGTAAAACACGCTTCCGGGTGCGATATACACAGTTTTGATGTTTTCGGGTAAGGTGTAAAGGATATCGCTTTCATCAGGGTCATACCATTTTTCATCGACATATAGAACAGAATCGTCATCTTTGTCAATGCTGTAATCTTCGGGAGCATCAGCAAAAACAGATAGAATGCTTTCATCATCGTCATCAAGTCGAATCATAAAGTTCGTATCATTTTCATTAAGCCAGACGGAAATAACACCATCGTGAAACTCATTTCGATATTCCTTAGCACTTGGTAAGATGCTGTAAGTCTCAAAGTCACGATACACCTCAATATCAATTCGAACTTCACCAGTAAATGCAAATTCGCAGAATCTACGGTTAAAATCAGGCTTAAAGCAGCGATACGCCATTTGCTCACCACTTGTATTTCTGTTGTAGACCGTAAGCGTTTCCGACTTGTTACCTTGATGGATGGTGACTCCATAATCGTAACATTTCGGTATTCGCTCATGATATTCGGGATAGATAATAAGTGCAGAACTCTCTGCAAATGTCTGTGTGCTGATATTATGTGGTATTACCATACAACACATCAGCAGAGATAATAGGATTGAAAGTGTTTTTTTCATACATCCTCACCTTGTTCCTTATCTTTATATCGGATTATCGGGCAGTGTTTTATACCTATGAACTGCTGAACCATCTTGCGATTACAGTTCGGGCATCTTCTTTCACACATATTTTCCTCCTGTTTTTGATTTTATTCATATCATCATTATACTATACGTATCAATGTCTGACAAGCAAATTCATAATTATTATATGATTGTATATGACAGGATTAAAGCAAAGATTTCTAAGTAATTATTATAATATTTTCCACCCTATTCTCATTTATTTATTTTTTCACAAATTACTTGTGTATTTTACACATACACCCTTTACAAACTTTTGTGATTGTGTTATTATAATAGTTGACGTTTATGTGTAATCATAACGCATAACAGATTTACAGAAATATATTTCTGCAGATCGTAATTAAACTAGGAGGATGAAATTTTAAATGGCTAGAAAAATGAAAACCATGGATGGTAATAACGCTGCTGCTTGGGCATCATATCCGTTCACAGACGTAGCTGCTATTTACCCTATTACACCTTCTTCAGTTATGGCTGAAGTTACAGACCAATGGTCTGCAAAGGGACAAAAAAATATATTCGGACAGACTGTTAAGGTAGCAGAAATGCAGTCTGAAGCAGGTGCTGCAGGTACAGTTCACGGCTCACTTTCAGCAGGTGCATTCACAACAACATATACAGCTTCACAGGGACTTCTTCTTATGATCCCTAACATGTACAAAATTGCTGGCGAACTCCTTCCTTGCGTTATCCATGTTTCTGCAAGATGCGTTGCTTCACACGCTCTTAATATTTTTGGTGATCATTCAGACGTTTACGCATGCCGTCAGACAGGTTTTGCAATGCTCTGTTCATCAAACCCTCAGGAAGTTATGGATCTTGCTGCTGTAGCTCATCTTTCAACTATCAAGGGCAGAGTTCCTTTCATTCATTTCTTCGATGGTTTCCGTACATCACATGAAATCCAGAAAATCGAAACATGGGATACAGAGACTCTTGCAGGCATGATTGATATGGATGAAGTTAAGGCATTCAGAGAGAGATCTATCAATCCTGAACATCCTGTACTCAGAGGTACAGCTCAGAACCCTGATATATTCTTCCAGGCTCGTGAAGCTTGTAACAAGTACTATGATGAACTTCCAGAAGTTGTTGAAGAATATATGGGCAAGGTAAACGCTATACTCGGTACTGAATATAAACTTTTCAACTACTACGGTGCTGCTGATGCAGAACACGTTATCATTGCTATGGGTTCTGTAAACGACACAATCGAAGAAACAATTGACTTCCTTAATGCTCAGGGCGGCAAATACGGTCTGATCAAGGTAAGACTTTACAGACCTTTCCGTGCTGACAAGCTTGTTGAAGCTATTCCTTCAACTGTAAATAAGATCACTGTTCTTGACAGAACAAAAGAACCTGGTTCACTCGGCGAACCACTTTACCTTGATATTGTTGCAGCTCTCAAGGGTACAAAATTCAACGACACTACAGTATACAGCGGCAGATACGGTTTAGGTTCAAAGGATACAACACCAGCTCAGATCAAGGCTGTTTATGAAAATACAGAAAAGTCAAGATTTACAATCGGAATCAACGACGATGTAACATATCTTTCACTTGAAACTGGTTCAGCTCTTGATTCAGCTCCTGCAGGCACAACAGCTTGTAAGTTCTGGGGACTTGGTGCTGACGGCACAGTTGGTGCTAACAAGAACTCAATCAAGATCATCGGTGATCATACTGATAAGTATGCTCAGGCATATTTTGCTTATGACTCAAAGAAATCAGGCGGTGTAACTGTTTCACATCTGAGATTCGGTAACACACCTATCAAGTCAACTTACCTTGTAAACAGAGCTGACTTCGTTGCATGTCACAACCAGTCATATATTGACAAATACGACATTGTTTCAGACATCAAGCCAAACGGTACATTCCTCCTCAACTGTCAGTGGGATATAGATGGTCTTGAAAAACATCTTCCTGGTCAGGTAAAGAGATACCTTGCTCAGAACAAGATTAACTTCTATACAATTGACGGTGTTCAGCTTGGTAAAGAAACAGGAATGGGCACAAGAATCAATACAATTCTTCAGTCTGCATTCTTCAAACTCGCTGATATCATTCCTTTTGAGGATGCTCTCAAATACATGAAGGACGCAGCTACTGCTTCTTACATGAAGAAGGGTGAAGATATCGTTAAGAAGAACCATGATGCTATTGATGCAGGTTATAAGAAAATCGTTAAGATTGATGTTCCTGATTCATGGGCTGATGCAGCTGATACAAATATGGGTATGGATAAGGCTGTTGGCGACAACAAGGCTCTTATTGACTATGTAAACAACATTCAGCAGCCATGTAACGCTCAGAACGGTGATTCACTCCCTGTTTCAACATTTGTAGACATGGCAGACGGTACATTCCCACAGGGTTCTGCTGCTTTTGAAAAGAGAGGAATTGCTGTAAATGTTCCTGAATGGATCCCAGAAAACTGTATCCAGTGTAATCAGTGTTCATATGTATGTCCTCACGCTGTAATCCGTCCAGTTCCTATGACAGCTGCAGAACTCGCTGCTGCTCCTGAAGGAACAAAATCATCTGACTTCAAACCAGCTCTTGGTGACCTTAAGTTCACAATGACAGTTTCAGTACTTGACTGTACAGGATGTGGTTCATGTGCTAACGTTTGTCCTGCAAAGAACAAGGCACTTGTTATGAAGCCTCTTGATTCACAGGAAAAAGAACAGGATATATTCAATTATGGAACCAAGATAGAGGAAAAACCAGAAGTTCTTGAAAAATTCAAACCAACTACAGTTAAGGGTTCACAGTTCAAACAGCCTCTCCTCGAATTCTCAGGTGCATGTGCTGGTTGTGGTGAAACACCTTATGCTAAGCTTATAACACAGCTCTTTGGTGAAAGAATGTACATTGCAAATGCTACAGGATGTTCATCAATCTGGGGTGGTTCTGCTCCTTCAACTCCATATACAACAAACAAAGAAGGCAAGGGTCCTGCTTGGGCTAACTCACTCTTTGAAGATAACGCAGAATACGGTTATGGTATGTTCTTAGCTCAGAACACACTCCGTACAAGAGTTGTTGACAAGGTAAAGAACCTTCTTGAAAAAGCTGAAAAGACTGAAACAAAGGATGCTATCAACGAATACCTCGAAACATTAAACTGCGGTAAGACAAATGCTGCTGCTACAAAGAAACTTATAAGCACATTGGGAGCTTGCGGATGCGAAGATGCTAAGGATATTCTTGCATACAAGGATTACCTCAGCAAGAAGTCAATGTGGGTATTCGGTGGTGACGGTTGGGCATATGATATCGGCTTCAGCGGTCTTGACCACGTTATCGCTTCAGGAGAAAATGTAAACATCTTCGTATTCGATACAGAGGTTTACTCAAATACAGGCGGACAGTCTTCAAAATCAACTCCAACAGGTGCTATCGCTCAGTTCGCAGCAGCTGGTAAGGAAGTTAAGAAGAAGGATCTTGCAGGCATAGCAATGAGCTATGGTTACGTTTATGTTGCACACATCGCTATGGGTGCTGACTATAATCAGTGTATCAAGGCTATTGAAGAGGCTGAGGCTTATGACGGTCCATCACTTATCATTGCTTACGCTCCATGTATCAACCACGGTATCAAGACAGGTATGTCTACTGCTCAGACAGAAGAGAAGAAGGCTGTACAGGCTGGTTACTGGCATCTTTACAGATACAACCCTGCTCTTAAGAATGAAGGAAAGAATCCATTCACTCTTGATTCTAAGGCTCCTAACATTGACGAATACAAAAACTTCCTCATGGGTGAAGTTCGTTACAATGCTCTTGCCCGTCAGAATCCTGAAAGAGCTGAACTTCTGTTCAACAAAGCAATTGAAAACGCTAAGGACAGATACGATTATCTTATCAGACTTTCTGAACTTTACAAATAATCTTATCACCTTAAAATAAAATTTTAAAGGCGGATTTCCAAAAGGAAATCCGCCTTTATTATTTTTGTCATTACCCGCATGTTCTGAAGCACACATACATATTGCCGAATGTAAACGACAACGGTACGATAAGCTGTTTTTTATCTGGGGTAAATATCTTGTTCTTTGATGCACTCTGAGGTAAAAGAGAGAGATCAATATTGTTAAGATTTGCTTCATTTTCTGCATACAGGGAATTCTGCACATTAAGAAACTCACCTACTGCTGTGCAAGCATACTCGTTGCAAACATTAAGCTGTTCACCGGCATATCTTGAAGCAAATGCAAGAAATGCTTTTTCATCCCCACCGATTGCTGTATATGACGTTTTAGATCCATGTAATTGCTGATCAGTAACATACTCAACAATAATATCTTCACCTGACTTAACATTTAAAAAAGCGAAATCATCACCAATAAATCGTACTACATTTCTAACAAGAAGGGAAATATAATCTGCGTAAAAATCTTTTTCTGCCAGTCCATAAAGATCGTATATTGAAATAATGTCCTCCGCAAGATTTTTATCATTTAGATCACCTTCATCAAATTCCGCAATTCGCTTATATTCTTTAAGTTCATTTTCAAATACTGAATTTGATATGTATCCCCTGTCAATCAGTGCCTGACTAAGAATTATATTTGATGTTTTCTGCTTTGTAAGTAGTTCTTTTACCTGCTCTTCAGTAATAAATTCAAGAGCAACAGCAATATCTCCGATTTTTTTATCTACATGCTTTTGTTCATCATGAACACGGTCAACCTGTTCAGCTGTCATATATCCTGAATCTATTGCAAGAGCACCAAGCTTTACATTTGTTGTACTTTTTTCAGCAAGAGCCTGCCCCAACTGGTCAAGGGTAACGACGCCTTTATCAAGTAAATAATATCCAAATAATTGCGTAAACATTTTTTCACAACCTTTCGCTGTTTTTACAATATTTATTTATATTTAATTGTTCTTATTTATCTAATTATATAATATT
>CALMUA010000043.1 GCA_937872775.1 uncultured Ruminococcus sp.
TATAAATTTAGACGAATTTATATTGAAAAAATATAGTAAATCTGAAATAAAGCCATATTCGTTTCAAATTTATTTTTTATCATATCATTTTCCAATAATATGCCGTATACGGTGAAAGCTGGCTTCCATTTGCAAATTCATGCATATCTCCGCTGATCATATCTACAGCTTTTTCTCCCCCTGAATCAAAATATGCAGTATAAGGTTCACTGTCAGCATTTATAGCAACAAGTATACGTTCACCGTCAGCATTACGTTCAAAAATGCACTGTTTATTTGTAAGATGTACAATTCTGAATCCTCCGTAACACAGTGTATGGCTCTCTTTATGAGCCGAAGCAAGAACTGATATCCATTCTGTAAGTGAATTTTCAACCGGTTCTTCAAAGCTTACTCTCAGTGCAGGATCTCCTTCACTTTTGCTCGCTTTTGTACCCCATTCACTTCCATAATAAATACATGGTATTCCAGGCATGCCAAACATAAGAGCATATATAAGAGGAAGATGCTCCTGGTTTGTAAGCTGACTTGCAATTCTTGAAACATCATGATTATCCACAAAGGACAAAAGATGCATTCCCCTGTACCTGCACCAATCCTCTGGCCCGAACTGGCTTTTCAGTGAATGGCATATTTCAAACATATTCATGCTGTTAAAGCTTGAATACAGTCCTTTATAGCATTCATAGTTTGTTGCACTGTGCAGCATGCTGCCATTTACAAACATACTGTAATCCCCGTGCAGCAGCTCACCTATTAACAGAAAATCAGGTTTTATCTGAACACACGTGCCTCTTAATCTTTTAATGAATTCATGGTCAAGACAGTATGCGACGTCAAGGCGCAGTCCGTCAATGTCAAATTCATTTATCCATCCTTTTATACATTCAAAAATATGATTTATAACATCTTCGTTTCTAAGATTAAGCTTTACAAGGTCAAAACAGCCCTCCCAGCCCTCATACCAGAGTCCGTCGTTATAATTTGAATTTCCTGAGAAATTTATAAAGAACCAATCTTTGTACTGTGAACCTTCGCGGTTTTTCAGAACATCCTGAAAAGCCCAGAATCCCCTTCCTACATGATTAAATACACCGTCAAGAACTACTTTGATATCACTATCATGAAGCTGACGGCACAACTGTGCAAAATCATCGTTTGTTCCCAATCTTGCGTCTATCTTTGTATAGTCACGTGTATTGTAGCCATGAGTATCTGACTCAAAAACAGGTGAAAAATAAATTGCATTGCATCCTGTCTTTTTTATATGCGGTATCCATTTTGAAACTTTCAAAATATTTTCTGCAACAACACCGTCATTTTCAAATGATGCTCCGCAGAATCCCAATGGATATATCTGATAAAAAACACTTTCATATGCCCACATCTTCAAATCCCCCTTTATATATTATTTTATTCAAATAAGTCTTGATCGTTCTTAATGTGGCAATGTCAATCACAGCGACACATTTACATTGAAACAGGAGGCTCAACTTCTGCTGAATGTGGATATGGAACCCCCTGTCTAAGAGGCTCGGTACATATTGCCTAAGTTATAATCTGATAGGATTATTAAACATAGTCTAACCCTAAATACACTTCTGATATTTTTAAAGCAGCATTTTTGTTTATTTTGCCGACAGTATGTCGAAAAAGTACATTTCAAGGAACATGTTTTATGTTTGTGAAAAGCAACACTTTATAACATATTTTTTTAAGTATTATTTTATATTATATCTTATTTATAACACAATATCAATACATTTTGAATTATTTAGTTACTTTTAATAAAAAAAATACGATTTATAATGCAAGATGTCATCTTGCATTATAAATCGTATCATAAAAACAAAAAGGCGGACTAAATTCAAGTCCGCCTTCGAGTCTGCTTTATAAAAGCCCCCATTAATATTTGCGTTTACGAGCTGCTTCGGACTTCTTCTTACGTTTTACCGAAGGCTTTTCGTAGTGTTCTCTCTTACGAACCTCAGCGATAACGCCATCCTTTGCGCATGATCTCTTGAAGCGCTTAAGTGCTGTATCTAAAGATTCATTTTTTCCAACACGAACTTCTGCCATTTTATTCCCTCCCTTTGCCGCTAAGACAGAGGTTTATACTAAACCATTTGTAATTTGTAAGCAATCACAAATGTCAGTCGTCAAAATCAAATATCTCCTCTGCGAATAATGTAGCATCATGATTTTATATGATTTAATTGATATATGTTGAATATCAGTTAATAGCTAAATTAAAATCACCACTAATTCATATGAATAACATGTTTTTATTTTACCATATTAACAAGTGAGTTGTCAAGACAATTTTCAATTAATATGGTATTTTGTTACCTTGCAACAAAATTCACAAGTTTATTTGGTACATATATCTGTTTTAAAATAGTCTTTCCAGTTATAGATTCTGCAACCTTCTCATCTTCAAGTGCTATTTTAAATATATCTTCTTTTGTTGAATCAGCAGGAACCATAATTTTTGACTTTAGCTTTCCGTTTATCTGAAGAACAATTTCAATTGTTGAATCCACACAAAGTGAATCATCATATTTTACCCATACCTGATCATGAATATATCCTTCATATCCACATGCTGTATAAATTTCTTCCGTTATATGAGGTGCAAAAGGATTAAGCATTATCAGAAAATCTTTAAATTCCCTGCGATTTATATTTCCTATATCTGCAATATCATTCAGAAGTCCCATCATCGCTGCTATGGCTGTATTAAATTTAAGTGACTCTATATCCTCTGATACCTTCTTTATGGTTTTATGGAATGAAGACATAAGTTCGCTTCTGTACTCATCACCATCAATTATATTTTCCTGGAGTGACCAGATTCTTTCAAGGAATCTCTTACAGCCCTTTATACTTGAATTGCTCCACGGAGCTGTTTTTTCAAAGTCACCTATAAACATTTCATAAAGTCTTAATGTGTCTGCACCGTATTCTGCAATTACATCATCAGGATTTATTACGTTTCCTCTTGACTTGGACATTTTTTCACCGTTTTCTCCAAGTATGAATCCGTGACTTGTACGTCTCTCATATGGTTCTTTTTGTGTTGTAACACCTATATCATACAGAAACTTGTGCCAGAAACGTGAATAAAGAAGATGAAGTGTTGTATGCTCCATACCTCCGTTATACCAGTCAACAGGCATCCAGTAATCAATAGCTTCTTTTGAAGCAAGTTCATTTTTATTATGCGGATCACAGTAGCGAAGAAAATACCATGATGAACCTGCCCACTGAGGCATTGTATCTGTTTCACGCTTTGCAGGTCCTCCGCAATGAGGACATGTTGTATTTATAAAGCTTTCGAGTGTTGAAAGCGGGCTTTCTCCGTTATCAGTAGGCATATAGCTGTCTACTTCAGGCAATGTAAGCGGAAGTTCACTCTCAGGGATTGCTACATAGCCACATTTATCACAGTCAACTATAGGAATAGGTTCACCCCAATATCTTTGTCTTGAGAATACCCAGTCCCTGAGTTTGAAGTTTACCTTCGGTGTTCCTTTGCCTGTATTTTCAAGCCATTCTTTTATTTTAATCTTTGCTTCTTCAACTGAAAGTCCGTTAAGGAAATCACTGTTTACCATAACTCCTGTCTGACAGTCAGTAAATGCTTCTTCTTCAACATTTCCGCCCTTTACAACTTCAATAACAGGAAGTCCGAATACCTTTGCAAATTCGTAATCTCTTGTATCATGTGCAGGAACTGCCATAATAGCACCTGTACCATATGTCATAAGAACATAGTCAGAAATAAATATCGGAATCTCTTTTCCGTTTACAGGATTTACTGCCATCACGCCTTCAAGCTTAACTCCTGTTTTTTCTTTTACTATTTCAGTTCTTTCAAAGTCAGATTTTCTTGCTGCTTTTTCCTGATAAGCTTTTATCTCGTCATTGTTTTTAAGAACACCTTCCCATTTTTTTATGAGTGGGTGTTCCGGAGAAATAACCATATATGTTGCACCGAATAATGTATCCGGACGTGTAGTATAAACTGTGAGCTTATCACCTGTAGTAGCAGTGAAATCCACCTCCGCACCTGTTGAACGTCCTATCCAGTTTGTCTGTGTTGCCTTTATTCTTTCAAGATAATTTACTTCTGACAGATCATCAAGAAGTCTCTGCGCATATTCAGTAATCTTAAGCATCCACTGAGATTTTACTTTTCTGATTACTTCTCCGCCGCATCTCTCACAAACACCACCAACAACTTCTTCATTTGCAAGAACAACCTTACATGATGTGCACCAGTTTACTGCCATTTCTTTTTTATATGCAAGACCTTTTTTAAACATCTGAAGGAATATCCACTGTGTCCATTTGAAATAATCCTTATCTGTAGTATTTATCTCTCTGTCCCAGTCAAATGAAAGGCCAAGTGCCTTAAGCTGACCTTTGAATCTTGCAATATTTTTCTGTGTTACTATTGCAGGATGAATTTTATTTTTAATTGCATAATTTTCTGTAGGAAGACCAAATGCATCCCAGCCCATAGGGAAAAGAACATTGTAACCCTCAAGACGTTTTTTTCTTGATACAATATCCATCGCTGTATACGGACGTGGATGTCCGATATGAAGGCCCTGTCCTGACGGATAAGGAAACTCTACAAGTGCATAGAATTTTAGTTTTGTATAATCCTCTTCAGCTCTGAAGCATTTTTTATCATCCCAAATTTTCTGCCATTTTGATTCAATAGCAGTAAAATCATATCTGCTCATTAACAATAAACTCCTTTAAAGATATTTTTAAAAACCTTGCTATATGTAAGCAGAGTAACCTGCATGATCAGGTCTGTCAGAAAACTGCTGCCCAAAAGTCAGCATATACTGCTCTGCGGTCTTAATAAATTAGTCTAAAAATTCAGAAATATCAACATGCTCACCATCGGCCCACAGGCGTTCAAGTTTATAGAAATCTCTTGTATCTTTATGAAATACATGAACTATAATATCAGAATAATCAACAATTATCCAGTTTGAGCCATTATATCCCTCTGTTCTGGTAGGCTTGACACCCTCCTGTGAAAGAACAAATTCAACCTCATCTGCCAAAGTTTTTGTATGTGTGGTGCTTGTACCATTAGCAATAACAAAATAATCTGTAAGTATCGTCAGATCCTTTATTCCGAGAACTTCAATATTTTCTGCTTTCTTAGAATCAAGTGTCTTTACAATTTTTTTTAGTTTTTCTTTCATTTCCATAAATTTTTATTCATCCTTCTCTGATTAATTAAAATAGTGAATATTATCCATTAGTCTTCTTCAGGATTTCTAGGAACGGATGGTGTATTTCCATTTGAAATATCATCAAAATTACTTACATCATCATCATAGTAATCAGTAGTATTCATTACTTCATTTATATTAAGTTCATCAGCTGTCATTTCTTTCTGATATGGTCTGAAAATCTCGTTAAGCATATCTACAGTTTGTTCTTCATGAATTGACCAGCCCCAGTATTCATTTATAACACCAGGTTCAAGAGATTCTCCAGGTACCATTCTTACTGTTACATTTTCCATCGGAACAGTCTGTGCAAAATCAGATAAAATTCCTATTTCGCTCATATCAAGATCTGACATCAGGTATTGTTTAAGTGTCGGATATACTTTTAATATTTTCATAGTACCGAGATCCTTGACCTTCTGCATAGTAGCAGCAAGGAATAATCTCTGTGCTTTTACTCTGCCTATATCACCCTCAAGATAGTCATGGCGGAATCTTACAAACCATTCTGACTGCTCACCGGTAAGTGTCTGCTGTCCTGCATAAATAATCTTATCTTTTTCATATATTACATCCTCAGGAACATTTATCGGTATTCCGTTTATAGCATCAACAACAGGTGCAATATTATTACAGTTTATTCCTATATAGCTGTCTATCGGTATTCCCAACATATCACGTACGCAGCTTACAACCTTATTGATAGAAGAACCTTCTTCTGTTCCCTCTGAATAAACACTGTTTATTTTTCCTGTGGCTGCATTTGTAAATTCAGGTCCTACATAGCAGTCTCTTGGAATCTGAAGTATGTTTATTTTTGCTGCATTGAGATCAAATACAAAAAGCATCATTACGTCTGTATTAAGCTCTTCCTCGTCCATACCAAGAGCGAGAACAGTATACTGTCCTTCAATGTACTGGTTAAGATCAAGTCCGTCATAAATAGAACCTGCATCCATTGGTTTTAAAATATAGCTGTTTGTATCTTCAAGAAGTTCTCCCTGTTTTCCGACAAATGGCTTTTGTGCTGAGATTATTGACTTTACAATAGCACTTACAAGGAAAAAAGCGACTACAAGTGTAATTAAAAGTATGAAAAAGTCTCTCAAAACTCTTAGTTTTTTATTCTTAACCATAATTTATTTCCTTTCCTGATTATGTTTACTTTCAACATAAAGATACTGGTTATAAGCATGTATGGTATACTCCGGAATAAGTCCTCTTTTTTCGATTACTGACTGTATAGAGAATACAACAGCTTCAAGCATTGTTTTATCCAGCTCCTGATATGCCAGCTTTCTGAATCTTTTTACATCCTTATAGGTGCGGTCTGCTGATATAAGATCACCTATATACACGATTTCCTCAAGCTTTGTCATACCAGCCCTTGCAACTGTATGAAAACGAACGGCATTTATTATATCGATGTCATTTATTTTCATATCATTCTTTACAAATCCGGCACCTGCTATAGCATGCCATAATGCCTTTGTTTCAAGTTCAGCCTTTGAAATTGCAAGATTGCTGTCAACAGCCTTCTGTTTAAGTTGATCTACCGGCAGTTCTTTGCATATGTCATGAACCAGTCCTGCAAAATAAGCTTTTTCTTCATCGGAATCGTATATTTGTGCAAGATGTCTGCACTCATCTGCGACATTTAATGAATGAATGTATCTTTTCTCAGACAAACGAGTTCGTAAAATCTCTTTAACATTGTCAACACTGTACAATAAATATCACCAACCTGCTATTTATACAAATTATTTAATCTTATATATTGTACTACTTTTTCAGGCAAATAGCAAGAAAATTTTTCATCCTTTTTAATTTTTTCACGTATTTCAGTTGATGAAATAACATATGGATCTGAATCTATTATTTTGATTTCACCATATTTTCTAAGAAAATCAGCTTTTTTTTCAAGGATTGCTATATCATCATTTTCACGTGATACCACTGCCAGATCTACCATTTTTAAAACATCCTGATATCTGTACCAACTATCAAAGCTCATGAGCATATCACTTCCGATAAGCATAAATATCCGGTCTGTCGGAAACTGCTCTCTGAAATATCCTGCTGTATAAACGGAATAACTTTTTCCTGAACGTTTAAGCTCATAGTCACTTACCTGAAATTTCTGTATTCCCGATACTGCAAGGCTGCACATTTTAAATCTGTCGTCATTTGAGCATAAATTTTCAGCAGATTTATGGGGCGGTATATTGGATGGAATAAAAATCAATCTGTCAAGCTTTAGTTCATGTAATGCCATCTCAGCAAGATGCATGTGCCCGTTATGAACCGGATTGAATGTGCCTCCGAAAATTCCTACTGATGACATATCAGAGTTTTATATCAATAACAGGATTTTTGCTGTTTCTTTTAAAAAGCACAAATCTGCTGCCTATTACATGAACTACTTCTGATTCTGTTCTTTCTGCAATTTCAGATGCAACTTCCCTGGCATCAAGAGGACAGTTATCAAGAACTCTTAATTTTATTAATTCCCTTGCCCTTAATGCATCCTTTACCTGTGTAATCAGCGTATCCTGTATTCCTGACTTACCTATCTGAAATATTGTTTCATATGTGCTTGCTATTCCTCTGAGAGTTGCTCTTTGTTTACTTGTAAGCATATTATCAATCCTTTTTATTTTAGATCGGAAGAG
>CALMUA010000044.1 GCA_937872775.1 uncultured Ruminococcus sp.
AAATAACAGCTACAGGACTACGTATGCACCAAAAACTTGATTAGACGATGGAGCGCCGTATGACGGGAAACTGTCACGTACGGTGTGGAGCGGGGGAAAATTCGGAGATAACATCTAAGAATTACCTATCGCTATTTGGAAAAATTCCAAATTTCAATGAAACGCTTGCTGTTGTTCGTTCACATAATATCAGAATATGTATTGTACTTCAAGGCTTGTCACAGTTAAAGGCACTATATGAAAAGACGTGGGAAAGTATAATAGGTAACTGTTCTATATTTACGTATCTTGGAACAAATGATATGGATTCAAAGGAATATGTATCTAAAAAGCTCGGAAAAACGACTGTAAGAGTAGATTCACGTTCATATAACAGAGGAGGCAATAACGGTGGTGGTTCAGACAGTGAAAGTTATGTACAACGTGATTTGCTTGCACCTGATGAAATACCACTTGCAATTAAACCTAAAGGAAAAGCCAAAAAATATGGTGGCAGCTGTATTTTGTTTATAGATGAATATAAGCCGTTTTTTATTGCAAAATATGATACACTGAAGCATCAGTTGATTTCTCAAACAGGAAGCTCATTTACTAAGGATTTTAAAAATAATACTGATATAACAAAGCAATATGCAGAGATAAAACGAAAGAGAAGTGAGCAGCATACTCAAAACATGGTGGATTTTTTTGAATTAGCTGCGAAGAAAAAAGATATTGCAGAAAAAAAACTCCAGGATGCAGCTGTAGCTCAGGAAGAACAGAAACAAAAAAAACTTGCTGAAAAATATTCTGATATGGAGTTTGCAAATATTGAGAAAGATACTAACAGCGATAATAATGAAATAGAAATCATTGATGAAGAAGACTTTGAGAATAGCATCAGTGATGATGTTAATCCGGTTATGAGTCAATTTAATTTTCAAGATTAATGCTAATGGAGGTGTATGATTATGTACGATGACAATGAACAGTTAAATAATCTGAAAAATACTGCACAGCAGTCAATTAAAATAGCAACTGAGATTTATAAATTAGCAAATAAAATTCAGGAAAAAGAAAAAATATCAAAGCTTAATGCTATTGATAAAGCTCGAGGCGAAATATTAAATCCGGATAAAGATTTTGTATTTACCGGACAGGCTGCCGACTTACGATATTTTAATAAATCATCGGCAATGCCTATTGATTTTGTCGAAAACATTACAGATGAAAATTTAAAATCAGCAGTAAAGGACCAATTTAATATGGCTGCACGAAAAGGTCTTGTGGTTATTGATCCTGACTCTCAAATGATAGCTATTACCGACAAGGGAAGAGCTTACATATCCAAAAATGAGTTTAAAAAGCAAGCATTAGACAGCATGATAGAGGTTGAAAAAAGCCTTGATAGGTGTGTGATACTTGATGGAGTGCAGAATGACTTAGATGTTTTCAGATTTACTGAAAAGTTTAATCTTAGTGATATTCAAAACTTTGGCTCATCGAATAAAGGAAACAATGTGATGTCAAACTTCATGGACATGGCAAAGAAAGGTCTTGTTAATGTTGATAAAAAGGGTGTTGTTACAATTACGGATAAAGGTAAAGAATTGCTTGCAAATATTGGGGGCAAGGCAACAACTAAAGCTGTCGGAGCACTTGGAACAATAGGGGCTTGTATAGTAGTGGTGAAAAAAGCTGTAGATGTTATAAAATCAGCTTCAGTTACACAGCAAATGTAATAAATCATCATCAAGAGATGGTTTAAATAAATTATTATTATTTTAAGGAGGATTCTATAATGAATCAAATCGAGGACACAAAAGTTATGACAGAAAAGCAACATAATGGCGGAAAAATTAAGAAGGCTATAGCATCAATAGTTACATCATTGTTCATAAGTATGAGTTCTATAGGACAGAC
>CALMUA010000045.1 GCA_937872775.1 uncultured Ruminococcus sp.
CCGATCTTACACTTATATATATTTTATCATATATTCATATTTTTTCAATAGCTAAAATGCATTTTTTATTGTTAAACATAATTTTTTTACATCGCTTTCTGTATTGAATACAGATGGAGCAAATCTTATTGTGCCATTTTTAGTGCCGAGGCTTTTATGTGCCATAGCGGAACAATGGAATCCCGCACGCAGACAAAAACCTTTTTCATTAAGGTATGATGCAAATTTTTCAGATGGGATATCTTTTACATTAAACGATATTATAGGAACATATTTCGCATTAGGAGAACGATATATTGTAATTTTATCAAAATCACGCATATTTGATAAAAATATATCTGCCAGTTTTTCTTCATATCTGAATATATCCTGAATAGTACGTTTGTTAATAAAATCAATGCCTGCTTTCAGTGATAATATTCCAGGAGTATTCAGTGTTCCGCTTTCAAGGCTGTCAGGCATGAAATCAGGTTGAGTAAATTCAAGTGATCCGCTTCCTGTTCCACCCTGTGTAAGAGGCTCTATTTTGTATTTACCGTCTGTGACAAGAAGACCGGTTCCTGCTATTCCGTATAATCCCTTGTGACCACTTGTACATAATATGTTTATGCCACTTTTGAGAGAGACCGGTATAATACCGCATGCCTGAGCTCCGTCAGCAATAAAACATATATTCCTCTTGTTGCACATTTCCGCAATTTCTTTTATCGGGAGCAGTTGACCGGTTACATTTCCGGCTATTGTGCATATTACAACTTGTGTTTTTACATTAATTGCATTTTCAAAGGAGTCTATTGTTTTTGAATTATCGTCATACACCTTTGCAATGCTCAGAGTAATTTTACCCTGTTTGCTAAGAGCCATAAGAGGTCTGATAACAGAATTGTGTTCAATAGAGCTTGTCACAACGTGACCGCCATCTTTTAACACTCCTTTTATCGCCGTGTTCAGAGCATGCGTACAGCTGCTTGTGAAAATTACATTTTCGGTCTGGGCATCAAAAAAATCTGCAGCGGCTTGTCTAGCATTATACACAAGCTGTGATGTGTGCATTGACAGATTATGGCCGCCTCGTCCAGCACTGCCTCCGCAGTGTTCAATGGCATATATGACTGATTTTTTAACTTCGTCAGGCTTTGGAAACGTTGTTGCGGCATTATCAAAGTTAATAATGTGATTTTTCATTTTGATGCCTCACCCCCGCCTGAACCAATAAAATCAATATTGTTCTTTTGCAGGAGTTTCAGGGCAGTGTTATAGTCTGAGAAAATTTTTATAGAATATATACATCCATCAGATGAACTTACAGTCTTTTCTAATGATGATTTTATTTTATTTGCTGATAAAATTGAAACAGCATTCATGGCTGCTGTATATGATCGTAGGTTAAACGTGTAGTACTGCATAATATCACCTCATAAAAAAATATTTTAAGTGAGATTAATATACTATATGCAGTAGTGGAGTATAATGTGATAGGAATAGTTTTTATCTTTATGACACGACCAGGAATTCCCAGTCGGTCATATGCCTGAGTGAATAAATATTTCTGTATGGCTGCACCATGTCAGATGAAAAAACAAAAAGAGCTATTATCCGGATTTACGTCAATCCCAGATAAGACAGACTGAGTGAGCGGATATGCCAAGCTTCTGACCGGTAAAACCCAGATGTTCTTCGGTGGTAGCTTTGATATTTATCTGTGAGATTTCACATTCAAGTGTCTGCGAAATGTTCTGACGCATTGTTTCTATAAATGGTGATAGTTTAGGAGATTGTGCAATTACAGTTGCATCAATATTACCGATTTTCCATCCGTTTTCTTTGATAAGGTCATATACTTTTTTAAGAAGAAGCATGCTGTCAGCATTTTTATATGTAATATCGTTATCCGGAAAATGTTTTCCGATATCACCTGATGCTGCCGCACCTAAAATCGAATCCATTATTGCATGCAAAAGAACATCTGCATCTGAATGTCCTGAAAGTCCTGTTTCATTAGGAATATCTACTCCTCCGATTATAAGTTTCCTGCCTTTTACAAGCTGATGCACATCGTATCCGTGACCTATTCTGAACATATTTTACGCTCCTTAAAGAGAATTTCTGCTATTGATATATCCTCCGGTGTAGTAATTTTTATATTAGTGTAATCACCGTTAGTCATATATACTTTTATTCCTATTGATTCAGCAAGCTGACAGTCGTCTGTAAAATCCAATCCGTTTCTTAAAGCAAAATCCATTCCTCTCATATAAACAGATTTTTTAAATACCTGAGGGGTCTGAGTAATATACAATGATGATCGTGGGGGAGTATCGGTTATAAGATTGTCTGATACGACTTTTATTGTATCCTTTACGGGAACACCCAGAGTCGCACCACCGAAAATACGGGCATCAGCAATAACCCTCTGTATATTTTCAGATTTTATCAGAGGCCTTGCACCATCATGAACTGCAATCATCTTTGTCTGGTCAGATACTTTTTTTATTCCATTTACAACACTTGCCTGTCTGGTGCTTCCACCCTCAACAACATGTGTAAGTTTTGAAATGCCAAGCTGAGCTGCTATCTGTTTTATTTTTTCTGTATTTTCAGCTTTGGCTGATACTATGATCTCATAAATACTTTCACATTTTTCGAAGGCAAGCATACAGTGTCCTATTACAGGAATGTTTTCTATTAGTGAAAATTGTTTGTCAATTCCGTTCATTCTTGAAGAATTACCGGCGGAAACTATTATTGCTGAAGTATCCATATTAAACACCCTTTCTGTTGTTTTTTGTGCATATTTTGTAAAGGTCAGCAGAATTTATCTGAAATTATATATATATTATATCATATTAAAGCAAAAATATA
>CALMUA010000046.1 GCA_937872775.1 uncultured Ruminococcus sp.
TTTATTAAGAGGGTTTTAGTATGAATGTGATTATTCAAAGACTTAGAAATTGAGGATGTGATACAGAAGGAACACTTAGAAAAATGGATGATAATTTTCTATCGATGACCATAAAAAGAAATTTTTAAAAAAACTGCAATAATTTTATTTTATTGCAGCTTTTTTGTATCATAAAAAGTATTAATAATAAAACCAAAAATCTTTATTATATCAGGAGGCTTTTCTATGAAAAAAATAATATCGCTTATAAGTTCGTTTGTACTGATAACTTCATTATCAGTATGCCCAGTTTGTGCCGAAAATACCGGGGAGCAGCAACAGGGTGGTGTATACCTGGAGTGTGATACAAATGGTGATGCAATAGTATCAGCTGCTGATATGGCATCACTTTTAGGATATCTTATCGGAAAAGACGCCGTGATAAAAAATGGTGATGTAAACGGTGATGGCAAAATTAATGTGATGGATCTTATTTTATTAAAGCAATATATGCTTAATGACGGGCAGGAAGGTGTTGAAGAGATACAGATACCTGTAGTAAGCTCTGAAATAATCAACATAGAAGAGTTTGGAGAAAATGTCAGTAAAACAAAGCAACCCCAGGGAGATGAGAGCAAAGCTGTTTTTATTCAATCGTATGATGAGATGAAGACATTTATTGATGAAATAAAGTGTGAGGATTCTGTACGTGATTCGATTAATAAAACTTACAACGAAGAATTTTTTGAAAATTATTCATTAGCAGCCGGAATTATTGAAAATAGAAAGTTCGATGTTATTTTTAAAACAGCTGTAATCAGAGAAGATACTTTGTTTCTGAATTTTTCCGGGTATAATGGCAGGTATTGTTATGAAGAACCATCAACGTGCGTATTTGTAGTGTTTGACAAAAAAGAAACTCAGAATAAAAAAGTAGGCAATACTGTTTTCAATAATGAAGTTAAGAGTACTGATAGTCTTAATATTGATACTCAGAAAAATATTTTATGGAGCCATAATGAAGAATACAAAATTATTGAGTCAAATAAAGAATTTGCGGAATTTATGCATTCAGATGAAATAATCGATTATTCTTCCGGAATACCAGAGTTGATATCAGAATATGATGATGAGTTTTTCGTAAAAAACAAACTAATTGTAATTACTTCAGATGGAACTTATTCATATGCTTCCGGAGAATATGATGACAATATCTTATTTGTCACTATGTCAACAGGAGGAAGATATGATTGTATTAATCTGATAACCTTACCAAGAGAAATAAGTGATGGCAGGCAGATAAGGGTTGATATCAGTGAGATGCCGAAGGCTGCAAAACCTGTAATATATCTGTATCCTGAAGAAGAAACAAAGGTATCTGTTTCTGTCAACTTAAACGGAGAATTTACTTGTGTATATCCTGAGTTTACAGATAGGGAGACAAGTACATGGACGGTAACAGCAAAACCGGATGGAACACTTTATACGGAAGATGGTTCAGAATACAGCTACTTGTTCTGGGAAGGAACAGAAGATGCATACTGGGATATGTCAGAGGGCTTTGTTGTAAAGGGCTGCGAAACAATGAAATTCTTAAAAGAGCAGCTCCCGAAAATGGGCCTTACACCAAAGGAATACAATGACTTTATAGTATACTGGCTGCCGGAGATGCAGTACAATGAATATAATTATATAACATTCCAGACAGACAGATATACAGATGGTGCGGTTCTTTCGGTTACACCAGAAGCCGATAGCGTACTCAGAGTATTTATGGCTTATGAACCCGTAAATGCAGAGAAGGCAGAATATTTAAAAAATACAACAACAGAACCTGAATTTGAAAAGTTTGAAAGAAAAGGATTTACAGTTGTTGAGTGGGGCGGAACAAAGATAAATAGATAGTAGTATGATATCCGTATTAATGCGGATAGTTTAAAACAACTTTTGACTAATAAATTAAATAACATCCCTCAGGCGTTATACAGCTTTCATTAAGCGGTATAACGCCTGTTGGTTTTTGTTTATGGTGAAGATTGACTCATTTATAAAACTATGATAAAATTAATAATTACAAGAATATGATCTTAAATGTGTATTGCTTATTAATATCTGTTTTTTATCAGATTAACATATGCATTAAAAAGTGAGATGAACATAATTGCAGATAAATAGATTATTTGGAATAATATACATACTGCTTGAAAAAAAGACAGTAACGGCAGCAGAGCTTTCAAAAAAATTTGAAGTATCGGTAAGAACTATTTACCGTGATATAGAAACATTATCACAGTCAGGTATTCCTGTATACATGAGCAAGGGTAAGGGCGGAGGAATTTCTCTGATATCTGATTTTATACTTAACAAAGCTGTTCTTACAGAGCAGGAAAAGGAGGATATTTTATCTTCACTCAAAGCCGTAAATGCAGTAAACTTTACAAGAGGCCATAATACATTAGAAAAGCTTGACAGTATGCTCGGAAGCAGCGGGAGTGACTGGATAGAAGTCAATTTCTCGTCGTGGGGAAATTATCTGAATGAATCTGAAAATTTCTCAGAATTAAAAAAAGCAATACTCCAGAAACGCTCTGTAAAATTTGTTTATGAAAGTGTAAAATCCGAAAATACAAACCGCGATGTTCTGCCGCTGAAGCTTGTGTTCAAAGGGTCAGCATGGTATCTTTACGGATTTTGCAGAAAGAGGAATGATTATCGTTTTTTTAAATTGAGGCGGATAAGTAATCTTAAGATAACTGATGAAATATTCAGCATGTCCTCACCTGAAATCAACTTTAACGAATCTGAAATATTTAAAGGTGAGTCTGTAAATGTAAAACTTGAGATTTCTTCAAAAATGGCGTTTCGTGTCTATGATGAAATGTCGGATTTCAGCATTATGAAAAACGGAGATTTTCTCTGCAACGTCGATATGCCGGATAATGACACTATGTGCAGATATATTATTTCCTTCGGTGAATACTGCAAGGTAATTGAACCGGAAAGCTTACGCAATGAGGTAAAACAAAAAATTCAGGATATGCTGAAAAATTATTTATAATATGACATACAGGTGTCATATTATATCTGTTATACTATGTTCATAATAAAAAAAGAAAGAGGTAATCACATTATGAACTATGAAATTGTAACACTTGAGGAAAAGCTTATCGCAGGATTAACAGCAAGAACAGGAAACAATGATCCGGACTGTACAAAGATAATAGGAGGACTATGGCAGAAATTTATGGGCGATAATATTTCCCAAAACATGAAGAACAAGGTGTCACAGTATCCTGTAGGACTTTATTCTGATTATGATGAGACTTCATATGACGTTACTGTAGGCACGGCAGTTTCTGAAAACGGAAATCCGGAGCTTTCAACAAAAGTTATTCCGTCCGGAAAATATGCTAAATTTTCAATAAAGGGCGACGTTGTAAAGGATGTAGCAGATGCATGGAATGAGATCTGGAAAATGCCCCTTGAAAGAAGTTTTATAGCTGATTTTGAAGAGTATATCAGTAATAATAACGGAGTAGCAGACGTTAATATTTATGTTGCTTTGAAGTAACCGGAGTCCGGCTTCCTTTGGAATCTGACGGGATTTTCCGGTTGTTATATACCGTCTGATATCACATATGATAGGGTGTAAAAACGGACAACAAAACAATGCATAAAAAGTCGTGTAAATTTATCTTCTGTATGTTATCATATAACTACAGACAAGGGGAGGATAAAAAAAGTGAACTGGATAGATGGTATATGTGAAGCTCTCGATTATATCGAGGATAATCTGACAGAGGATATAACAATTGAGGAAATAGCAAAGCGTGCGTGTGTATCCAGCTTCTATTTTCAGAAAGCATTCAGTATGCTGTGTGGTTTTACGGTAGGTGAATACATACGCAGCCGTCGTCTGGCTCTTGCTGGCAGTGAGCTTGCGGCAACCGATATAAAGGTTATAGATCTTGCGGTAAAATATTGTTATGATTCTCCGGACAGTTTTACAAGGGCATTTACCAGATTTCACGGTGTTACTCCGTCTGCAGTTCGTAAAAACGGTGCAATGATAAAATCATATGCTCCGCTTAAATTAAATTTTACATTAGAGGGTGGATTTATTATGGATTATAAAATTGTTGAAAAAGAAGCTTTTACTGTTGTCGGTGTGTCAAAAGATTTTAAGAATGAAACAGCTATGGCTGAAATTCCGGGGTTCTGGACAGAACACTGCAAATCAGATAAGTCAAAGTCTGTTTGCGGAATGTACGGCATATGCATAGATGATGGCAGTGTGCCTGACGGATTTGAATATGTTATTGCTGATAACTATATTCCATGGAATGACATTCCGGAAGGAATCAAAGCATATAGCATTCCTAAAAATACATGGGCGGTTTTCCCTTGCAAAGGTCCTATGCCTCATTCACTTCAGAGTGTGAATAAAAAAATTTTCTCCGAATGGCTTCCTAACTGCAAGGAGTATGAGATTGCAGGAGGATACAACATTGAAATGTATACGCCATGCAGTGATTATCCAAAGGGAAACCTTGACGAAAATTATTACAGTGAAATCTGGATTCCTGTAAAAAAGAAATAGCATAAAAACAAATGTGTAAATAAAAGATAAATACCAATCCCCGCAGTTTATCAGAAATGAGGCTGCGGGGGTTTTATTTTTTAATGATAAATCCTAGGCGTCGAAAAATTTAAAAACATTTGAAAACTATAAAAATATATGGTATAATAAATAAAACTTTATACATATTTAATAAAAAAGGGAGTTGGATATTATGATTACGAATTTTGGCGACAATATTAAAAAGGTAATACTTATTGGCATAGGTGCAATGGCATCAACAGCAGAAAAATCAAAGGAAATAGTAGATGATCTTGTAAGAAAAGGTGAGATTACCGCACAGCAGGGCAAAACACTCAATGAGGAATTAAAGCATAAAATCAAAGAAAACGTTGAAACAATTAAAGAAAACGTTTCAAGTGCCATAGCTCCTGAAAAGAAGGAAAAGAAAGAAGAGGAAATCAATGACGTAATATCAAAGCTCGACAGTATGAGTGCAGACGAGCTTGCGGCAGTAAAGGCAAAGCTTGATGAAATAGAAAAAGGCTCTACGGAGTCTCAGAAGTAATGAAGTCGGCATCTGAAAATCCTAACCGTCTGCAGGAAATATATTCGGTCTTAAAAAAACGTGAAATAGTCAAAGGGCTTACACCGGAAAAGCTAAGGCTTATCCTGGAGGATTTCGGTCCTACCTTTGTAAAGCTCGGACAAATAATGTCAATGAGAAATGATATTCTGCCGGCAAAATACTGTCATGAACTTGAAAAGCTTCGTGCAGATGTAAATCCGCTGCCCGCAGAAGAAATAAAATCTGTTATAGAGGAAGAGTACGGACAGCCTGTCAGTGAAGTGTTTGAAACATTTGACGATAAGCCCCTTGGTTCGGCCTCTATTGCTCAGGTACATGCAGCGGTGTTAAAGGATGGAAGAAAAATAGTAGTAAAGGTTCAGCGTCCTCATATACGGGACATAATGTCAAAGGATTTTGCACTGCTCAGAAAAGCGTCAGCAGCACTGAGGCTTATACCTGTCGGAGAAACTGTAGATTTCAATATGGTTCTTGATGAGCTGTGGACTGTATCTCAGCAGGAAATGGATTTTCTTGCGGAGGCACGTCATGCAGAGGAATTTTACGAGCTTAACAAGGACGTTAAGTTTGCAACTTGTCCGGTTATAGAATTGGCACTTACAACCTCAAAGGTTCTTGTTATGGAGTACATTGAAGGACTTGCAGTTGACGATATAAAGAAACTTGAGGAAAACGGATATGACCGCAATGAAATAGGTACAAAGCTTGTAGATAATTATATAAAGCAGGTAATCGACGACGGATTTTTTCACGCTGATCCTCATCCCGGAAATATTCGCATACGTGACGGAAAAATAGTCTGGATTGATATGGGTATGATGGGCAGGCTGTCACACAGGGATAAGGGCCTTATAAAATGTGCAATCAAAGCAGTTGTCCAGAATGATGTAAATGAGCTTAAAAGCGTTGTACTCCAGATGGGTATTTACAATACAGAAATCAATCATATAAAGCTTTATTCTGATATAGACGGATTTCTTGAAAAATACAGTTCTGTAGAAATGGGAGAGCTTAATATGGGATCAGTGCTTGAGGAGCTGTTTTCAGTTGCTTCATCACATCACATTTCAATGCCAAAGGGAGTATCTATTCTCGGACGTGGAATGCTCACTCTTGAGGGAGTTGTAAGTAGGTTAAGTCCTGATGTAAACATTGTAAATATTGCTTCTGTACGTATAATAGATGATATGAAGCGGGATTTCAATGTAAAAAAAGAAGTCATAACGGGTGCACAGAAAATGTATTCATCAGGCAATAAAGCTATGGATATACCAGCTTTGGCAGCAGACCTGATGAGGAGTACTATCAAAGGTCAGACAAAGGTAAATCTTGACCTAACAGGCTCAAGAGAGCCACTTGAAAAAATAGATATAATGGTTACAAAGCTTGTGGTTTCTATTCTTGCAGCATCACTTCTGCTTGGGTCAAGTGTAATATGTACGACTGATATGACGCCAAGGACATTCAGTATTCCAACTCTTGGCTTTTTCGGATATGTTGTTGCACTGGTATTAAGTATATGGCTTATACTTACTTCCAAGAGGAAGAAAAGAAAAAAAAGAAAGTGAAAAATACGGTGTGCTGTCATTTTTTTATGGCAGTACACCATATTTTTTATTTATTATGAGTTATAATCCTTAAATATTATATTTAAAATAAGTACAATAAGTTATTGAAAATTAATTATTAATAGTATATAATAATTAATTGAAGTAAAAAAATAATTAATAAAATATGCATATAAGTGTAATATTGAAACTGAATATAGAAAAATATTAGAAAAGAATACCAGATGTGATCCGGAAAGCAGTGTTTTTGTTTATAACTCGCCAATATGTCCTCCGTCTCTAAGACGGCGGGGACATATTCACATTCAGCAGAAATCAAGCTTTATATTGAATGTGAATGTGCAGCTATACTGCAAATTGTCACGTTAAAAAAAGGGTAAGCGCTTATCCGGATACTTTTATAAATGAGACGGAGGTGTTAAGTAAAACAATGATTTAACTATTGTTGTATAATAACAGCAGGGACAGAAAATATTATTTTTTAAAAGGGAGCTAAGATTTATGACAAAAACAAGAACAAGAACAAGCACAATGTCTGTAGTTGTTGCCTTTATGCTCATGATTTCATTTTGTCTGTCATTCCCGGCCAAGGATCAGTCTGCGGTAAATGCCGCTGCTGCAAACTATAAGTTTGACTTCGGAGGAAATGGTACAGCAAATGGCTATATCGGAGTTTCAGCTTCGGACGGATATGACAGTGGGAAGGGATATGGCTTTAATCAGACATACAATGTGGCAAATTCGGCTGCTGCCGGAAGCGGAGCGTTAAGTGATTCGGTTGTATTTAAAAGCACAGACAGATCAAATACATTTAAGGTTGATCTTACACCGGGACTCTATAAAATTGCTGTATATCTTGGAAATACAACAAGAGCAAGTGTAGTTGCAGAGGATGTTCTTCAGCTTATTAATCTGACCGGAAATAATGCTGTGGATACGTTTACAATTCCGGTTACTGACGGACAGCTGAGCCTTATGGTAACAGAGGGAAAGGCCGGAACAGTATTTTCACTAAGCGCACTTGAAATTGAAAAAATATCTGATGATATTACTACTCAGCCGACTATATGGATATGCGGAGATTCTACTGTATGTAACTATTATCCCAAGGATACAGCAGTAAGGGTAGGATGGGCACAGATGCTTGACGAATATGTAAGCAAGGATTTTATGATAAGAAACCTTGCAGCCAGCGGACAGTTTGCGGCCGGATTTGTAAGTGCCGGACAGTTTGAACCAGTACTCAAGTACGGGAAAAAGGGAGATTATTATATAATTTCCATAGGCATAAATGATAAAAATTATTCAGATGAAGAAGAGTATTATAATGTAGTTACTGACATGACAAAAAAGGCAAAGGAAAAAGGCATGACGGTAATACTGGTAAAACAGCAGGGAAGAGCTGATGATATATCAAGACCAACGCTTCTTACAGGAAGATGGTTCGGTTCACAGCTTGATACCATAGGAAAAGAGCAGAATGTTCAGGTTCTTGATCTTTTTAACCTTGCTCAGAACTACTTTCTGTCTATAGGACAGGATAAGACAAACGAACTTTATGATTCGGGTGATACGCTTCACTTTAACAGGAGCGGTGCAAAGGTTCTTGCAAAGCTTGTGAGTGAAAATGTTGATTTCAGAACCGGCAGTGACACACCGACAGTTCCGGTTGAGCCAACGGAGCCTGAAAAACCTGACACAGTAACTGTTGAATACATAAAGGGTGATATGGATAATGATGAATCTATAACTGTCGTTGATCTGATAATACTTAAAAATATGATAATAACAGGTGAAATATCATCACACGATATATTATCAGCTGATATTGACGAAAATGGCATTGCAGATATTCATGATATAACAGAGCTTATTAAATATCTTTACGGGATAGATTCGTCTGTTACAGGACAGAAGCTTACAGCGGAGACAGAAGAAAGTATTACGGGTGATAAAAATATTTATCCGGCTATAAATGCCACATTGTACAATGCTTTTGGGGAAACGATAAATGCCGGATACAAGTGCAGTGAATATGTAAATTTCAACAATGAAACAGGAAGCTATGCTGAGTGGAACATAAATGTGTTAAAAACAGGTAATTATCTTGTTTCATTCAGAATTGCAAACGGAAGTGAATCTGACAGAAATATGAAAATTGAAGTAAACAATAATCACGATAATTATTGGGTTCAGCCGTTTCTTACAACAGGTGCATGGACAACATGGGAAATCAGAGGAATCGTTCTGCCTCTTACAGCTGGCACAAATATTATAAGAGCTACTTCATTCATGACAGATGGTGGTCCTAATATTGACTACATAAAGCTTGAGCCTACTGACGAACCGGTTGCTGAAATTTATCAGCCGGAAAGTACAGATCCTGTTGTTCCTTCAGAAAATCCTGTTATTTATATTGCAGGGGATTCAACGGCACAGAGCTATAAACCGAGCTATGCACCGCAGCAGGGATGGGGATACTATCTCGGAAACTATTTTACTTCAAATGTAACAGTTTCAAATCAGGCTATAGCCGGAAGAAGCTCAAAGAGTTTTTATGATAACGGAAGACTTGATACTATTCTTGGTACAATAAAAAAAGGCGATTATCTGCTTATACAGTTCGGAATAAATGATGCAGCATCCACTAAGCCTGAACGATATGCACCGGTATGCGGCTCGGCGGAAAATCCTGCAGAGGGATCATTTGAATATTATATTGCAAAATATATTGAGGGTGCATCTGCAAAGGGTGCTACACCGGTTCTTGTAACAAATACTCTCGGACTGAAGGCATATTCAGGGGGAAAATTTGTAGGCAGCTATGAAAATTACTGCAATGCAATGAAGAATATGGCTTCAAAGTATAGAATACCATGTATTGATCTTAACAGTATTATGGTGGATCATTATAATTCAATAGGATATGATGCTGCCAGAATGTATCATCTGTACGGAGTTGTCAGCGGTTCAACGGATATGACGCATTTCAGTGAAAGCGGTGCTGATAAGGTTGCAGGTCTTGTTGCAGGAGCTATAAAAAAACTTAATATTGATATTTCTGCTTATTTAAGATAGTAAAATATATGGTTTTACTATTTTTGATGTGTGCAATAAGAAAAGATATGCTCAGACGAATTTTTTAAAATTACAGGAGAGTGAAGTATGAAAATAATAAAAAAGAAGATGTCGGTGGCCTTGTCTGCATTAATGTGCTTTAATCTTTGCTATGGCGTAAACGTTATGGGAAATGATAATGATGATGTGAATGTAAAATATTATGGAGATATTGATGGAAACGGAGTAGTTGAGATAAACGATCTTACAAAATTCTCAATGTATCTGCTTGGAGACTACAATATGCCTGATAAAGTCATACCAATAATGGATTTTAACACAAACGGTATGGCAGATCTGGCAGATATGGCTTCACTTAAGCAGTATATAATGAAAGAAGATATTTATCCTATAGGTGAGGTCTATGTGACTGAACAACCGCCTGTCACAACTACTCCGTCAACGGAAGTTACGACCGGGACAACAACCCAGATTACATTACCGCTTGTTACAACACAGACAACGCCTCAGACTACAGAGATCACAACACCGGATACTACAGTGGAGACAACAATCCAGACCACACAGAAACCTCAGAATACAGTTTATTATGCATGTGATGCGGATGTATATAATGGTATAACAGAAACCATAAATCCAGGATTTACAGGTCAGTCCTATGTAAATTATAATAATGAAATGGGAAGTTCAGTAACATGGAATGTAAATGTTCCTTCAGACGGATATTATAAAATGACAGTCAGATATGCAAACGGAACGGAGGTAAACAGGCCTCTGGGCATTTTTGTAAATAACAACAACGGTTTCAGCACGATGAATTTTGCAGGCACATCAGCATGGACAGAGTGGAAGGAAAATGACATATTTATTTCACTGAATTCCGGCAGCAATATGATAAAAGCAGAGGCTATCACACAAAACGGTGGCCCGAATGTTGACTATATAAAACTCGAGGTAACAGGACAGCAGCCGGCAGAAACGCAGCCGCCTGCAAAGGATTACCCTTCAGATCCCCAGGGAAATAAGCAGGAAAGACAGGTGGAATATCTTGACAGAGGACTCATAGCAACAAAGACAGGTTCAGGTATGCTTGTAAGCTGGAGACTGCTCGGTACGGACAGGGAAAGTACATCTTTCAAGCTTTATAAGGATGGTACACTCATCTATACTGCTGATCAGAACAAAGCAACAACTTATCTTGATAAGAGCGGCAATACAGGTTCAAAGTATACTCTTCTGACATATCAGGGAACAGAAAAAACAGAATCTTCTGACCTTGCAGCTGTCTTAGGTAACGGATATATGGATATACCTATGGAAAAACCGGGAAATGATTATACGGCAAGCGACTGCAGTGTTGGAGATGTTGACGGAGATGGTCAGTATGAAATATTTGTAAAATGGGATCCGGCTGATGCAAAGGACAATGCACAGGATGGTGTAACAGGAAATGTGTTTATTGACTGCTATACGCTGCAGGGGAAGAAACTGTGGAGAATCGATCTGGGAAGAAACATCCGTGCAGGGGCACATTATACGCAGTACATGGTATACGATTTTGACGGAGACGGAAAATCTGAAATGATATGCAAAACAGCTGACGGAACAGTTGACGGTACAGGGAAAGCTATTACTGAAAATGCTGAAAGTTATGTAAATCAATCAGGATATATTCTTGACGGAAATGAATATCTGACGGTATTTAATGGTCAGACCGGAGCAGAAATGAGTACAATCAGTTATAATCCGCCAAGAGGTACAGTCAGCAGCTGGGGTGACAAATACGGAAACCGTTGTGACAGATTCCTCGCAGGTGTTGCATATTTTGATGGAAAAACACCGAGTGTTGTAATGTGCAGGGGATATTATACAAGGGCTGTACTTGTGGCATATGACTGGGATGGCAGCTCTCTTGAACAGAGATGGATATTTGACAGTACCGACGGAGGAACAGACAGCAAGGGAAATCCAAATTCAGATTACAGTGGTCAGGGTACTCATAATCTGAGTGTTGCAGATGTAGATAATGATGGATTTGATGAAATAATTTACGGTTCATGCTGTATTGACCATAACGGAAAAGGACTTTATTCTACGAAACTCAACCACGGTGATGCTCTTCATGTAGGAGATTTTATTCCGGACAGACCGGGTCTTGAAGTATGGCAATGTCATGAAACAAGTCCGTATGGATGTACACTCAGAGATGCTGCAACCGGAAATATAATATTCAGATATACAGCAGATAAGGATACGGGAAGATGTGCAGCCGCAAATATTCTTGCAGGAAACAATACAGCTGAATTCTGGGGTTCAAGAGGAGCGGGTGTGTATGACGGTGCAGGAAATGTTGTAGGTTCCCAGAACGGTGTTGCACAAAATTTCCTTATTTACTGGGACGGTGATCTTGAATCAGAGCTTCTTGACGGAACGACAATATGCAAATATAACGGAAATGGTGTTGATACTCTTCTTTCGGATTCAGGAGTAGCTGCATGTAACGGCACCAAAAATACACCTAATCTTTCAGCTGATATATTCGGAGACTGGCGTGAAGAACTTATTGTACACACAACTGACAGTTCAGCACTGAGAATCTATTCCACAACATATACGACAGATCTGAGAATGTTTACATTAATGCATGATACTCAGTACAGAACAGCTATTGCTTGGCAGAATACCGCATATAATCAGCCTCCGCATGCAAGCTTCTTTCTGGGAACAGGCTTTAAACTGCCGTCATTCCCGTTTGTTTATCAGGCCAATAAATAAAAAATAAAAAAAAGATGATTTTATAGATTATTTATGTATTTATTAAATAAATCAGACTATAATATTATTGCATTCATTTGCTTATAAAATTAACTGAAAGGTCTGATATACTATGTATGTTATGCCATTGATAAAGGGTGTAGCTGCAGGTGCAGCTGTCGGAACAGTCTATTACGTCGTTTCAAAGTCTTCAAAAAGGCAGCGTAATTCACTCCGAAAAAATACAGGAAGAGCTGTAAAATCGTTTGTAACAGTGCTTAGCGACATTTCTGATATGATGTAAATATGAAAACTCCGTATTTTTTATTAGAAAATATGGAGTTTTTTATTTGGTATGTATTGAATAATTTTTAAAAATATGATATAATTAATCTGCGACTATATTATTTACCGCAATAAATATTTGGAGGGGTTTGTTATGGAGGAGAATAAAATAAATTTAGAGAAAAATGAAGAAAATAATCAGGAACAAGATATAAAAGAAGGATTAAACTCAGAAATAAAGGTAAATGAGGAAACACAGACGGTGCAGAGCCCGTCAGCTGATCCTGCTGAAGTATCTCAGGATATATCAAAGAAAAATAAAAAAACAGGCAGTATAGCAATAATTGCAGCAGCAGTTGTTATTCTTATTGTTGCTGGTTCAGTTGCAAACTCAGGTGCTTATAAAAAACCTATAAAAAATTATTATGAAGCAATTGAAAAACAGGACATCAAAAAGTATAAAAAAGCTATGGGGAAGACTGTTGTATCAGCAGTAGAAGAATTATGTAAGGATACAGGAGGCGACAAAGACGATGTTGATGAATTTTTTGAGGCATTTATTGAACCGGAGTATGATAATCTTGTAGATGAGTATGGTGAAAAACTAAAAATCAGCTATAAGATCGCTGACAAGGAAAAGATTGATAAGGATGACCTCAAAGAACTCGAAGATGAATTTAAGGATACTTATGACGAAAAGGTGAAAGTGTCAAAGGGTTATGAAATAGAATTAGAGGTTACATATAAGGGTAAGGATGACAAGGGAACAAAGGATGAAAAGTTAGAAGTCCTTAAATTAAACGGCGAATGGATAGCAGTTGCTGATTAGGCATTTTTAACATAGTGTATAACAAGGAGGATTTATTTTGGAAGATAATAAGATCGATCTGACAAAGGAAATGGGTCAGGGCAATCAGAATGACATTAAACAGGAGGTACACGTGGAGTCTGTAATACCTGAAGAAGTACATCCGGCTGGAAATTCGGTATCTTCATCAGCTCCGACAGCACCGGATGAAAATTCAGCAGCTAAGAAAAATAAAAAAATCGGGACAATTGCAATAATCGCAGCAGCTGCGGTTGTTCTTATAGGAGGAGTGGCAATCGCTTCTGCAAATACCTATAAAGCACCGATTGAAAATTATTTTGAGGCTATTGAAAAGGAAAACGGAAAAAAACTGCAAAAAGCTTTTGGTAAAGCTGTTGTGTCAGCTATGGATGATTATCTTGAAGAAGAAGATTATTATGATGACGGAAGATATGACGATATAGATGAACTATTTGAAGGAATGGCAGAATCTCTTAACAAAGGATGCCAGGATAAACATGGTAAAAATCTAAAAATAAGTTATAAGATTACTGATAAGGATAAGCTTGATAAGGGTGATTTAAAGGATTATAGAGATTCATTAAAGGATTCTTTTGATAAGAAGCTGAAGGTAACCAAGGGATATGAAGTTGATTTAAAGGTTACATATAAGGATAAAGATGATAAGGATACAGGAAAAATGAAACTTGATGTTCTTAAGGTAAACGGAAAATGGATGGTTGCTAGTGAAGATGCCTTGATGTATACGTCTTTATATTCATATTTCTAATATTTAAGGTGATAAATTACAAAAACACGTCTGATGCAATTTTAATTTTGCATCAGACGTGTTTTTTAGTGCCTGTTTTCAAGGTGATTTTTAAGATACTGACCGGTGTAGGAGCGTTCACACATCATTATTTCTTCCGGTGTTCCTTTTGCAATAATTTCGCCGCCCTTGTCGCCGCCCTCAGGTCCTATGTCTATAATATAGTCAGATACCTTAATAAGTCCAAGGTTATGCTCTATTATAAGAACAGTGTTTCCGCTGTCAACAAGAGTCTGAAGAACGTCAATGAGCTTATGGATATCAGCATTGTGAAGTCCGGTCGTAGGTTCATCAAGAATATATATGGTCTTTCCGGTTGAACGTTTTGAAAGTTCGGTCGCAAGTTTTACACGCTGTGCTTCTCCGCCGGAAAGTGTTGTTGCGGGCTGACCAATTTTTATATACCCAAGACCTACCTGCTGAAGTGTTTTTAACTTTCTTGATATTTTCGGTATGTTTTCAAAGAATGTAACACCCTCATCAACTGTCATTTCGAGAACGTCATATATTGACTTGTCCTTATACTTTACTTCAAGTGTTTCACGATTGTATCGTTTTCCTTTGCAGACATCACACGGAACATAGACATCAGGCAGAAAATGCATTTCTATTTTTATTATTCCGTCACCTTCACATGCTTCGCATCTGCCGCCTTTTATATTGAATGAAAATCTTCCTGATGTATAGCCTTTAAGCTTTGAATAATTTGTCTGTGCAAATAATTCTCTTATATCGTTAAATACACCTGTGTAAGTGGCAGGATTTGAACGTGGTGTTCTTCCGATAGGTGACTGGTCGATATCAATTACTTTATCAAGATATTCTATGCCTGTCATTTCGCTGAATTTGCCGCATGGAAATTTTGCGCGGTTTAACTGTGCAGCAAGATGCTTGTATATTATTTCATTTACCAGAGATGATTTGCCTGAACCTGAAACACCGGTTACGCATACAAATTCACCGAGTGGTATATCAACGTCAATATTTTTAAGATTGTTTTCCGCTGCACCTTTTATTGAAAGAACTTTTCCGTTTCCTGTTCTTCTCTTTTCAGGTACAGGTATAAATTTTTTGCCACTGAGATATTGTCCGGTAAGTGATCTGTCGCATGCAAGTATATCATCTATTGTACCGCAGCAGACTATTTCACCGCCGTTTACACCTGCCCCCGGTCCTATGTCAACGATATAATCTGCCGCATACATAGTATCATCATCATGCTCAACGACAATAAGTGTATTTCCAAGGTCACGAAGACTTTTAAGTGTTGCAATAAGTTTGTCATTGTCACGCTGGTGTAGTCCTATACTTGGTTCATCAAGTATATACAGAACTCCGACAAGTGATGAGCCTATCTGTGTAGCAAGTCTTATACGCTGGCTTTCTCCGCCTGATAATGTTCCTGCAGATCTTGAAAGTGTAAGATATCCGAGTCCTACATTTTTTAAGAAAACAAGTCTGTCCTTTATTTCTTTGATGATCCTTTTACCAATCATCTGTTCACGTTCTGAAAGTTTGATGTTATTGAAAAAATCAAAAGCATCAGATATTGATTTTTCACATAATTCACTTATATTAAGTCCGCCTACAGTTACGGAGAGACTTTCTTTTTTCAGTCTCATTCCATGGCATTCCGGACATTTTTCGGATGTCATATATGAGATTATTTCTTCTTTTGAGACGTTGCTGTTTGTTTCACTGTAACGTCGTTCCAGATTATTTATTACACCTTCAAATGCAGATTTGTATGAGCTTCCGCCATATTCAGTAGAACGTGAGAGCTTAAGTGCCCTGTCACCGGTGCCATACAGAAAAATATTCAGCTGCTCTTCTGAAAGCTTGTTTACAGGTACGTCTAAAGGAATATTGTATTCCTTTGAAATAGCAGTATAGTACATCATTGCTATGGAATTAGGTTCAAGTGAATTCCAACCCGATGCCTGTATTGCACCTTGAAGAATGCTCAGATTTTTATCAGGTATAATAAGATCAGGATTTATTTTCATAAATATTCCGAGACCCGTACATTTTTCACATGCTCCGAAAGGATTATTAAATGAGAACATCCTCGGTGCTAATTCCTCAATAGATATGTCATGGTCAGGACATGCATAGTTAAGAGAAAATGTTGTCTCCTTTGCACCGTTGATATCGACTGTAATAAGTCCTCCGGAAAGTGAGCTTACCGTTTCTATACTGTCTGTCATTCTGGATTCAATATTTTCTTTTATTACAAGACGGTCAACAACAATTTCAATAGTATGTTTTTTATTTTTTTCAAGAGATATTTCTTCTGAAAGGTCGTACATTATTCCGTCTGCACGGACACGGACATATCCTGAACGGCGTGCACTTTCAAGCTCTTTTAAATGAGAACCCTTACGTCCTCTGATGATAGGTGCCATAAGTTGAATTTTTGTACCCTTTTCAAGCTTCATAAGCTTATCTACTATCTGATCTATGGTCTGCTGCTTTATTTCCTTATGACAGACAGGGCAGTGAGGAATACCGGCCCTTGCATATAAAAGACGAAGATAATCATATATTTCAGTAACAGTACCAACTGTAGAACGAGGATTTTTGGAGGTTGTCTTTTGATCTATGGAAATAGCAGGGGAAAGTCCCTCAATGCTGTCTACGTCAGGTTTGTTCATCTGGCCCAGAAATTGTCTTGCATATGACGAAAGACTTTCTACATATCTTCTCTGTCCGTCTGCATATATTGTATCAAATGCAAGTGAAGATTTACCTGATCCTGACAATCCTGTCATGACGATAAGCTTATCTCTTTCAAGCTCAATATCTATGTTTTTGAGGTTATGTTCTCTTGCACCCTTAATAATTATTTTGTTATTTATCAAAATTACAGGTTCTCCTTTAATTCTTTTATCTTGTCACGCAGAAATGCAGCATGTTCAAACTCGAGCATTTTTGCTGCTGTTTTCATTTCTTCGCTGAGCTTTGCTATCTTTTCGGCTTTTTCTTTTGCTGAAAGTTTCTTACCGTTTATATCCATAACTTTTGGCTTTGAACTGATTTCAATTACATCACGTATATCCTTTATAATTGTTTTAGGAGTTATGCCGTGCTCCTTGTTATGCTGCATCTGAATCTTACGTCGGCGTTCTGTTTCAGTTATGGCATTTTCCATTGAACGTGTTACGGAATCAGCGTACATTATTACCTTTCCTTCTACATTCCTTGCAGCTCTTCCTATTGTCTGGATAAGTGATGTTTCACTTCTGAGAAAACCTTCCTTATCAGCGTCAAGAATAGCAATAAGTGATACCTCAGGAAGGTCAAGCCCTTCTCTTAAAAGGTTTATTCCCACAAGCACATCAAATTCGCCTGTACGAAGATCATGTATTATCTCCATACGTTCTATCGTATCAATATCATGGTGCAGATAACGTACTTTTATTCCTGCATTTTCAAGATATGCGGTCAGATCCTCAGCCATCTTTTTTGTAAGTGTTGTAATAAGGACACGTTCTGACTTTGCTGTACGGATATTTATCTGTGAAATAATATCATCAATCTGTCCGGCAATAGGCTTTACAATAATTTCAGGATCAACAAGTCCTGTAGGACGTATTACCTGTTCAACAATCTGTGAAGAATTTTCTTTTTCAATCTGTCCCGGAGTTGCACTTACGTAAATGGCCTGCTTGATATGACTGTTGAATTCATCAAAATTCAAAGGTCTGTTATCAAAAGCACTCGGAAGTCTGAAACCATATTCAATAAGTGTATTTTTTCTGGCTCTGTCACCGGCATACATTCCTCTTACCTGTGGAAGAGTTACATGGCTTTCATCAACTATAAGAAGAAAATCTTCAGGGAAATAATCAAGCAATGTAAAAGGAGTGCTTCCATTAGGACGTCTTGAGAGAACACGTGAATAGTTTTCAACTCCGCTGCAGAAACCGACCTCAGTGAGCATTTCCATATCATAATGTGTACGTTCGGCTATTCTCTGTGCTTCAATAAGTTTATGATTTTCATTAAAATACTCTATTCTCTCTGCAAGTTCTTCGTCAATATCCTTTATTGCATCACTCAGTTTATTACGTGATACGACATGGTGAGATGCAGGGAAAAATGCAACATGTGAAAGCTCAGAAATAATTTCTCCTGTGAGATAATTTATTTCACATATGCGGTCAATCTCATCACCGAAAAATTCAACACGTACAGCTACATCTGTTGAATGTGATGGAAATATTTCTACCACATCTCCTCTGACTCTGAATCTGTTTCTCTGAAAATCAATATCATTTCGTTCATATCTGATTGATACAAGTTCATCAAGAAGGGTATCTCTTGATTTTTCCATGTTTTTTCGGACAGATACTACCATAGCACGGTATTCTTCAGGATCACCCAGAGAGTAAATACACGAAACACTGGAAACTATAATTACATCACGGCGTTCTGAAAGTGACGTTGTTGCTGAATGACGTAGCTTGTCTATTTCCATATTTATTGACGAATCTTTTTCTATAAATGTATCGGTTCCCGGAATATATGCTTCCGGTTGATAATAATCATAGTAGGAAACAAAATATTCAACTGCATTTTCAGGAAAAAATTCTTTAAATTCTGAACAAAGCTGAGCGGCAAGTATTTTATTGTGTGCAAGAACCAGGGTCGGTCTGTTTACATTTGCTATGACGTTAGCCATTGTAAATGTCTTTCCTGAACCGGTAACACCAAGCAGTGTCTGTTCACGCTGACCTTCCTGTATACCCTTGGTAAGCTTCTCTATTGCCTGTGGCTGATCGCCGGATGGTTTGTACGGGGAAACCAGTTTAAATTTATCCACGTTTATTATCCACTTCCTTTTAATCTGTATATATTTATATTATAATATAAAATGAATTTTTTTAAAA
>CALMUA010000047.1 GCA_937872775.1 uncultured Ruminococcus sp.
TTATCCATAATATTAATTTTAATTATATTACCATATATTTTTATAAAAAAATATCAAATATTCACTTTTAATATCTGATATTCATTTTAATTTTATGCATAATGCATATGAAAAAAATCCTCTCTTGTTTTTCTTATCAAAATATGCTATTCTTAAACTATATTATTCGAGAGGATGATAAAACTTATGGAATATTTTATCAGCACAGGCTGCTGGGGAGAATTATTTGCTGTCCCTGATGCAGTTGTTGACAAATACATAAAGCTTGCCTCCGGAAGTGCAATAAAAGTTCTTCTTTATATCTTACGCAACAGTAATAAACGGGTAAGCAAATCAGAAATTTCAGTTGCTCTTAACATAAGTGATGATGATGTGAACGATGCATTTACTTTCTGGGAAGAAGTCAAAATAATAAATCAGTCAGGAACCACTGATGTTTCTCCACCAACTTCTTCTGAAAATAAAGCACCCGCACAGACTCAGACAAAATCACAGAATGCTGTACCAGATCAGACAAAATCTCCAAATACTCCTGATACACAAAGCTATATACAGCGTTCAAGTTCAAATTTTCATATAACGCCTTCTGAATTAACAGCAAAAAAAGAATCATCAAAAGAAATACAGAATATGTTTGATATTGCACAGCAGACGCTTGGCAATATGATAAATCATACAATACTCAAATCTCTTTTATGGCAGCACGAATATCTTGGTCTGAATATTGATGTTATACTTACCCTGCTGCAGTACTGTTCGTCTATAGGAAAGGCAAGTGCTGCGTACATAGAAGCAATAGCTATAAACTGGGGTGCAAATAACATAAATACATTTGCAAAAGCACAGAATGAAGTACAGCGTATGGCAGAACTTCAGAACTTTGCGCATAAGGTTTCGTCTGCATTTGGTCTTAAGCGTGCACCAACACCAAATCAACAGAAATTCATCGACGAATGGAGCAAAAAGGAATTCAGTGCTGACCTTATATCATGTGCCTGTGAAAGAACAATAGACCTTAACAAAACCCTTACAATGAATTATGTAAACGCAATTCTTGTAAACTGGTCAAAGGAAGGTATAACGACAAGAGAATCGGCAGAGGCAACATTCGGAAAAGGAAATTACTACAATTCATCCTCCGGAAAAACTGAGCAGTCATACAATATATCCGAATTTGAAAAGCTTGCAGTAACATTCAGCGGAAATATTAACGATGAAATTACTGATAAAAAATATTAATACAGAAAAGGATAAATATTATCTATGAACTCCGATATATACAGCAAAGCTATTGATATTATAAACAACCGCAGGCTGGCTGCAAAATCAGAAAACGAAAAGCATTTTGCTGAAATAGAGACAAAGATTCCTGAAATACGTGAAATAAATCATATTCTTGCTCAGACAAGCGTAAATCTTATCAAAGTAATAAGCAGCGGAACAAAGGTAAATGAGAAAATAAAAACTCTTGAAAAGCAGAACCGTCAGGCACAGGAAATGATAACGACAATGATTGTTCAGAACGGATATCCGCATGATTACCTTGATATTAAATATAAGTGTTCAAGATGTGCAGATACAGGATTTTTTGAAGGAAAACGCTGTTCATGCCTTGATGATCTTATAGGAAAGCTTTCGGTACAGCAGCTCAACTCACATTCTCAGGTAAAGCTCTGCAGCTTTGAGACCTTTGATCTTTCATATTATAAGGGCGTTCAGACAAGCGAGGACAGTGACTGTTATAAAACCATGTCAAATAATTTTGATTACTGCAAACGATACGTTGATTCGTTTTCAACAGCCTCAAAAAATATTTTTATAGCAGGAAAAACAGGACTCGGAAAAACTCATCTCTCTCTTGCAATAGCTGAAAAGCTTTTAACAAAAGGCTGGAATATCCTCTATGACTCAACAATAAATTATCTGATGCAGATTGAAAAGGAACATTTCGGACGCAGTGACGGCAGCTGCGATACACTGCAGATTCTAATAAATGCTGATCTTCTTATTCTCGATGACCTCGGCTCAGAATACGAAACAAGTTTTTATACATCAACCGTATATAATATAATAAACTCTCGTCTGAACAAAGGCGTTCCGACAATTATAAGCACAAATCTGAGTCCTGCGGAGATTGAAAAAAAATATGAAGCACGTATTGTCTCAAGACTATTTGCAATGTACGAATATCTTAAATTTACCGGAAAAGATGTCCGCACAATAAAAGCCGCAAAAACTTCAAAAGAGACTATAAACTACTACAAGGCAAATTCATTGTAATGATGAATTTGCCTTGTTTTTTATAATGTAAATCGAGAAAACTATTGATTTCCTACACTCTTCCTTATATACGCTGTCAGCTCATCAAGATATGCCTTGACATCACATCTGCTGTTATAAACATCCATGTATTCATTCCATGAAGCTTCAAAGTCATTACTCATTACGACTTTAGGAAGGTATTCGTGTTTTACAGTATCCATATCTTCCTTTGCTTTTCCGTAAGTGGTATCAGTTGTAAATGTATTTGAATATGACCACACCGGAAACCATGGCTTGTTCTCTTCTGATTTATTAAGCATTTCCGTAAATGTCTGAACACCATATTCTGAAAAACATTCCTTCATAATACTGCTCAGTTTATCATAGAACTCTGCTGACTGGTTTGCAGGTGAATATGCGTTTATTCCATCCATAGCCATACCATCATAAAATGGAAAATAATTATAGTCACAAAGATTGTTGGCTGTATATTCCGGATCCAAGAAAAAGTTTCTCTGCTCCGCTGTTCTGTAAAATACTCCGTCTTTATCAACATAATATTCTATTCCTTCACGTCCCCAGGTACGCAGTGTAAGTATTTCCGGAGAAAGAAGATCGTCGATAAATTTCATTGCACCTTCAATATCCTCACAGTCAACCGATATTCCCAGTCCCTGTGATGAATCAAACGCAGCAGCTGAATGATAATGTTCCTCTATTCCTTCTTCTATTACTATACCTAACGGTACATACTGGCAGTCTTTCGGCAGGCTGTCAGCAGCTGATCTGAAATTCCAGTACTGATCAACCATACCGAGAACTTTTCCTGATCTGATTTTATCAAAATACTGATCCTTTGTAAGAACAAAACATTCCGGATCAATAAGGTCTTTATGATATTCTTCATTGAGTTTTTCAAACCATTTTTTCGCTGTATCGGTAGTATTATAATCAATTGCCTCAAGCTTTTCCTCATCTACAATACATGCACCGTCATTAGGATAACCATCAAGGAACTGAGGTGGATTTTCAAGACAAAAGTAGAGATATCCATCTGTAAGTATTTCATACCCTATATTCGGAGTACCATCTGCTGAATTCGGATTAGCTTCAATATAGCGTTCCAGAAGGTCAAAATATTCATCAAGTGTATTGATTTCAGGATAACCTGCCCACTTCAATACTTTTACCTGAATCCAGAATGCCTCATCATTATGCTCTACAGATGTGTCATACATATTTACATTTCCGAACTGAGGTATCATATATATATGTCCGTCATCAGCACGCAGCTTGTTCCATTTATCCTCTGTATAAAATGCTTTTAAATTACTGTAATCGTCCCAGTATTCATCAATAGGAATCAGTGCACCGGCCTCAATGAGTCTCTGCTGCTCCATACCCCCAAAAATAAAATCAGGGTAATCCTCCGAAATAATCATATCACTTATTTCATCAGCTGCTGTTTTATTATCATCAAGCCAGGTTTCTATACATTTAGCTCCTGTTTTCTCTGCAATAAGATTCTGAACAGCATTGTTTTTATTCATACTATCATTTTTTATTGCAAAATAACTTGTAAATACCTTTATATTGTCCTTTGTCTCAGTGTTGCTCTTTCCCTTAATATTTCCGCATCCTGTCTGTTGAAATATCATACTTACCATAAAAACTACGAGTCCGAAATGTATTATCCTACATTTGTTCATACTATTCACCCCCAATAAAAATAATTATACAATTAAAATAATCATCCCTATAACAAAATCATGTTCTTTATACACTGAATCAGTAAACGTAAGAATATCACGGACATGCAAGAGTACGGATGCTCTTGATGGATATTAGAGGAAATATATGTGAAATTATTTAGCATCCCTATTTTTTCAGGCTTTTATCAACAAAATTCTGAAGTTCATTATAATATGCCTGAAAATTACTTTCCTTTTTATATACCGATATGTACTCATCCCATGAGGATTCAAAATCATCACTCATAACAACCTTAGGCAGGTACTCATGCTTTATATTTGTCATAGCTGTCTTTGCTCTACCATAATCAGTTTCATCAGTAAATGTATTTGCATAGCTCCACATAGGATACCATGGTTCATTCTGTTTTGATTTGTTAAGCATTTCAACGTATGTCTGAACATTATATGCGGAAAAACATTCCTGCATTATAGGACAAAGCGTTTTATAGAATTCATATGGCTGATATGCAGGTGCAAATGCATTGATGCCGTCCTTATCCATGCCTCTGTAATACGGAAAATAGCTGTAATCACATCTGTTTTCAGCTACATATGACTTAGCATTATAATTCTTATCCTGATCATCTGTCAGATAGAATTTTCCTTCAGCATCTACCGAATAATCAATATCCTTCTGCCCCCAGAATCTTAATGTGTGTATTTCAGGTGAAAGCAGATCATCAACAAACTGTAATGCACCCTTTACATCTTTACAGCTCACTGATATTCCCAGTCCTTCTGAAACATTAAGAGCAGCTTCAGAATGATATTGTTCCTTCATTCCTTCCTTGACAACTATTCCCAGAGGAACATATGTACTTTCTTCAGGAAGATCATCAATCGCAGGACCATAATTCCATCTCTGATCTACCATACCAAGAACATTTCCGGTTTTTAACTTATCATAATACTGTTCCTTTGTCATAACAAAGCATTCAGGATCAATGATTCCCTTTTTATACTCATCATTGAGTTTTTTAAACCATTTTTTAGCTGTGTCTGTAGTATTGTAGTCTATTACCTTATGAGTGTCAGGATCAACAATACACGCACCATCATTCGGATAGCCATCAAGAAACTGAGGTGGATTTTCAAGACAAAAGTACAGATAACCATCAGTAAGTATCTCATATCCTATATTTTTTGAACCATTCTCACCTATAGGATTATCCCTGATATATCGCTCAATAAGATCAAAATATTCATCAAGCGTGGTTATTTTCGGATAACCTGCCCACTGAAGAACTTTTACCTGTATCCAGAATGCTTCATCATCATGCATGGTATTTGTATCGTACATATTTACATTCGAAAAAACAGGAATGATATATACATGTCCATCATCTTCCCTTATTTTACTCCATTCTTCCTCGGAAAAGTAATTTTTGATATTTTTATAGTCATCCCAGTATTCATCTATCGCAATATATGCACCGGCATCCAGGAGCTTCTGATGTTCAGCTGCATCATACAGAAAATCAGGATATTCATTTGCTATTATCATTTTATCCACTATATCAGCGGCATTTTCATTGTCCTCAAGCCAGGTTTCATCACACTTTGCACCTATCTTTTCAGCAATTACATTCTTCAATCTGTTATTGTTGGTTATTCTGTTTTTATTGGATACTGCAAAAAAGCTTGTATACGTTTTTATATCATCTCTATTTACCCCATCAGATTTTTTTATACTACATCCTGCAATTCCACCAATCAGAAAACAAGATATTGTTAAAACGAATAATTTTTTTATATTCATATTGCATCACCCCTATTGTTAAATACCCATTGAATTTTAATTTCTGATTTTAACAATTTTCCCTTTCATAATTTTTCCGCTCCTTTTTTATCTTGATGCGGAAAATAAAGGCAATAGGTACAACACCTGTACTGTCATTACCGATGCTTAATTTTGTGTACGGCGCCTTATTTCATTAGTCAGTTCATCAAAATAAATTTTGATATCACATCGTTTATTGTAGGCAACCATATATTCATCCCACGTTGCTTCAAAGTCATTACTCATAATTACCCTCGGCAGATATTCATGTTTTACCTCATCCATATCTGCTTTGACCTGACCATGTGGTGTTTCTGTTGTAAATGTATTTGAGTAACTCCACATAGGAAACCATGGTGCACTTTCCTCTGATTTATTAAGCATTTCAACATATGTCTGCACTCCGTACGCAGAGAAGCATTCCTGCATTATGGGACTGAGAGTTTTATAAAATTCATATGGCTGATATTCAGGGCTGTATGCGTTTATTTCATCCTGATTCATTCCCTTGTAATGCGGGAAGTAGCTATAATTACACATATTATCAAGAAGATACTGGCCATCCGCGCAGTTACTTGTCTGCTCATCGTTCAGATAAAACTTTCCTTCCTCATCAACACAATAATCTATATCCTTCTGACCCCAGTACCTTAGTGTAAGAATTTCAGGATCAAGCATATCATTAAGAAATTTCATTGCTCCCTTGATATCATCGCAGCTTACTGATATTCCAATACCTTCTGAATAGTTAAGAGCTGTTTCTGAATGATAGTGTTCCTCAATGCTTTTATCCGCTACTACTCCAAAAGGTACATATGTACATTCAGCAGGAAGACCGGCGACTACTCCTGCAAAGTCCCATCTCTGATCAACCATTCCAAGGACATTTCCCTGTGCAAGCGTATCATAATACTGTTCCTTTGTCATTACAAAGCAGTTAGGATCTACTATACCTTTTTGATATTCCTCATTAAGCTTTTTAAACCATTTTTTCGCTGTAGGTGTAGTATTGTAATCCTTGGCTTCCATTGTTGCAGGATCCACGATACAGCATCCGTCATTAGGATAACCATCAAGGAACTGAGGTGGATTTTCAAGACAAAAATACATCGATCCGTCAGTAAGTATCTCATAAGCAATATTAGGTGTTCCATCCGGTGCAATAGGATTTGCTTCTACATATTTTTCCAGTACACAGAAATAATCATCAAGAGTCTGTATCTCAGGATAGCCTGCCCATTGGAGAACCTTTACCTGAATCCAGAATGCCTCATCATCATGTATAGTATCCGTATCATACATATATACACTTGAAAAAACAGGAATAATATATATATGTCCGTCATCAGATCTTATTCTGTTCCATTTTTCCTCAGGGAAAAAATTTTTAATATTATCATAATCATCCCAATACTCATCTATAGGTATGTATGCACCCGCATCAAGGAGTTTCTGATGCTCACTCGCAACATACAGAAAATCAGGATAATCGTCTGCTATGATCATTTTATCAACTATATCGCTGACATTTTCACTGCTCTCAAGCCATGTCTCATCACACTTAGCTCCAATTTTTTCGGCAATCACATTCTGCAGCCTGTTATTATCACTTATCCCCTGACACGTGTTTCCGATAAAGCTTGTATATGTCTTTATTTGTTTTTTATCTTTGCCGGATGCATCTTTCAAATCGCAGCCCGCAATTCCAACAGTAAAAAGGCAGCATATTGTCAATATAAATATTTTTTTAATACTCATAATCAAACAATTTATTGCCATAAACCTACAGAAAAATGCTACATACAAAACAATGAGTTATTATCTATCATATTCTGATTTACAGCAACTTTTCCTTTCTATTAATTTAATGCATTTACGAATGATATTATTTATTCTTTTCCTGCACATTTTCTTATGTAAGCTGTAAGTTGATCAAAATATGCTTTAACATCCACATTAGCATTATAAGCTGCCATATATTCAGCCCATGCAGTTTCAAAATCATCACTCATTACAACCTTAGGAAGATATTCATGCTTTATCATATCCATATCTGCTTTTGCCTTTCCGTAAGGAGTATCAGGCGTGAAAGTGTTTGTATATGACCACATAGGATACCACGGTGGATTTTCTTCAGATTTGTTTAACATTTCCGTAAATGTCTGAACCCCGTATGCTGAGAAACATTCCTTCATAATACCGCTGAGTTTCTTGTAAAATTCAGAAGGCTGATTTTCAGAACTGAATGCATTTTTTCCATCCATATTCATTCCACTATAAAACGGAAAATAGTTATAATCACATAAATGATTATCTTTATAGGCCTTATCATTATACAATCTGGTCTGTTCATCTGTTCTGTAAAACATACCATCTTCATCAACACAGTAGTCAACATCTTTTATTCCCCATGTACGCAAAGTAAGGATTTCAGGTGAAAGAAGATCATTTAAAAATTTCATGGCACCCTCAATATCCTCACAGTCAACTGATATTCCCATTCCCTGTGATGCATCAAAAGTTGTTGATGTGTGATAATGTTCCTCTATACTTTCATCTATTACTATTCCAAACGGAACATATTTACATTCATCAGGCAGCACACCTTCAACATTTTTGAAGTTCCAGTACTGGTCTACCATTCCTAATATATTTCCTGTCTTTATTTTCTCATAGTACTGGTCTGCTGTAAGAACAAAGCATTCCTGATCAATAATTCCCTTATGATATTCCTCATTAAGTTTTTTAAACCACTTTTTCGCTGTAGGTGTTGTATTGAAATCACGTGCCTCAAGCTTCTCATTATCGACAATACAACACCCGTCATTCGGATAACCATCCAGGAACTGCGGTGGATTTTCAAGACAGAAATAGAGATATCCGTCTGTAAGTATTTCATATCCTATATTAGAATTTCCTTTTTCATCTGTAGGATTTGCCTCAATATATCTTTCAATAAGATCAAAATATTCATCAAGAGTCTTAAGTTCAGGATAGCCTGCCCATTGAAGAACCTTTACCTGAAGCCAGAATGCTTCACCGTCATGTTCTGTTGCTGTATCATACATATATACCTTACAGAACTGAGGCATCATATATACATGCCCATCATTCGCTCGAAGCTTGTCCCATTCTTCTTCTGTAAAATAATTCTTAAGGTTATCATATCCGTCAAGATATTCATCAAGAGGTATTAATGCATTTGCATCAATTAGCTTCTGTTGTTCAGTTCCTCCATAAATAAAATCCGGATATTTTCCTGAAATGATCATTTCGCTTACTGCATCTGCCGGATCTTTATTTTCGTCTACCCATGTTTCCATACATTTTGCACCGATTTTTTCAGCAATCAGATTCTGGATTTCATTGTCCTCGTCTCGTTTGATACTCTTGGCTGCAATAAAGCTTGAAAATACTTTTATTTCCTGCTTAGAATCCCCGTTCCCTTTGTCGCTTTTGGTGCAGCCAACAGACTGGAATGTCATGCATATTGCCAATGAAGCCATAACTAAAAACCTGCTTTTTTTCATAATTAATACCCCCTTAATTATTTTTATATTTTATTTGATTGCATTGATGTCATGCATTACATCCTTGGAAATAAACAATTCGAATCTTATTTCTGAATCTGAAGTAACATTTACGTTTATTTTATCTTTATAGAATTTCTTTAGTCTCAGGTATGGATTATACTCATCGCCTCTTTTAAAATCAATATCGGTATTCTCACTGTCGAATTCAAAAATCGCCCTGAGTTTCAGAAGCTTATTCGGCATAATTTTGCTTTTGTATTCTTTGATTACAATAATATAGCTTTTCTCACTCTCATCAATAATAAATTCTATATCACATTCATTTACAGTTTTTAATGAATAATTCATTATATCATCTGCTACAAGTAAAATTGAAAACGGAAGAACATATGCATTTGAAATATCCGATATGTGATATGTAATTTTGTAATTGAGATGTTTATCTGTTTTATTTTTAAAATCTTCAAGATATTTGCTTGTATATGATAATTCCTGTTCAAAGCTTATAGGAACATCACTGCAACATTTATCGAAACTCCCTATATCAGAAGTTTTTTTCTCATAACTTACGGCTGCGTCAAGATTATATGCCTTTACCATAACAGAATCAGCTTCTTCAACATATTTGCTCATGGTATTTCTAATCTTCTTTTTATCATTTTCACACATTTCCATTGCTGTTATCATTTCTGAACATTTTTGATAAACTCTTCCTACCTCATCGGTTCCGTAATAAATATTCTCAAATTTATTTCCCTTTCCGTTTTCTTCACAGAATTCCGTAAGTTTTGCTAATCTGATAAAAATATTTTTTAGTATAATTGTAATAAGAATCAATGCAATACAGGTTACTGCTATAATAGGTATATACAAAAAACTGTTAAGTAAAATTTCCAGAACGCTTGTTCTTCTGGCATATACATAGTACTCAATTTCTGCAGTATAGTAGTTTTTGTTAAAGGAGGTATATCTTTTAAGTTCCTCTGCATTCCGTGTCTTTGCATCTTCAAGATTACTATATAAAACAATTCCCTTACTCATTACATATACATTTCCGTCAAATTCAAGATCTTTAAAATTTTGAGTTAGATTTTTCTGATTAAAGTCTATCTTTAGCAGGCAGTCACCTGTATCAATTTTATAATAATCAAGTTTTCTGATAATTGAAAGATAACCATTTTCAGAATCACAGTATACAATCATATCCTTTTTGATATTTATAAAATCATTATACCACTCAGCTTTTTTAACGTCTTCCAGATTGCTTATATTGCCTCCGTTGAGAATACTTTTATTATCAGTGTAGATTGTGAATTTTCTTATATTATTGTTTTCGGCAATAATAAGAGAATTATTTTCAGTCATCTTATAATATGCATCATAATAATCTGCCGATGTTGCATAATCGACATTTAGAAAATCATATAAAGTATTGTTGGTATATACAGTTTTTGCAATTGCAACTATATTTTCAATTGATGTATCTATGTACTGTTCAGACGCAGCTATTATTGTCTGCTCTGACTGTAATTTTTCATCTTCATGATTAGTTGATACCAATACTATTGCAGAAACAACTGCTACACATATAGATATAATAACAGAGATAAATATGATCAAAAACCTTGTGTCAGCTCTCATGTCTGAAATAAAGCCTATTTTCTTCTGCTTAGCTGATACGCTATTTTTATCTCCTTTATCATTGCTGTTATCTATTTGCTCAATCTGCTTTTCTTTAACATGATTTTCTGATTTTTTTTGATGTTTAGCTTTCAATCATATCCCCTCCTTCGCTATAATTTAAACATCAATTAACGGTCAGGCATATTAAGCTGTTTTTTCAGTTCAGTCTTTGTCTTATACATATTTTCTTCTGCTTCCGAAAGCAGGGCTTCATACGAATAATCACCCTTAGCATAAGCATAGCCGTATGAAAGGGCACATTTTATTGAGTCAGTTTCAGCACTCAGTATTATCGGAGAATCCTTATCTATTTTTCCTATAATACTATCCATCTCTTTAAAAGTACAGTCGCTCATCACCACCAGGAATTCATCTCCGCCCATTCGGAAACCCATTCCGCTGTCACCTGCAATTTCATGGATATACTCTGCAGCTTTCTTAATAACATAATCGCCTCTGTCATGTCCGAGTGTATCATTCATAAGTTTGAGATTATTTACATCAAAGTATATAACACATACTGAAGACAGCTTCTGAAGTTTACTAAGTACATTATTATAATGTCGCTTGTTGAACATCTGAGTCATTCCATCATGAGTCGCTTCATAAATTGCATTTGAAAGGTTCTCTGTTGAATCATTGATATCACTGATCATTTTCTTTATTGCATTTCCCAGATACCCTATTTCATTATCTTTTTTTGTTTTAAACATGTCCATGATATTAATATCTCCGCCCTTTGATACAGAACCTGTAAATTCGAGAGCAGTTTTTGAAAAGTTTTTTATTGGTACAAATACATCTCTGTCAATAAATGAAATCAACGTCTTGGTCAGAATAAAACTAATTAATATAATACACAGACTTCCCGCTATGAAAATCAGAAAATACTTATTTACCCGTGAATAATCTGCTTCCACAACTATATATCCGCATGTCTTACTGTCCAGTGTATGTATAGGCCTGTATGAATAATATTTGCCTTCAAGAATTTCATTCCATTCTTCTTTTCCATTAAGAAGCTTGTCCTTCAATGAAGAAGTATAATCATCATACTTTACCTTGGTTCCTATCTTATTCTGATCAGTATCATATATATAATATCCTACTGATTCGTTATAGCTTATTAATGATATTCTTAATATTGTACCACTTTTTCTTACATATTCCTTAAGTCTGTTTTCTGTATTCAGATACTGTTCATCTGTCTTTCTGGTAATAAGATAATTTCTTGCATCATCCGCATTTATTTCTATTTCTGAAAAATCTTCTGCTGCCTGTGATATATTTTTTACATTATCTTTTATGATTGAACTTTTAAAAACATAGCATATACCAAAACTTAGAATTGTAATTGCTGACATAAAAGAGAATATTTGAGCAAATATCTGCTTTTTAATGGATTTCTTCATTTTATCACCACCATAATGAATAATATGATACACTTATTGTAGCACATTTTAATCATAACATCAATACACTTGCAAATTTATATCATTTTTTTGTTACAAAAATACCAACGCTTATTTATCATATTTTACGAAAATGCTTGACAATATATAAAATAATATGATAATATAATTATAGAGCGTTGAAGGGAACGAGTAATACAGTAGCTTCAAGTCAAAGAGAATCTCTGTCTGCTGCGAGGAGATACTGAAGTCTGTACGAATACATCCCTGAGCTGATATTCTGAACATTAACATAAGTAAGATTATCCGATTCACACCCGTTAAAGTGTTTTAAGGCTGACACATGCTGTCAGTAAACTGAGGTGGTACCACGATAAAAATATCGTCCTCTGATAAGATTCTATCTTATCAGGGGATTTTTTAATTCAGGAGGTTTTTAAAAATGACACTATTTGAAGAATTGAAACGACGCGGACTTATTGCGCAGATGACACATGAAAAAGAAATTGAAAATCTGCTCAACAATCAAAAAATATCTTTCTATATTGGGTTTGATGCTACTGCTGACAGTCTGCACGTAGGGCACTTTCTACAGCTTGTTGTCATGAAGCACATGCAGAATGCTGGACACAAACCTATTGCACTTCTTGGAACAGCTACAACAATGATAGGTGATCCAACAGGAAAAACTGATATGCGTCCTATGCTCACCGTTGATGAGATAAATTATAATGCTGAATGCTTCAGAAAGCAGATGTCAAAATTTATTGATTTTTCAGACGGAAAAGCTGAAATTGTCAAAAACGGAGACTGGTTTCTTGACATGAACTATATCGAGTTCTTAAGAAATATAGGAAAGCATTTTTCAGTAAACCAGATGCTTACCAAGGAATGCTTTAAAACCCGTCTTGAAAAAGGACTTTCATTCCTTGAATTTAATTACATGCTTATGCAGAGTTATGATTTCCTGTATCTGTACCAGAACAAAGGCGTCAACATGGAACTTGGCGGAAATGATCAGTGGAGCAACATGCTGGGTGGTGTTGAACTTGTAAGACGTGTTGAGGGTAAGGAAGCATACGGAATGACATTTACTCTCCTCACAACAAAAGAAGGCAAAAAAATGGGCAAAACAGAAAAGGGTGCACTGTGGCTCGATCCTCAGAAATGTTCACCATATGATTTCTTTCAGTACTGGAGAAATGTAAGTGATGATGACGTTATTAACTGCCTGAAGCTTCTTACATTCATTCCTATTGAACAGATTGAGGAAATGGAACGCACAATGCAGGGTTCAGATCTTAACAAGGCAAAAGAGATTCTTGCATTCGAAGTTACAAAGATGATACATGGTGAAGAAGAAGCAACCAAATGCATAAACGCTGCAAAGGAAATATTTGCAGGAGGCGGTAAGAGTGCTGATATGCCTTCTACTGAACTTTCTGCTGATGAACTGACTGACGGTGGTATAGGCATTCTGTCTCTTATGGCAAAAACAGGTCTTGCTTCTTCAAACGGTGATGCAAGAAGAACGGTTACTCAGGGGGGCATTTCAGTAAACGATGTAAAGATTACAGATCCTTCTGAGATAATAAAAATAACCGGAGATGTTGTTCTGAAAAAAGGAAAGAAAACTTTTCATAAAGTTTCACTCAAATAACTGCAATACAATTAAAAGACTTTCAATATGAGAGTCTTTTAATTTTTTACTTAATAAAGTCATAATTTTTCTATATAATAATAACAAGCTGTCTATTACTCAGAAAGAAGTGCATTAATTGAAAAAACTGTTTAAATATTTTGAAGGATATAGGAAATATCTTTTTCTCGGTCCGTTTTTCAAACTGCTCGAAGCTATATTTGAGCTAACTGTTCCTATTTTAACAGCTAAAATCATTGATGTAGGTATATACAACAATGACAAAGAATATGTAGTAAAAATGAGCCTTATTATGATTCTTCTCGGAGTATCCGGCCTTGCATTTGCACTCACATGCCAGTATTTTGCTGCAAAATGTGCTTTTGGTTTTGGTACATCTCTTAGAAAGAATCTCTATAAACATATAAACTCACTTTCTCACTCAGAAATTGACGAACTCGGTGCATCAACTCTTGTAACACGTCTTACAAATGATACAAATGCCGTACAGACGGGAATCAATATGTTTATCAGACTTGCAACACGCTCACCATTTCTGATAATAGGTTCAACAATAGCAGCTGTTTCACTTGATCTGAAGCTTTCTTCAATTTTCCTTATTACCGCTCCTCTTATTGCCTTTATTATTTATAAAATAATGAGCAAATCAATTCCAATGTACAAAAGCAACCAGAAAAGACTTGATAGAATATCACTTCTTACAAACGAAAATCTTGAAGGCGTACGTGTCATAAGGTCATTTTCCAGACAATCAGAGGAAATATCTGAATTTGATCAGTCAAGTGAAGAATTATGCAAACATGCTGTAATAGTCAGCAAAATATCAGCAATACTTAATCCTGTAACTTTCATGATAATGAATCTTGCCATTTCGTGTATAATCTGGTTCGGAGGAATACGTGTAAATGTCGGTAGTCTTACTCAGGGTGAACTAACTGCATTTGTAAATTATCTTACTCAGATTTCACTTTCACTTGTTGTCCTTGCAAACCTCATAATATTTTTTAACAAGGCTATTGCCGGTGCAAACAGAATAACTGCTGTATTTGATGTAAATTCAACACTTACTGACGGAACACAAGATATACAATATACAGATAATTGCCCTGAACTTGAATTTAAAAATGTATGTTTCCGATACACTGATGCTTCAGATGATGCTGTTTCAGATATTTCATTTATCCTTAAAAGAGGAGAAACTCTCGGCATTATCGGCGGAACAGGAAGCGGAAAATCAACAATTGCCAGACTTATTCCGAGATTTTATGATGTAACTGCCGGTCAGATAAATATATACGGCAAAAATATCAAAGACTACAAGCTAAGCCAGGTAAGACGCTTTATAGCATCTGTACCGCAAAAAGCATCTGTATTATCTGGAACAGTAGCAGAAAATATACGTATGGGAAATATCAATGCAACAGATCAGGATATTGTATCAGCTTTAAAAACTGCACAGGCATATGAGTTTATAGAAAAGCTTCCTGAAAATATAAATTCACCTGTTCTTCAGGGAGGAAAAAACTTTTCAGGTGGTCAGAAACAACGCCTTACAATTGCAAGAGCAATTGCAGCAGAACCGTCAATACTGATCCTTGATGACAGTACAAGTGCCCTCGATATGACGACTGATTATAATCTAAGAAAAGCTATTTCTGATAATATGGGTGATACTATTACAATAATGATATCTCAGCGTGCTACATCATTAAAAAATGCTGATAAAATTCTTGTGCTTGATGATGGTAAATGTGTGGGTTTCGGAACGCATCAGTCACTTTCTGAGAACTGTCCTATATATGCAGAAATACTGGAAATTCAAAAGGCTGGTGAATAGTATGAAAAAAACATTGAAAAGAATATTTTACTATGCAGCACATTATCCTAAAAATCTGATACTTTCCATAATATTCGCACTCACCGGTGTTGCAGGATCACTTGTCGTACCAATACTGACAGGATATTCAATAGATTTTATTGTAGGAAAAAACAACGTAAATTTCAACAGTGTTATTAAAACACTTACTATTCTCTGTTTTGCTGTTATATCAAGCAGTATATCGCAGTGGATAATGGCAAGAAACACTAATACCCTTTCATATAAAACCTCACGTGATATACGCTCTGATTTTTTCAGAAAGCTCAATACTGTACCAATAAGCTTTATTGACAAAAATTCCAAAGGCGATTTTGTAAGCCGTGCAACCAATGATGTTGAAATTATATCAGACGCACTGACTCAGACATTTACACAGTTTTTTACTGGTATAGTAACTATTTTAGGAACTCTTATATTTATGATAGTTATTGATATAAAAATATCCCTGATTGTTATTGTCCTTACTCCTCTCTCACTTATTGCTGCTGCAAAAATAACAAAACTATGTCGTAATTCATTTTCAAAGCAGTCAGAAATAAGGGGTGAATTATCTGGACTTACTGATGAAATGATTAAAAATCAGTCTTTGGTAAAAGCATTTTCATATGAAAGCATTGCTGAAGAAAAATTTAATAATCTCAACAGCAGTTTTGGTCAGACAGGACTTAAAGCCACTTTCTTTTCATCTCTTACAAATCCGACAACAAGATTTATAAATGGTCTCATATATGCATTTGTAGGAATGGCTGGTGCAATACGTGTAATAAACGGAGGAATATCAGTAGGAACACTTGTAAGCTTTCTTTCATACTCAAATCAGTACACAAAACCCTTTAATGAAATTTCAGGGGTTGTTTCTGAGCTTCAGAATGCTATTGCCTCGGCTGAACGTGTATTTAAAGTAATAGATGCCCAGAATGAATCAGATGACAGCAACCTGCCTTCTCTGAGTGACACTGATGGTTCAGTACAATTTGAAAGTGTTTTTTTCTCTTATGTTCCTGATAAGCCACTGCTTCAAGACATAAGCATCAATATAAAGCACGGACAGAGAATTGCAATAGTGGGACCTACCGGATGCGGAAAAACAACACTCATAAATCTCCTTATGCGATTTTATGATACAACAAGCGGAAATATATTTATTTCAGGCCATGACATCCGAAATATTAACCGCAGCAGTCTCAGAAGCTCATTCGGAATGGTCCTTCAGGATACCTGGCTATTTAATGGAACAATAGCTGAAAACATATCATACGGAAAACCTGATGCTTCAATTGATGAAATAATAAGCTCTGCAAAAGCAGCACATGCTCATAGTTTTATCAAGCGTCTCTCTGATGGGTATAATACACTGATAGGCGAAAATGGCGGGAATCTTTCACAAGGTCAGAAACAGCTTCTTACTATTGCCCGTATAATGCTTACCAACCCGCCTATGCTTATTCTTGATGAAGCTACAAGCAGCATCGATATACGCACAGAAGTAAAAATACAGCAGGCATTTGAAAAGCTTATGAAGGATAAAACAAGCTTTATTATAGCCCATCGTCTTTCAACTATAAGAAATACTGACCTGATTCTTGTAATGAACAACGGAAATATTATTGAACAGGGAAATCACAATGAGCTTATAAAAAAACATGGATTTTACTATAACCTGTACAAATCTGCTTCATCAGTCTGATTTTTAAAATCAGTTATCCGGATGTGTTTTTCAAATAAGCAATTGCTCATTTATATTAAGTATGAGATCTGATTCCTAATGAATGTAATATAGACCCCACTGATTTAAAAGTGGGAGGCATAATACCCAAGTTATATAAATATTTTATGGCAAAGACGCTACTTCAGCTGCTTTTGCCTTTTTAATTTCAAAGTATTGCTATTGTAAGTGTTTTTATTATTATACGAACCATCTGTATATGCGTTATATTGTAAACAGGCACTTGATGTTGAAGTTCGGTAATATTTCTTTTTACTAACCAAAACATCATTGAGAACAAACCCTATAATATTGCTGTCAACAAGCTTAAAGCTGTCAATTGCTGTCTCAATATCACTATATGTACTACTGCCGCATCTTACCACCATTATTATACCATCTGTTATTTTTGAAAACGGTATTGCATCTGAAACTACATTTATTGCAGGTGAATCAACAATAATGTAATCAAATTGTTCAGATAATCTATTCATGAGCTGAGTCATTTCTTCACTTGTTGCCATATCTAAAGGATCAGAATCAATTGTACCTGATGTTATTATAAAAAGGTTCTGATTACCTTTGTATTTTATAATAGTATTACTGATTTCTGCAGATCCAAGAATTAAATTACTCAGTCCTGAACTATTACGGACTCTGAAATATGTATGAACCTGCCCGTCTCTCATATCACCGTCTATAATCAGCACCCTGTTTCCCGCTTCAGCTATTGCAACAGCGAGATTTACAGCTGTTACAGTTTTTCCTTCCTGCATAGATGGACTTGTTATAATTACTTTACGGCATGTATTTCCGTTTGATGTATATCTGAGATTTGTCCTTAGCATTTTATATGCTTCCTTTACAAAAAAAGCTGCATTTTTATTAACATTATTTATATCACATAAAAAAGCATTTTGATTTGATGAGTTTTCTTTTTTATTTCTGTGAGTTGTAAATGATGGAATCTGAGCTAATACAGGTAGTTCGTATCTGTTTTCTATATCCTTTTTGTTACTTATCTTCTTATTTGTTATTTCTGTAGCAAGTGCAATAAAAAAACTAATAACAAATCCTGCAACAATTCCTGCAAAAGTATTTCTCATTTTATTAGGTGAACATGGTTTTAACGGTATTTTAGCTGGATCACACAACACAACCCTTCCTGATTTTGTAACATCAGTTACCATCTCAGGGGCAAATTCTGCAATTGCATTCTGGATACTCATAATTGTATCAACATCTGTTCCTGATACAGTTACATTAAAAATAGATGTATCAGCTTCTGCTGAGACGGTTATCATCTGCTTAAGTTCAAGGGTTGATAAATCAACTTCTGAACATACTATTACATTGTCATAGAATTTCTCTGTCTTGAACAGCTGTATGTATGTATTAACCAGTTTCTGCAGATACATAAGTTCTGATGAATTTGTCCCAAGTGAATGGCTTGTGCTGTCAGCAGCATAATATTTTGCATTAGCTGAATATTGGGGTGTAATCATGAAAATCGTTATCAATGAAACAACAATACCTGATATAATTGAAAATCCCATAATCATAATCCATTTTTTCAATATTATATCTATTATATCTTTTATAGTGAATCCCTCTTGATTTGTTAAATCTTCTTTCATGTTTAATTTCCTTTCATTATTTATTATGGAATTTTATTACTCAGTAACATTACTAATTATAAATCATTACGCCAATAAAATCAACTATTATTTATAAATTTAATGGTGGACCAGTTGGTGTTGATGCATTATG
>CALMUA010000048.1 GCA_937872775.1 uncultured Ruminococcus sp.
TTACATAAACAAAAGGTAGCGATTGACAGCTAAAATCCTATGCAGTATAATATTAATATCTTACATTGCATTTTCAGTATAGTCTATTAAAAAACTGTCGGAAAAATAAGGGCAACTTATACTATGGTGAGGAGCTATGCATACTTACTACCTGATTTTTTGTAAGCTGTATCATTTCGCAAGCTCCTTATATGCCTTCAGATTTTTTCAATCAATCTTTTGGATATTGCATTCACGTCCTCATCAGGTGCAGTCTGGAGCCTTTCAACTTCTGAAAACTCCATAATTACATAACGTGGAACATTGTTTTTCAGAATAACAGCAGCTCCGCTTTCATCTACAAGGCGAGCCACCTTTGAGAAATTCTGATTAGCTTCTGTGATGGATACAAGATTATTTGTATTAACCGTCATATTGAGCTCCTCCTTTCTCACTTATAACAATAGATATATTATTATAAGACATGCCTGATATCAATACAACAGGCATATTTAATAAAGCGATATTTTAATCTATAAACGAATTCAAGTCAGATAGCAAGACTTTCAGCCCATTTTACTGCTTTAGAAGCACTTTCCTCAGGGTGTCTATTTGGTTCAACGAAGTCAATCTCTCCGACAAACTCATTCTTAGGAATAGCTTCTTTAATTTTTCTAAAACACTTTTCAGCTTGACCAGCGCCATGACAGGCAAATAAAGCTACTCTTTTGTTTTCAATTTTATACTGGCTGAGAAATGTTTTAATTGGAGGTGCAAATGTTCCACTCCAAACAGGAGTTCCAATAATAATTGTTTCATAGAAATTCAAATCAACATGCTCATTGGACAGTTTTGGTTTATCCCCCAAAATAACACTTTTTCCTCCCCAGAAGTATTTTTTAAAACCCTCTGTTGGATATTTTTTTCTTGTTTTTAATGAAATAATGTCTGCGTTTATAGTTTCGGATATTTTCTCAGAAATAAACTTTGTGTTTCCATCCAAAGAAAAGTATACTATTAATGTACTCATATTTATTCTCCTCATATCATCTTAAATATTTACTATATAGCAAGGGTTTTCCATCGTTGCCAAAAATCCATTTATCCCTGCAAATAATTTTTCCTGTAAAAAATGCCATAATACAATTTCCCTAAAAGACAAAAAAATTGATATCTAATAAAACAAAAATGTTAAGTGACTTATTTAAAAAACATTTTCCCATGAAGCTTTAACACTAATCTTTGTTAACTTTGCAGCTTTTTCAATTTCCTTTATATCATCAGCGCTTAAGCATATATTTAGAGCTGAATCTGCATCCTTAATATGAGAATTTTTTGTAACCCCGATAATTGGAACAGTATTTTTTGCAATCGCCCATGCTATTACTATTTGTGAAATGCTTGCATTGTATTTGTTTCCGAGCTCTCCCAAAGTGGCTATGAGACCCTCTAGCTTTTTTAACACTTTTGACGGAAAAGCTTTTCCTCTTCTCGTGTTACTATTAAAAGGCTTGTCAAAGCTATATTTTCCTGTCAACGCACCCTGCTCAAGTATCATGTATGCAAAGAAAATTACATTATTATTCTTGCACCAATCGAGTATTCCCGTTTCTTCTGAAGTCCTATATAATAGGCTGTAATGATTTTGTACAGCAGAAAGCTTCAACCCTGATTTTTCGAGGATACTGGCCGCCAGTTTAATTTCTTCAAGATTATGGTTTGATACGCCTGCATACTTAATTTTTCCACTCTTCATAAGTGGGATAATTTCATTTACCCATTTTTCAACATTTTTCGGATTATGTATCCAGTAAATATCAACATTACTTATTCCCAACCGTAATAAGCTTTTATCCAAAGAATTTTTCATTGCACCTCTGCTTTGAATTGCAAAAGGTGAAAATTTAGTAGAAATTATTGCATTACTGTCTTTTATACAATGTCCAAGTATTGTTTCTGATGCCCCCATGCCATATACTGCTGCTGTATCCCATAAAGTAAATCCACATGCACTTGCTTGGTCGAAGATATTCTTCAATTCATTTTCATTTGTGTAATTTCCAAAAATCTTGTTTCCACCATTTATACCTGTACCCCAAGACCATGTTCCAAGAGCAATCTGGGGTATTTCAATATTATCCAATTTCACATATTTCATAAAATCACTTCTTTCATTTCTATTAATTTTCCTCTTTTATAGTCCTTCTTATTCTGCTAAGTGATACAGGTGTAATTCCTAGATATGAGGCAATATGTGATTGATTTACTCTCTTCTCAAGGTCCAAGTGTATTTTCTTAAAATCAAGATACCTTTCTACAGCGCTTTTTAAAAGAAAACTGTTTTCACGTTCAATCTTATATATAAGACTTTGTTCGAGGGCGCTAATATAGGCTTTCATATAGTTAATATTCTGACTTGTCAGAGATTTAAAACTACTTCCATCAAAACACAGCAGGTTGCAGTTTTCCAATGCTTCAAAACAGCAGTCAAAGGGCTTTTTCATCAATAACATTTCAGCACAACAGAATGAATTTTCTGTGATAAAATACCGCGTGACATCATTTCCGTTTATATCAATATAATAGCTTCTAACAAGCCCAGAAATTATAAAATACAATTCCTTAGGAGAATCACCTATATGAACGAGAATTTCTCCTTTTTTTATTTTTTTATAATTAGCTATCTGCAAGAAACTCTCTACGTGTTCTTTTTCAATATTTGGTGCATATACCTCAATAGCTTTTTTCAACTGCTCTAAATATACGTTCATATTATTTGCCCCCTTCACTTACTACATTTTACACTAGTTATTGTTATTTGTCATTAACATATGATAATAATTAATATATAGTATCCGCACAATAATCAGATGTATAGAGCTGCAATAAGGAAGAACAATCTGATTCAAAGCATGAATAGTTCAAGAGGACGATGCCACGATAACGCACGATGCGAAAGCATGTGGGCAAGAATGAAGGAAGAACTGTTCTACATCGGAAACAGAAAGTCAGAAGATTACACGTGAGCTGAACTCAGGACAATGATCTGGAGATACTACATGAGCTATTGGAATAACAGAAGAAGCTGTTCTGCTAACGATGGACTTCCTCCGGCAATAAAGAGGACACGATATTATGAATCTGCCAAAGTTAGTGCATAGGCACGCATTTATTCCACGGTCCACTTGACAATGAGCCTCTGTCAATGCGATATTCTGCCAGCTGCGGCAAGCACGCCTAAAGGCTCTGCTATCTGGCTATCAGCCTATCACATTGCCTTCTCGTTGTAAAATGGCTTTTGCGGCATAAACGCTCAGAATTTTGGATAAAAATTTGTCAAGTAATATTGACAATTTCAAAACAAACTTGGGAGTTTTATGGAACAGAATAATTTAAAAATAAATAAATCAGAAATAGCTCGTCAGTTAAATGTAGACTGACGAACAGTAAATAAATATCTTAGTGGATTTGAAAAGAGCAAACATCGTAAGAAAATTTCAAAAGTCTCAAAATACGAAAACATCATCAGAGATCTGCTTTCATCAAACACACAAATTTTTCATTACCGTCGGGATATGTATTGAATTATGGAATAAATTGCGTTATAATGAAATCATCTATAAATCAAAAGTTATGGAGGTAACATATGAACTTTTTTAAAAAAGAAGAGAAAACTGTTTCACCTGATTTATCACGTCAAAAATCAGATGCAAAGACCACTCCGGATGATCTGCAGGAGGTTTTAAAAAGACTAAGTTCTCATGCTGGAAATACCATTCAAATGCTGAAAACAGTTCTTAAGACAGATACAGACATACTCCTGCTGTATTCGGCTGGGCTTGCAGGATATGCCTGCCAAAGGGCGGTGATGGCAAATAATGAACAGTATGTTGTTGTTGGAGCGAAATCCGGAAGAAATTATTATTTGGGTGATAAAGTGAATGCTTATCTGCTCGAAAACAAAAGTTCAGTATTATCGTTTATTAACGGTATATATGAACATAAAACAGGAAAGAAAGCACCTGATCCGGGACCATCCATAACGCACGCTGTTTCGGTGATTGGAGATGATAATTATAAAATCTGGAACTCCTATTCACCGGATGAAGTATATAAGTTGATTAAGGTCTGCTGGGACGGAATCTTCGAAAACATGACGAGTGAATATTGTAAAAGCCCATGTGAATGGCCAATATTTTTTGGAATTGTTCTTCAGAATATTATGGAAGATATGATGGTCACTGGTAAGGAAGATGCAGTTTATCAGATGGTACTCGAATGTACCTTGTTCATCTCAAAAATGAGAGATGATTCTTTGGCAAAAAGCCAACCTATTTAAATTACAGAACGTTAATATGTAGTTTGTAGAATACCTAAAATACATATTATACTATATCATTCTGAAAAAACTAACAATTGTTGTCCAGGTTATCAGGGCATTTGATCTATATCAGATAAAATCAAAAAAACCTTGATTGGATTTTGATAATGATCAGTTCACAGGTTAAAATTTCTGTACAATCTCCATAAAACTCAATAGCCACGCAGTTATCACGCTGCGTGGCTAAACTTTTTTTATATACAAAATAGTAAAATAACACCCCTGAATGTTTTAGAATTATCTCATCCGCCGCCTTTAAAGTAAGTAATGTAGAAAAGTAGAAAAGGAAGCAGACACAAGAAATTAAGATTATAATCTCCTCAAGAAAATCTACTCCATATTGCATGACCCTTTACCAAACAAACCGGAGATCAGAAATCCCAGCAGCCCCATATATATCATGGATATTACGGGATCAGATGAAATAAAACACGTTCCGTTGACACATCCGACAAAGCGGTAATACAGATATCCCGCAAGCATACCTAAAAGGGTGAATAATAACGTACGAATGCTAAGCCATTTTTTCATTTTTTGTTTCATAATAATATCCTCTCTTTCTTTTATTGTATCTGTGCCAGATAGTTCACCGTTATATACATCTTCCAGTTCTGCACTGGAAAGATGTATATATATATTATACTGATTTTCTCTCTTTGTTTCCGTGATGAAATCACAAAAGGCGGTACCGCTTTTACGATACCGCCTTAATGTTTAAAATATTATAATTCTGTTTTCCAAAGGCCGTGGAGATTGCAGTAAGCATAGACAGCCAACGGCTTATCATCTCCAATACAGAATGTACTACGTGGCTTATCACCAGGATTCAGACCTTTGCGCATACCACCATTTTCCGTCTCCATATATATCCACTGTATATAATGTTCATCAAGCATAGGATGCTCCACAGAGCCAATGTCTACAGTCAGGGTATTGTTTTCAATTTTCAAAACGGGAATATGCTTTTCACCACTGGATTCTACAGTATTAGGCTCAAGTGCCTCCATTTTTTCGCTGCAGCACACCATAGGAACACCTGCATTATTAATCATACCTATCAGGTTACCACAATGGCGACAAATATAAAATTTTGATTTCATTGTAAATATCTCCTTAATGTTTTTTTGTGAAGTTTAAAAATTTCTGTGCAATATTCTTATAATTTTTCATATACAGCAGAAGATTATCTGTTGCATCTGCTTACGATACATGGAATCCTCCCTTGACATTAATTGCTACTGATGCTATAATTATAGTACGATTCAGAACTAAAGTCAAGTGCCTTTTGTAAATTTCATATATAACTAAGGTGAGAAACAATGAATTTATCTGCATATTTTTCAATCTGGAATAAACTGACCGCATCACAACAACAGTTATTACAACAAAATGCAACGCCTCGCAGCGTAAAAAAAGGTACAATCATCCACAACGGAAGCGTGGATTGCACCGGATTGTTACTGATTGGTTCCGGACAGCTGCGTGCTTACATTCTCTCGGATGAGGGACGGGAGATTACTATATATCGTCTTTTTGAACGGGATATGTGTTTGTTTTCTGCTTACTGTATGATGAACAGCATCCAGTTTGAGATTACCATAGAAGCAGAAAAAGACTCAGAACTCTGGGTGATTTCTGCAGATATCTACAAGAAACTTATGGCTGAGTCTGCAACTGTTTCAAATTACACCAATGAGGTTATGGCAACTCGTTTTTCTGATGTCATGTGGCTGATGGAACAGGTGCTTTGGAAGAGCTTTGACAAGCGTCTTGCAGAATTTTTATTGCACGAAAGTGAATTAGAAGACAATCCTGTACTGAAAACCACTCATGAAGCAATAGGCAACCACTTAGGAAATCCGAGAGAAGTAGTAACACGAATGCTCCGATATTTCCAGAATGAAGGGATTGTTCACCTTACACGTGGTACTATTGAGATTACAGACATAAACAAACTAAAAAGCCTGATATAAATGCTCAGAGAAGGATACCATAACGGTATCCTTCTCTTTTTACAGCATGGTCAGAATCTGTGCTTTTGGTCTTGCAACCTCTCCCTGCCAGTCGTTTATTCCGCCGAACTCCATAATATTTGTGTATCCCATATCGGCTAACTTCTGAGAAGCTTTCTTACTACGATTACCGCTTCGGCAATATACGAAAATCAGCTGTTCCTTATCAATGAGTGCATCAGGAGGCTCTGTTCCGATATCCTCATTAGGAATACATATTGCATCGGGGATATGCTTTTCCTCATATTCTGCCTTGGTACGTACATCTAAGATAATATAATCTGTTTCCTCTGACATCATTTCAACGGCTTCATTCATACTTATCTGCTTATAGCCGTTGCTCAGAACTTTGGGAGCACATCCGGCCATCAAAAGCAAACTGAGCATTATATAAATCAATCGTTTCATATAATCACTCCTTGTTTTTTATTTTGCAGATTAACTGTGTCATAGTTCCCATAGGGCAGTAAACGCACCAGCTACGGGGTTTGAAAAGAATCATAGTGACAAATCCAAGTACTGTGGATGTAAGCATTACGCTATAAAACCCAAAAGCAAACTGTGCAGCACCGGAGTGAATTATAGTACCGTGAAATGCCCAGTGCCATGGCAGTTTGAATGTCCATAGCAGTGTTACCACCTGTTTTAAATCGGAAGCTCCGGCAAATACCAGATAGGTATTCCATAACATCAGGAAAAACATCAGGAAAAAGAAGATAAGAAATCCATATCGAAACCACTTACTTTTCATCCATTTCGGGATATCACGATTCCTTGACAAACCGAATCTCCCACCCAACAAACCGAACAGCTGTCCTCTTCCGCAGTAACGGTTACAATAGCCTTTCGTTCCCTTAACCGTTGAAATAATTAGTGGGATAATAAAGCAAAGCAGTCCCAGCCACGCAAACATAATGTTGAAAAAACCAAGAATCAGATATGAAAGGGATACAATCCAGAGATAGTCATACCATTTCTTTTTCATACATTTACCTCTATAATATCAATGACAGATGCAGGACATTCCTTTGCACATTTACCGCATCCCACACATCTGGTTTCATCAATGATTGCCCTTATTCCATTAAAAATCGTGATAGCACCCAAAGGGCATATTTTCAAACAGCAGCCACAGGCAACACACAGATTTTCGTCAACTTGTGCCTTTCGTGACATTCTTTTGACTTCGTTCATACCGGCACCTCCATTTTTTTTTAATATTATACCTTTTCTGAACGACAACTTCTGTGATATTATCACCTAAATAAGAAATACAGGCTACTTGTTCCGGAGAAAATTAATGACCTCTTTCTCCATCGGTAAAAGCTTTGACTTCAAGCCTTTCTCCATGTAGATAATAATAAAATTATCTAATGCAATAATTGATTGACCAGACATGTCCTTATCAAATGATGTAGTACAATAAAACTTGACACCTTACACTCAAAAAAATATAATAGAAGCAATTCAAATTTAATTTATTCCTAATTTGCAAAGCACCCTTTCTGCATTTTCTGCCAAATTCTCATCAGCTGATTCACATTTGTTCCGGAGAAAATTAATGACCTCTTTCTCCATCGATAAAAGCTTTGACTTCAAGCCTTTCTCCATGTAGAAAATAATAAAGTTATCTAATGCAATAATTGATTGATAAGACATGTCCTTATCAAATGTATCCCAACTGCATTTGATGATTTCTATCAGCTTAGGCAATCCAACTGTAGGGTATGCTTTACCAATTGCCCAAAACATTGATGAGCTAAGCTCGTCCTTAGCACGTATCCTTTTAATTAGCTCAGCAATTAACTCAGCATGTTCTTCAATACCCAACCTTATTGAAATAAGATCTTCATCTAAATAGTACTCGTACTGTTTTAAGCTTAAAACACTTCGCCCTCCATTTAAAATATACGTATTCATTTCAAGAAACATGGCAATATCAGTAAGAGTCCACCTTCTTTCCTCAATATCTTCTGAATCAAGACATAATAATAAGTCAGCTATCTCTTTTTTCATCTCTTATTCCTTTTTATATATGTAAGTTCTATAAATGATATAATAATGATCAAAAATCATCATATAAAAATTTACAGAAATCAGGTATAATACAAGTATCAAATCCGGAGGTGATACTTGTATTAATAAAAATTGAAACGCCAGTAAGTTTATCAGTAGACAGACCTGAAGACTTATCTGAACTTGATAATAAATGTGCATTTATATCAAGTCAGAAGCTTAATGTTCCTTTATTCACAGGAATCACATCTGTATAAATCTGTCAAGTGGATTCTCATTAAACATATCTGCCCCTGCTCCCATACGTATGCACATGGACTTCATATATTCATAGGCACACGTTTTCATAATTATTTCTGCTACAGACGCAACTTTTCTATATGATGGTTTTTCAAGCGGAGTTTCTTTTGTCCATAAATTAAATGCCCCCATAGACTGCCCGCACCATATCTGCATATCTGTTGAATGCGATAAATCGCCGGCTGCAGCCCATCTTGATGAATTTCCTAAATACCATCTGAATACCAGGGCCATCTTAAATGATGGATTTTTTTCTGCCTTTTCTATTTGTGCAGGATTTACTTTTTCAAAATATTCTTTTGTCCAGCTCCATATTTCATCAAAAGTATTTTTTAATATACGCCTTTCTATTTTTTGCTTATCATCTTCCGGAATATCATCAAACGATTTGTATTTAATATAATATTCATAGAGCTTCTGCGCATTCTGCGGATACATTGTTTTTTTCTTTAAAACCTCAACCTTTGCACCAAGCTCAAACATATCGGCACATGGTGCCATTGCAATATCAGCCATAGACACCTCGGCAAGCAGCTGTTTTACATAATCTGATGTTTCTGCTTCAACGCAGCTTTGGTTTATCGAACCGGTTACAATGTATTCCGCTCCAAGCTCAAATGCACCAAGAGCAGAAAGTCCTGTTCCTATACCACCTCCGGCACCTATATGTATCGGTTTTTGATACTTATATTTATCCTGAAGCCTGTTTTTTAATGAAATCAATGCAGGAAGTATTGAGACAAGCGGTCGTGCATCAGTATGTCCTCCGGAATCAGCTTCTACTGTTATATCATCAGCCATAGGTATCCTTTCCGACAAACTTGCCTCATTATCGGTAATCAATCCTTTAGCCAGCAACGAGCTGACTATTTTTTTATCCGGAGGAGATGCAAATTTATTTAAAACTTCCTCTCTTGAGATTTTAGCCATTATTTTATGAGGAATTTCTATTTCACCGTTTTCCAGGGATCTGATACCGTTCAGGCGATAATACACCAGTGCCTCTGACATTTTTATATATGCGGAAGCTTCAACCAATTTTATGTTCTTTTTTATAAACAACCTGGCAAGTTCCATTTCCATATCTGAATTTCTGTTACTCAGCATATTTATCATGTACGGCTGATTTCTATTAAGTGCCGACTGTATTCTGTCAATATCCTCAGAGATTTTATCTATAGAACATCCGCCTGCTCCATATGATCCTATAAATCCGTTTTTTCCTAGTTCTATTACCATTTTGGCAGAAGCAATGCCATTGGCCATTGCACCTGCACAGTATGCATATTTTGCGTTATGTTCCTCTTTGAATGATTTATCACCGAAATTTTCTGCATTAATATTAGGTATAACGTATAATAGATTTTTATCATCCAACAGCTCATCAGATATTTCTAATTGATTATCAATATTATACACATAAAGCTTTGTGTATTTTTCATTTGATAAAATATCACAGCTATTATTTCTGTTTACCAAAGTCATTTTTACTCACCTTTTTTTAATTATTTGAAGTATCGTCAAAAACTTTTAAGCCACAGTTTTCAATTTTGATTACTTGAATTTCATTGTTATAAATTTTGGCGTCACAATTTATATATATATTGTTTTCACTTTCGACAGTATCCTTTATATGAATTTCATATTTTAATAAACTGTTTTCCTTTCTGACCTGTCCTCTGAAATTTGATTTTAAAATTTGATTTTTACTCATAATTACATTAGTATTTTTATAACGCCCGAGAATTCCGGAATGTGCAAATAAAATCATATACAGCTGTGTTATTCCCTCAATCATGAGTGTCGCAGGAAACACAGGGTCATTTTTAAAATGCACCTTAAACGGCCATAAATCAGGAGTAATATTCTTTTCTCCGCGTATCAGACCGCATTTATACATACCCCCATTATAATCAATTTCGGTAACACGGTCAACCATTTTTATATTGTCAGAAATATAGTATTTTTCTTTTAATGAAATTTTCGTGCCAATGTCAAAGCACTGCTGATAATCACCTTTAAAAAAGCTCCTGATTTTATCATCGGGATAGCTTCTTTTTTCTGACGTTTTAAAATGAAGAAATTCTTTTGATGGTATATTTATCTTTTCCTTTGAAGTATTTATTATGCCCTTATTTGACATAAGCTCGCTTTTGGTGAAAAAGCCACCACACCCATCATTTGATGAAACAAGTTCATCACCATTATAGCTGTCATATGAATAAAAAGCTATTGCCGTTGAACCATTCTTAACAAATTTATGTATTTTAAACACAGTTCTGATCGTATCACCTACGCAAAGCGGCCGTTCACTATAATATGTCTGTGAACTATCAAGGGCTCTGTATGACAAAGTTCCACCTGAAATTATATCAAGGCCTATATATGCCATAAGAAATATCCCTATATGCCCTGCTTCAGACATAACAAGCTGTGAAATCTGATTATTACCGGTTTTCAGCACACAATCCTTATCAAGATCATATTCAGCAACTATTTGCGACGGTTGAAATTTACCGAATTCGGCATCTATAGAGATAATTCTTGAAATAAATAAAAACGGAGGAAGCGGCATTCTTGCTCTTATAGGGTATTCATCAGCCTGCTTGTATCTATCACCGAGAACCGCTGACATTGATGTATCTGTCATAGTTATGATTTCATCTCTATCCCAGAGATATTCTTTCTTTTGAGAGACTTTGTTTTCTGATGAATTATTTCTGTTATCCAAGCTGTAAATAGCCTGCTTATATAACTGATTTTGAGACTCAAGATATATTTTATATGCATTTTTATTGTTTTCCAGCTGTTTAAGCACACACTGCTTTATTTCGTTGCTGAAATCCAGAGTTTTATTCATCTCTTCAACGATTTTGATATTATTATTCTTTTGCTCTATATTTGACTGTTCCGTCCTTTGCTTTATAGATAACTGTTCTGTTATCTTCTGGTCTGGTACTGTTTTTTCGGACGACTTGATAAATTCAAACATTGAAAGCAGCTTCTGATAATCAAATGATACATTAAACGACAAAAGCTTTGCACATATATCAAGCAGATAATCACATGAAAAGCTATCATCAAATATTGATATAACTTCACTTCCCGGTTTGCTCTCAAGCGTTTCATTCGCCCACGTACCTGCAAGCCTGCCTGTACTCAGATCAATAAATATACGTGCATCGCATTTATCATAAAGTGCACTTACAGCTGACGCATAATCCACCTTTTCAATAATTATTGATGTTATATTATCAGCAAGCATTTCACTTGTATTATCAATATATTCTCTGAAATATGTACTGAATACTTTACAGCCGTATTCGGAAATATCCATATATATTTTATTATCTACAATAGTTCTTTTTATCAGTTCAGACTTATTTTTTAATATAGGAGTATGAACATAAGCCGCATCGCCAAGCGGTATTGCGACACAGCCAAGCTCCCTTATTATTTTTGTACATGATAAATTTTCACCACAAATAATAACACTTTCAGGAGAACCTATTATTATTATGAATACATCATTATACTTTTCAATCAGAGCTGCTGCCTTGATATAATCACATTTTAAGTACCATTTACTCAAGTTTGCTATTTTGTATCCGAAGTATTCTTCTGATTCTTTTTCCTGATTTTCAAGCACCTCACATAATATATCGTTAATACCTTTCAGCGCAAACTTCAAATTGTCCTCTGTATTCCCCTCTTTTTTAATTTTAATTATCTTATGAGACGATATAAACGCAAGTTCTCCCATACTTGCTCCGGACAGCAAATCAGGAGAAATGCCTATTGAACTCATCAGAATCATTGTAATGTATGTAACAGCAACCTCAAACAAATACCTGTCTTGCATTTCATTTTTGCTTTGCAGCAAATGAAAATATTGCCTTCCGTCGCTTACCTGCATTCCGCCGAGCATAGAATAAAATTTGTAAAAAATATTTTTCTTAAACATTCCTCCAGGCGGATTCATGAATACTATTTTAGGTTTTAAGAGGCTGTTTTTTATATAAAATGAACCCGTCTTATCTGACCATCTGAAATTATCAGTCATAAGATTGTCGGAAAGTCCAAGAATATCATTTATCTGAAGTTCCAGTTCCTCATAATTTCTTATTAAAAATACTATTGTGCAGGAGTCTGCACTTCTGCTTTTGAGCTCCTCTGAATATTTTAACGAAATATCATAAATATTGTTCTGTGAAATATCTGATTTAAGTTTTCTAAGTTTTAACTGTGCATCATCAGATGAATTAAAATAAAGAGGTATTATATATCTTTGCGTTGCGAACTTTTCTCTCAGATGCTTACCAGGGCTGATAACAGTCACCTCTGAATTATTCAGGAGAATTATTCTCTTGTTTTTCTCATTACTGATGCACAGATATTTTCCTGAATTATCACATAAATCCAATGAAAGCTCAGCTTCTATAGTTGATATAACAGCATTTAAAAATTGTTCAGACAATAAATAATATCTTTTATTTCCTGTTGTATTTTCCGCAAGCTCTGTAAAAACAGCTTTTGACGCTCTGTCTTCTGCATTTTCGGCTACTGTTATGGCAATACATCCATCTTCAGAATGACACACCAGCGTAACCATATCGCTTTTGCCTGAAGTAATAATATCCCTTGCCTTACATATCATTATTTCAAATGAATTTTCAATAATCTGTGTTGAAATATTATATTCCTGGGGAATTTCATTATCCGTAATAACAGTAACAGATTTTGTATCAATTTCTTTAAAAGCCGACATCAATGCAATCTTTTCTGAATTCTTTTCTGACTCGCCTTTTAATTTAAAATCATTACTTATAAAGCTGTTTATTAATTTCTCACAGCTGTCAATGTCACCAACAGAGATTCCTATGCGTATTATAGCTAAATTTAATAACATTATTTTTTTCTCTCCTCCTATAATACTTATCACTGATATTTTGCTGAATGAGAAATCATAATCTGTGTTGACGGCAAACCCTTTATAAAATCATTTTTAAAATAATTTGCACCAACCTTTAACGGTATTAATATAAATCCTCTTTCAGCAAGTATTTTTTTGTAAGTATCGTCTACCATACCTCCGTCCCATGCACCCCAATTTATTGCAAGTGCCCTGCACTGAGGATGTTTTCTTCTGTAATAATATGCATATTTATCAATATATTCATTTCCGGCTGAATAATCTATCTGTCCGTCACTTCCAAAGTACGCCGCAATAGAGCTGAACATAACAAGCACTTTTAATGAATTATTATCAACGTTATCTGTTAAATTATTAAGGCCCCGATATTTTGTATCAAATACCTTTTTAAAGCTTTCAGTATCCTTCCTCCATATTTTTGAATCACATACTACACCTGCCCCATGAATTATACCGCTTACCTTCCCTACCTCTTCATGAATTCTTTTCATTACATCCCGGGTCTGTTCTGCATTATTTACATCACATGAATAATATATACCATTATTACCTGTAGCCTCAATATTATCAAGTATATTAATTATGCTCCTCTGAGCAAGAATAGCTTTTGCCTTACGCTCTATGTCCGCAAACGAACCTTTTATTCCGTTTTCCTTAAAGCGTCTTGCAATAAGTGTTTTCATATCCTTAAGTTCAGATATCTTTGACGTCCCGGCATCATCGCTGTTTTCATTACTTATTTCTGCACGTCCGATTATAACAAATGTGCACTTTACGGCTCTGGCAAGCTCAAGTATACATTCAGATGTTACACCTCCTGAACCTCCCGATACAACAATAATATCGTCCGGCGTTATATTACACATATTTTTACAAGCTACATACGGTGTCAGATCTGCACCAGGATAAAAACGCATTCCATCAGGAGTACGTCCGACTTCAGGATAAATATCATTTATTTTAAGCTCGTCATCTATAAGCTCTATGTATTTCTGGGGCTGGGTATCAGGTCTGAAATCTATCAACTTAATATGGGCTGTTTCTTTAAATTCAATAGACAGTGTTTTAGCAATGCCGTTAAAACTACCATATGCATAATCCTCAGATTCACCTGTTATTCCCAAATTGCCGTCAAGGAATGTTGTAAAGAGCATAAGCGGCGTATTCTTACAATTTCCGTCATGTACATATTTTGAAAAATATTTTGTTATATAAAATGACGACATAATAAAATCATAGTATCCGGAATCTTTGCCGCTTTTGTAATGAAAATTGGCGGCTATTATCAAACCAGATATCTGGGATTTAATTGATGAAATATATCCTTCAGCCTGAGCTTCATCAAAAATATCGCTTATAATATAAGGCTTAAGTCCATGCAGTGTCAGATATCTGCCAAGAGCGTCAACATATTTATCCTTTTTCCCGAAAACAATAACAGTACCCTGTTCTGGCAGACAGCTTTCCGAATAATCAGATTTCTCACATCTTTTTAAATTAATCTCATATCGCTTTATTGTTTCAGAATCATTTATATCTATCTGCGAAAGAACAGCATTATTATCGGCGTCCGGATTTTCAGCAGCAGAAGTATTGTTTTCAAAAGGAAATTCAATTTCTGCAGGAATATCAGACTTTATAACACTATTTTCAGATAAATGACTTAAAAGCTTTGCCTGTGCATCAAGAAATTTACTGAACGAATCTGAATTGGCTTTCTCAAAATACGATGTAATATCATTTACCCTTTCTGAAATTATCCCGCCATTTTCAACATATTGCTCCAGTATATTTATCCTGATGTTCTGCTGATTCCAATAATTTTCAAGAGTTTCAACTCCACTGTTAATTACATTTTTATTTTTTTGATTATTCATTTGAAGCCTCTCCTGTATTATCAGACCTTAGCGGAGATAAAATCAACAATGTCATTTATGCTCATAAGCTCAGACAGATTTTCCGTATCTTCTGCAGTCAGTTTACATCCAACGATTTCATTTATATCTGAAAATATTTCAACACGTTTTATTGAGTCTATTCCAAGATCACCCTCAAGCTCCATATCAAGCTCGATCATATCTTTCGGATATCCCGTCTTATCACTTATTACATCTATTACAACGTCCTGAACATTATTAGATTTCACCGATGAGTTTTCATTGTCTCTTTCTTCTGATATTGACAAATTATTTAACCGATTATCCAGATACTCTTCAATGTCCTTAATTACTCCGATAGATGCAAGGGCTTCTACATCATCCTGCGTAAAAATTTCGCCCAAAGCCGTATTGATTTCAGAAAGTAATTCAACACGCTTTATCGAGTCTATTCCAAGATCACCCTCAAGCTCCATATCAAGCTCAATCATATCTGCCGGATATCCTGTTTTATCGCTTATTGTATCCAACACTATTTTATGAATATCTACATTCTTTTTTACTGGTACTTTTTCAACTACAAATTCCGTATTTCGTTCTTCCTCTGTTTTAAGACTGCTATTCTGTACCGGTACATTTTCTGTATTAGCCCGAATAGACATGTCATTACTTGTAATTGCTTCATTTGTCTGATTTCTAAAATATGTTTCAAATGCTTTCATACTGTTGTTTTGAAATACACTGATGCAATCCATAATATTTTTCTTATCCGTCTCTGATTTTGCATTGCTTTTTTCAAAAAGTCTTGATATTGCATCTATCTGTTCATTTTGAATATCCATAAACTTAGAAAACACTTCAGCATTAATTGTCTGAATACTTTGAACATTTTCATTGCTCACCTTCATATTATTCACCATACCCATATTAATTGATTTCTCATTCTGAAAATTATCTTTAACTTGTGCTTTATTAACAGGCTCCGCCTCAGTTTTCAGCATATCCTGCGATTTATCAATAATTTTTTCAGATTCTCTGACCCTTTTTTCCTTTTCCGGTAAATAAAATACGTCTGAATTTACTGTATACGATGTCTTTGTCTTCTTTAATACAAATCTTTCATCCGGAATAACCCTGTACATATCATCACTGATATCTATACCAAGTACAGCAAGTCTTGAAAGAGCAAATTCAAACTGGGATAAGCTGTCTTTATTTTTATCCGGAACAGCTGCAATAACTTCACATTCCTTATCATTCAGAATATCATTTACAAAGTTGCAGAGCACCTTCCCGTTTCCTATTTCTACAAAAACCCTTGAACCTTCCTTATAGGCTTTCTCAACAGCTGTTGTAAATTTCACCGGATTTACGAGCTGTTTTTCAAGAAATTCACATACCTTTTCTTTATCATTAACAGGATAATATTCATTGTTAAAATCTGAAATTACTTTTCCGCTGCCCGATAAAATATTTTGAGTATTCAGATATTTTCCGAATTCCTTGGAAGCATTATTCATAAAAGGTGAGTGAAACGCAGATGCTACGTTTAATTTTACGGACTTAATATTAAGTGCACTGAGTTTCTCTGATATTTTTTCAAGCTGGGCAGCTTCACCCGAAATAACGATTTGTTTAGGACTGTTTTGATTTGCAATATATACCTTGTCAAAACCATTGCATATTTTATCTAACGTAGCCTTATCAGTCATAACTGCTGTCATTGACATATTTTCATCAACCTGAGACATTAATCTGCCACGTTCAAGGGATATTTTTATAAGTGTCTGATCATCCATCAGACCATCTGCCCATAAAGCGACAAGTTCACCAAAGCTATGGCCTATAAAGCTATCTGCTTTCAGACCTCTGCTTTTTGCAACAGTATAAAGAGCTGAACTCAATGAGGCTAATGCAGGCTGGGTATTACCTGTTTTCTGAAGCAGTTCTTCAGCATTTTTTAACTCATCGTCTGTCTGACAATGGGGATACACAAGTTCTGATACCGGATTTGCTCCATTATCAATTAAAATGTTGTCGGCAAATTCGATAGACTTACGCACTTCCGGATAGTTCATAGCTATTTCCGAAAACATATTTATTTTCTGTGTTCCCTGCCCGGGAAACAGTACAGTTACCTTGTTATTCCTGTTTAAAGGCTTTCTGCTGTATGCTATATTATCATTTACCCATGATAATTCCGAAGAATTCTCCAGAAAGCGGATAGCAGACTGACACCTGGTTATTACTTCATCAGCGTTCTTTGCCACAAAGGCAAGACGGCAAATATTATTTTTTAAAACCTTATGATATCTGTATGATGAATCAAACCACTCTCTTGGATTTTCCTTTGTCTTGCTGCACAATAATTTTATTTTATCAATAAGCTCCTGATTATCTGCTCCGGATATCATAACGCCCATATACGAAGGCGTTATTCTGTATGGCTTATCATAATCTGACTGATACTCCTCGGCAACAACATGAAAGTTCGTACCTCCAAATCCGAATGCACTGACTCCCGCAACTCTTAACGGACGATTTTTATTGACTGTCCATGCCTTTGGCTTTGATAATACACACAAATTTGAATTAAGTATTGTATTATTTATATTATCAACGTTAATAGATGATGGTAATACTTTTTCGTGCAGTGCAAGGACAGTTTTTATAAATCCGGCTATGCCTGCTGACATTCTCAAGTGGCCTATCTGACTTTTAACACTTCCTATAATAATATCACGTTTATTTGAATCTTTATTAAAAGTTTCGCATATTGCACTTACCTCGCATGAATCCCCTGCTGCAGTACCGGTTCCGTGTGCTTCAATAAGCCCTACTGCATCGGTTGATATTTCCGCCTTATCATAAGCAGCGTTCAGTGCCCTGATCTGCCCCTCTTTACTTGGAGCATATATACTCTTTGCTCTGCCGTCGCTTGAAGTTCCGACGCTTCTTATAACAGCATAAATCTTGTCATTATCCCGCTGTGCATCAGATAATCGTTTAAGAACTACAAGTCCGACTCCATCACCACAAATCATACCGTCTGCGTCTTTATCAAAAGGTTTTATTTTACCTGTTTTTGATATAGCCGGAGTTTTACAAAAAGAAATATACGAAAGTAGCGAAGAATCAAGATTTACACCACCTGCAATCATCATATCACAATTTTCGTTTTGCAGCTCATCTACAGCAAATTTAAGACTTGCAAGGCTGCTTCCGCATGCAGCGTCCACACAACACGAAGTTCCGCCTAAATCAAATCTGTTTGCAATTCTTCCGGCTACTACATTAGGAATATATCCCGGATTACAATCCTCAGTCCAATCACAAAGCGATTCTCTATATCTTTTAATTACTCTTTTTATTATATCATCAGGTACACCATTATTATGTAATATTCGTTCTATTTTAGGTATTTCAGTTCTATGAGACAATGAAAATGCATTTTCCCCTATAATAGCAGAAACAATAACACCTGTTTTCTTTCTGTTAAACGGTCTTGCACCTTCACCGTAAAAACCGGCATCTATTAATGCCTGTCGTGCCGTGATAAGCGCAAACAGCTGTTCAACAGAGGTTGATTCCATTACCTTAGGTGACATGCCGAATTCCATTGAGTCAAATTCTATCGGATCAACAACAGCACCCATTTTACAGTACATCTTATCCAAAGCCTTTGGATCCGGATCATAAAAATCGGCTTCATTCCAGAACTGACCAGAAATATCTTTTATCGAATTTTTCCGTTCAATAATATTTCTCCAATATTCTGTGAAATCTGAAGCATCCGGAAACACGCATCCAATTCCAATTACCGCAATCTTTTCTCTCATTTAATACTCCTTTTTGTTAAAAATTGTCTTAGAAAAAATAAAAAATAGATATAGAAAATATATCTGTTTTTTTAATATTTTTCAACAATTATATATTATAGGCAACAATTTGTAAATTGGCCTAACGGCCATTGATTTTTGAGTATAATTGTAATAAACGACT
>CALMUA010000049.1 GCA_937872775.1 uncultured Ruminococcus sp.
TTTCTCAAAATTAGAAATTATTTACACAGCTATGGCGCTTGGTGAATAATTCAGGTTAATAGTATAATTTGAGTGACATGTTTTATATTAATGATAGGTGTATCTGTTATTTATTTTCCTTTTTGCGTGAAGCTGTAAATACAATTGCAGCAGTACTTAAAAGTCCTATAAATATAACTGCTCCGCTGACTCCATTATCTGATGTTGAAGGACTCTGTTTTACAGTAGTTTTAGTGGTGGTTTTTAAAGCAGTTGCTGAAGAAGATATTTTTGAAGAGACCGTTGTTGAAACTGATGTGATGGATGTGTCAGCAGGTAATGCACTTTGTGCTGCAGAAGCTGCTGTTACAGATGTTGCAACAGGAACTTGTGTTGTTGTTGAAACAACAGAAGATGAAGGATTTATTGAGGTAGAAGCGGCAGTTGTTGCTGAAGCGGATGTGGTAGTGGTTGTTGCCGGCGCTGCTGTTGTAACCTGAGGTTCGATAATTTCTATACCATCCTTAAGCTGTGAAGGAAGGGCAGCAAGCTGCTGTGGAGTAAGTTTTCCTAATATTTTTCCTAAAACAGTATTTACGTTTTCGCCTGTGATATTGCTCAGTATGGCTGCTGCTATTTTAATATGTCCTGCATCATTAGGATGAACATCTGAGTCTGTCATATTGGTGTATGCATATATATTGCCTTTAAAGTATTCATATACAGGTGCAATTTTTATTCCATTCATCAATTTAAGTTTGTTGTTAAATGTATTGATGATAGGAGCTGCAAAAGAGTTTATCATATTAAGGCTCTGATCTGAAATGCTTATACCATCAAACGGATTATATAAAGCCAGAACTGTAATTTCACAGTCAGGGTTTATTGTCTTGATCTGTGATATAGTATTATTGATATTTGCAGTAGCAGGAACAGTTACATCAGACAATACTGAAAGTTTTGATATAACATTTAGTGAATCAGCCATCATTTTGTCTTTTATGTCCTGTAATGAATCTCCTTCTGATTTGTATTCATTAATAACACTGTTTAATATTGATAAATAATCATTTCCGCCTATTGAAATAAAAATCCTGTTGGATTTTTTTACAGAATCCCTGGTTTCAGAATTGTTTTTTACACTGTCCAGAAGGTCAGATGTTTTTGTACCGTTGCGTGCAAGGTTATTATAATCAGCACTGAGATAGTCGGCAACAATAGAACCAAAGCCTTGTGAAGCTTTGTATCCGGAACCTATACTATCTCCGAGTATAAGTACACTGTCCTTATTTTCTGCAGCATAACCTGTAGAAAACGACATACCTGAAAGACCCATGATAGCTGCAGTTACTGTGCAGACAATTTTTTTTATGTTCATCCTTAATCTCCTTTAATTGTAAATTAAAAAATTTAAAAAACAAAGGGCTAGCATTGCTAACCCTTTGTTGAAAAATAACAAGTGTAATAAATTAGCCTAATTCAGCAAAATACTTGATAGTTCTAACCATCTGGCTTGTATATGAATTTTCATTATCATACCATGAAATAACCTGAACCTGTGTAGTACCATTGTCCATTGCTGTACACATTGTCTGTGTTGAGTCAAAGAGTGAACCATATGTGATACCGATGATATCTGAAGAAACAATTTCATCTGTGTTGTAACCGAATGAATCAGAAGCAGCAGCCTTCATAGCAGCATTGATCTGTTCAACAGTAACTGTACCTTCTACAACAGCTATAAGAATTGTTGTTGAACCTGTTGGAACAGGAACTCTCTGTGCAGAACCGATGAGCTTGCCATTAAGTTCAGGAATTACAAGACCGATAGCCTTAGCAGCACCTGTTGAGTTAGGAACTATATTAGCAGCACCAGATCTTGCTCTTCTGAGGTCGCCCTTTCTGTGAGGACCATCGAGGATCATCTGGTCGCCTGTATAAGCATGAATTGTTGACATGATACCACTCTTGATAGGAGCAAGATCATTAAGAGCCTTAGCCATAGGAGCAAGACAGTTTGTTGTGCATGAAGCAGCTGAAATAATTTTATCATCCTTAGTAAGTGTTTTTTCGTTTACGCTGTAAACGATAGTAGGAAGATCGTTTCCTGCTGGAGCTGAAATAACAACCTTCTTAGCACCTGCATCAAGATGAGCCTGTGACTTAGCTTTAGAAACATAGAAGCCTGTACATTCAAGAACTACATCAACACCGATTTCACCCCAAGGGAGTTCAGCAGCGTTAGCCTTAGCATAGATCTTGATTTCCTTACCGTCAACAGTGATAGAATCATCACTTGATTCAACAGTATGTCCATCATATCTTCCCTGAGCTGTATCATACTTAAGAAGATGAGCAAGCATCTTAGGATTTGTAAGATCATTGATAGCAACTACTTCATATCCTTCAGCACCAAACATCTGTCTGAATGCGAGACGTCCTATACGTCCGAAACCATTAATTGCAACTTTAACTGCCATAGTTAAAATACCTCCATAAATAATTGTTATAAAAAAGTCTATGTATATATTCTATACTAAATTAAGAATAATTTCAAGGGTTTTTGAAAAAAAGTTATATATATCTAAATGGTGGCCAGGGTTCCCTGTTCCGGTTGCGAGTTTATCAATTGATTTCAATAATTCACCTTGGTTTTAGTGCGTTC
>CALMUA010000050.1 GCA_937872775.1 uncultured Ruminococcus sp.
TGGTATAATTATAATGTACAATTTATAGAGGGCGTGGCTTAGATGAATTGTTAAAACAAATTCACAATATATGGAGAGAAGAATTGTTATGAATAATAATTATGATGTTATTATTGTAGGAAGTGGGGTTTCGGGCTTATATGCAGCTATTAACCTTCCAAAAGAGTTAAATGTGCTTATATTGTCCAAAAGAAAATTAACATTGTGTAATTCGGCATTAGCTCAGGGTGGAATAGCAGGTGTATATGACTCACCCAATGATAATATACAGCTTCATCAGAATGACACATTGATTGCAGGAGGCTTTAAAAATAATAATGAAACACTTCATATACTAGTCAGTCAAGCAGCTTATGATATTAAAAATATCATAGACATTGGCGTTGAATTTGATAGAAATAAAGACGGCACACTTCATAGAACACTTGAAGGTGGTCATTGCAGACACAGAATTTTTCATCATAAGGATGCTACAGGCTTTGAAGTTGTAACAAAGCTTATTGATTATGTTAAAACTCTTTCAAATGTTACAATACTTGAAGAATCACTTATGTGTGATATAAAAAAGACTTCTACAGGATTTTCAATCAACGTACAGCATGATCAGATCAATACAACATTTAACAGCCATTTTCTTATTCTTGCTACAGGCGGTATAGGCAGAGTATACGAGTACACAACAAATTCTGCTATTGCAACCGGTGATGGAATAGCAATGGCTTATGAACTGGGGGCAGACATAAAAAATCTCAGCTTTGTTCAGTTTCATCCTACAGCATTCAACAATAAGCATACAAGAGAATGTTTTCTTATTTCAGAGGCTGTAAGAGGTGAGGGCGCATATCTTCTTAACTGCAATGGTGAGAGATTTATGCATAACTATGACGACCGTCTTGAGCTTGCACCACGCGATGTAGTATCACATGCCATTATTCTTGAAAGCAGGAAACAGAATTCAAATGAATTTTATCTTGATATTTCACACAAAAATTCTGAATTTCTCATCAACAGATTCCCGATGATCTATAAAAATCTTCTTGAGCAGGGATATGATCTTACAAAGGACAGAATACCTATTTTCCCTTGTCAGCATTATCTTATGGGTGGTATAAATGTTGACCGTAATGCTCAGACTAAAATAAAGGGTATGTACGCAGTCGGTGAATGTTCTCACACAGGGGTACACGGGAATAACAGACTTGCAAGTAATTCCCTTCTTGAAGCACTTGTATTTTCAAGACAGGCAGCAAATAATATTGCGGAGAGTGCATCAAAATGTTCTGATGAATATGACGAATATAAATTTGCTGCAAATGATACCACGACACATATTCCTAGCGGAATAAGAACAGAGGTAAGACATATAATGCAGCAGAGTTATTTTGTAATTCCTGATAAAGCTGCCGCAGTTAATGGATTTAAAAGAATAAAAGAACTTAAAAAAATGCTTAACACTGATAAATTCTATATTGATGCTAATTTTATTGAAGCAAAATCACTTGTCACAGTTGCATATTTAATATTAAAAGAAGTTATTTAAAAAAATACAAAAGTAAGGATGAAAAAAATGAAGTTATCGCAGATGTATATTGACAATATAATAAATATGGCAATCATGGAAGATATAAATTACATAGATGTAACGACTGATAACCTTATTGATGATTCTCATAAAAGCAGTGCATATTATGTCGCAAAGGATGACGGTGTTATTTGCGGCATTGAAGTGGCAAAAAGGGTATTTGAGATAATGGGAAATGATGTCGATTTTAAAATAAATATCTGTGATGGTCAGCATGTAAAAAAAGGCGATATAATTGCTGATATGTACGGATCAACAAAAATGATGCTCAAAGGAGAGAGAACGGCACTTAATATACTTCAGCATATGTCAGGTATAGCTACTGCAGTAAACAGATGTACAGAGCTTACAAAGGGTACAAAGGCAATGATAACTGACACAAGAAAAACACTGCCGGGATTAAGAGCACTTCAGAAATATGCAGTTACAATAGGCGGAGGAAGAAATCACAGATATAATCTTTCAGATGGGGCTATGCTTAAGGATAATCATATTGATGCATACGGGGGAATAACACCTGCAGTTACTGCTTTGAGAAAAAAAATAGGCCATATGGTAAAAATAGAAGTTGAAGTAAGAAATCTTACAGAACTTCAGGAGGCACTGGATTGCGGCACAGAGGTAATTATGCTTGATAATATGAGCTGTACTGATATGAAAAAAGCAGTAGAGATTACAGCGGGAAGGGCACTGCTTGAAGCTTCAGGAAATATAACATCTGAAAATATCAGACAGATAGCCATGACAGGTGTTGATATTATTTCTCTTGGAGCATTGACCCACTCAGTAAAATGTTTTGATATTTCAATGAAAATAAAATCAGCCAAATGATATATTATAGTTAGGAAGTGATTATGATGGATAGTTTATTTGACAGTTTTAAAAGTAACTATACAAGTGATTCATACAGAATAATGTGCACAGTCAGTTCTTCTGTAAAGGAAACATTTTTCTATGTTCAGGAAATCGGATATCTTAGTGTTATTAAGCCATATAATACGATACGTGATAATCTGGATTCTTTTTTGTTTGTAGTTATTCTTGACGGACGAGGTGAACTGGTATACAACAACAGAACGTATACGCTTACCAAGGGCTGTTGTTTTTTAATTGATTGTCTTAAGCCGCATTCATACAAAAGCAGCCTGAGTGAACCATGGAAGCTGTTATGGCTCCATTTTAACGGACCGACAGCCAGAGGACATTATGAATACTTTGTAAATGCTTATATTAATGTTATTCATCCGGACTTTGTTGATCCGTTTGATAATCTTATGCGTCAGCTTATCGAGATAAATACAAAGCATGATTCATCAACAGAGGTAAGATCATCTAAAATAATTGTTGAGTTGCTGACACTACTTATGACATTCAAGAAAACAGATACGATTTACACATCTCAGATAGTACGAAAGCTTGCAGAAATACGAAGATATATAAACAGAAATTACACAAGTGATATATATCTCGAGACAATATGTGAAAAATTCAGCATAAGCAAATTTCATCTGACTAAAGAATTTAAAAAAGCCTATGGAATAACAATAGCTAAATATATTATGCAGAAACGAATCGGAAATGCTAAATGGCTTCTTAAATATTCTGATAAGACGTTGGAGGAAATATCAATATCCTGCGGATTTTACGATACATGTTATTTTAATAAACAATTTAAAGCAATTGAAGAAACTACTCCATATAAATACAGAAAATCATGGCTTGAAAAAGACCTTGAGATAAAAGCAGAAGATGAAAACTGATATAATAAAAAATACATATAACTCAGACAAGATGACAGTTATTCAGGTTTAAAATTATACAAGTCTTTTGTTTGAATTTCAGGAGGAACAGAATGAAATATTTAGAGGACAAAAGGGTACGTTCGTTTATTGTGGCAGGACTTATACTTCTGACTTTTGCATTTTTATTTATCAAATATGATGGTCTCATGCTTGCTGTAAACAAGGTTATTAATGTTATTCGGCCTGTTATAATAGGCTGTTTTATTGCCTTTGCATTTCAGAAACCATTAAATTTCATAAGCTCCAAATACGAAAATAAGTATGATAAGATATATCAGAGAAAACTTCAGAGACTGAAAAAGAAAAATAATGGTGTGCTTCCATCTCAACTTCCCAAAAGGAGTACACTGCCTTCAAAGCTTTCAATACTTACTCTGTATATACTGGCGTTGCTTTTTCTAACTGTATTGGTGGTAATAATCGTTCCTCAGCTTGCAAACAGCATTAAAATGTTTTCGGACAATTTTGATGAGTATTATCGTAATGTTGAGGATCTTATCCAGAAGTATTATAAAAATGAAGATTCTACACTTATACAATGGATAGAGGATCTTAATATACCTGATAAAATATACGGACTTGCAGAGTATCTTCCTGATGTTTTAATGAAAACATTCGGTATTACAGCAAGTCTTCTGGGAACAATTGTAGATCTGTTTTTAGGTATCGTACTTTCAGTATATATTCTGGCAGAAAGAAGTCATTTAAAAAGTCAGGGACAAAGACTGGGAAAAAGATTCTGCAAACCGGAAAAATACGAAAAAATATCAAAGTACCTTCATCTTATTGCTGAAAAGTTTTCAAGTTTTATAAGCGGGCAGCTTACAGAAGCATTTATTCTCGGTATATTGTGTTTTATAGGAATGAGCATTTTCGGATTTGAGTATGCCGTACTCATAAGTACTATTATCGGTCTTACAAATCTTATACCGATAGTAGGACCTATTATAGGAACTATACCGTGTGCATTTATATTACTTCTTGTAAATCCTACAGATGCAGTGTGGTTTATAGTATTTATAATTATTCTTCAGCAGCTTGAATCAAATATTATTTATCCTCGGGTCGTAGGAAGCTCTATGGGCCTTCCGGCACTGTGGGTATCGGTTGCAGTAATAATAGGAGGTGGATTACAGGGCATATTCGGAATGGTTGTTGCAATACCACTTATGTCATTTATCTACACAGTTCTCAAAGAGAAAACAGAAGAAACAGTTACACATTAAAAAAATGCTTTCTGCCGTAAAGGCAGGAAGCATTTTCAAAGAATACATTCAAGTTTTAATATCAATCCTTAATTATTCACAGTGGCATAAAACAACGTTTGTTCCTTCGCTGATGGTTGAGTTTCGTAAGCGTTTGAAAGAACAGGTTCTGGCTGAAATCAATGAAATGATTATTGAATACAGTGAACATCAGAGTGAAGAAAAAGATAATAATGATGACAACAATGATGATAAAAGTAATTCAGATGACAGTGGTAAAAGTGAAGAAAAGACGGATGAAACTACACCTGCAAACAGCGAAACACTCATGCTTGATGCAACATGTGCACCGCAGTATGTAGAGTATCCACAGGACATAAATTTACTGACGAAGTGAGAGAAAAGTTAGAAGGCTTCATAGATCAGATTTGTCATGATTATGGTTTCAAAAAACCAAGAATGTATCGTAAAAACGCAAGAAAAGATTACCTCGCACTTGCCAAGTGTAAGAAGCGTCCAGCCAAGAAAATTAGAAAAGCAATAGGCAAGCAGCTTCGCTATGTTCGTCGTAACTTCGGATATCTTAATGATTTTCTTGAAAAGGATGAAGTTGAAATTTCAGACAAGGAAACAGCAATGCTGGATGTTCTGAAAACAGTGTACGGACAGCAGCTATACATGTATGAAAACAAAACACATTCAGTGGAAAATCGTATTGTAAGCATCAGCCAGCCGTATATTCGTCCTATTGTCAGAGGCAAGGCAAAAGCACCAGTAGAATTTGGAGCTAAGCTTGATTTGTCCGTAGATGAAAATGGAATGGCACGAATAGAAAAATTGTCATTTGATGCATACAACGAAGCTGAAGTATTAAAAATCGCAGTTGAGAATTATAAGGAACGAACAGGTCATTATCCGGAACGTATCATGGCAGATCAGATATACCGAAACCGCGAAAATATGCGGTTCTGCAAGGAAAAAGGTATACGTTTATCAGGCAAAAAGCTTGGGCGTCCTAAGAAAAATGAAGTGGCTGCTGACAAGAAAACAGAATATCAGGATAACACAGACAGAATAGAAGTTGAACGCAAATTCAGTCTTGCAAAGCGTAAATTCGGACTTGGATTAGTATTAACCAAGCGAGAAGATACAACTAAAAGTTCTATCTATCTGAGTATCATCGCCATGAACCTTGACAGGCTGGCGACGATATTTTTGTACTTTTTTATCTCTGCATTATTCTGGCCATTATTACACCTCAAAAACGATGGTGTTTTTTATCGAAAAATTTCAGTTTGAAAAACCGGTGGTTATTGAGTATACACTAATTAAAATTGAATAACGTCACGGTTAACTCAATATATCGCGTGTCTCAGTTAACTGTGATGACACTAAAACTATTAATGCACAAAACTGTTTATACCATATATGTTGTTATGCGGATTCAAAAATCAAAATGTAGGGTTTCCTACAAAATATTTTTTAAAAACTACATTTTGATTTGACATTTTTAGGAGGAATGACAATTGATTAGGATTGCAATAGTAGACGATGCAGATGTTATATGCGAAGCTATTGAGGCGTTTTTAAATTGCTTCTCCAGAGAAAACAAAATGATTATCGAATACGATTCTTTTTGCAGCGGATCTGAAATCATCGATCAACTATCAAAAACATACTATGACTGCATATTTCTTGATATTGAAATTGGAGAAATGAGTGGAATAGATGTTAGCCGATATTTAAGAGAAATCTTAAAAAATGAAATTACTGAAATAATATATATATCTTCACACAGACAATATGCTATAGATCTGTTCGATTTCGATCCTATAACATTTCTTCTGAAACCAATTGATGAACAAATGCTTATAAAGGGGTTTACAAAATTTCTTAAAAGATTAAAAATTAACGAAGAAGTCTTTACTTTCAAAAAGGGAAGAGATTTACACCGTATTCCTTTGAAAGATATTCTGTATTTTGAAAGCAGTGATCATAAGATTATTCTTCATACTCTTAATGATAGTTACAATTTTTATGATAAAATAGAACGACTGGTTGCTCTGCTTGAACCACAGAAATTTTTGTTTGTACATAAATCATATTTGGTAAACAGTAAACATATTCAAAATTTCGAATATGATACAATTACAATCGATAACGGTGAGGTAATTCCCATATCTCAGTCTAAACGAAAAATAATACGTGAATGGCAGCTTGAAAATGAAATTGAAGAAACGGGGTGGCGTTTTTGAAACTATTTAAATTTGATACATATGATATTGCAATGATTTTAGCTAATATATTTACTGTTTTTGTTGTATACATTTTTTTTTATATATTTATTCCTGAAAAAAGAAAGAATATAATAAATATGTTATTATATTCTTTATATAGTATATTAACAATAATTTCTGCTTTATATATAGATATACCGATTGTGAATCTGATTATAACGATTGTTACAGTGACAGCAATTGCTTTATCATATAAAATAGAATATAAAAAAGCTCTTTTGTTAATAGCATTTTACTGTTTTATTTTGTTTATTGGAGAACTGATATCCGGTGCTATTACTGGCAGAGTATTTATACAACAATTTATTAAAACTGAATATGAAAATTTATTTGGACTATTTTTCTACAAATTAATTATATTTATTATGATAATATTATTACAGAATCTGAAATTCTATAAACGAAATCAATCTCCTCCATTAATATATACGATTTCAATCTTATTAATTCCTTCATCTTCAATAGGGATTGCAGCGATGATAATGAGTATTCAGGAGGTTACAGGAATAATTGTTCTTTTTTCCATGAGAATACTGATATTAATCAATATTCTATCTTTTATATTATACAATAAAATTTCTGTATATTATGAAAAGCAGATAGAGAATGTGACATTAAAGCAGGAGAATTTATTTTACCATAATCAGCTTGAATCTATGAATAAAAGCCTTAAGGAAACCAGAGCAATTAGACATGATATTCAAAATCACTTTAATATGATAGAAGGATATCTAAAATACAATAAAACAGAAGAAGCTGTTTTATATTTAAAGAATCTGAGAGAATCTGAAATTCTATCAGAAGATAATATTGTTAATACAGGAAATTTCGTTGTTGACAGTATTTTAAACTATAAATTATCAAGCATCCAGAGTTTGAAAATACAGACAGAACTGGAGATATTCGTTCCGGAAACCATCAAAATAGATACTGTGTATTTTGTGACGATTTTAACCAATCTTCTTGATAACGCAATTGACGCTCTTCGTTCAATGCAGATATCGAGTGCTAAAATACTCAGAATTAGGATTGCTTATACCAAGGGGCGTCTGATGATTTTTTTGCAAAACTCCTATGAGGGCGATATTATATATGAAAGCGGAAATATATGCAGTACAAAGGAAAACAGTGAATTGCATGGACTTGGGCTTAAAAATGTCAGAAAAGCACTTGAAAGTTATAATGGTTTATTAAAAATAACTCATAATAGTGGTGTTTTTTTGGTTCAGGCACTACTTTATCTTGGATAAATTTTAGTTCACGTCAACAAAACTGTAAATTTCGTCAATTTGTCTATTTTTCTATTTCTATGTAGTATAATGGTTATGCCGAAAGAAAATAGGAAAAAAGGGAGGTGTTAGGGAAATAGGTAAAAAATATTCTGGAGTTATAGATGTCTTGGCAATGGTAGTAACAACAGCTGTTGCAAACTCAACTTGCATTTATCTTATGAATCAGGATGAAATACCTGAATCTGCTAAGAATTTTCGTAGATTCTGATGTTTTCTAAAGCAACAGAAAAAATTACTCAAAAACTAAAAGTAAATAAAACTATTGATAATGAACATTATGAGATATGTCGATATGGTTTACAAAAAGGGTTATTTATTATATTGAATATAATAACAACATTAAATATGTTGTGGCAGACCGTTCTGTTTACTATTCTTTATATTCCATTGAGAAGTAATGCGGGATGTTATCATGCCAGCTAGCAGTACGTTGTTACATTTATTCAATTTTTTGATGATTGCAGTTCTTTTGGCAATGAAATATTTAGTTCTTTCTAAATTCATTTGCATTATCATTTTTATAATATCGTATATTATTATATTTATACTTGCTCTTGTAGAAGATACTAATAACTTGATTGATAATACAGAAAAGAGTTTATACAGACAACGAACTTTTATAATAACTTTATCATAAGGGTTACTACTTGTTTTGGGTTTAATACTAAGTTTGGTACAAATTACATTCTGAGTGGTATTATACATTTATAGTTATGTCAGATATTCTTTCGTTAGGTAAGTGTAAAAATTTATGTTCACAAATAAGAAAGGATTTTTGAAATGAAAAAAATTACAAAAAAATGTTTAACGATTTTTACAACCGCATTAATGGTTAGTAGCATTGGATGTATTACTGTTTTTGCTGCTAAAAAGAATTATTCTTTTTCAGTAAGAACAGATGAGAATTCTGGTGTAGCATTTTCTGCTTCCAACCCAAAAGATGATGACGAACAGACTGCTTACATACATACTACTTCCGGAAACATTATAAATAGCGATATCTTTTACATGGCAGTTTATAGTTGGCCTCAATATGATAATAGTAATAGAGTATCTTATTGGAAACAAATAACTAGTAATAATGGATCGTTCACAACTAATTATTACACTAATAGACCAGCGGGTTCGCCTAATTATCTTTGTGGTGATACAGACAAATATTCAGTTAGTGTGGAAGGATACTGGTATTCTTAATATTAATTCATATGTTATTTAAATAAAAATAATAAAAGGGATGATGTAAACATGGGTTCTTACGCATTGTTTGGATTTTTCATTTTCACTTAAATACTTTATTATGTTTTATAACTCTACATAAAATACAATTTCATAATTAAGCTTATAATGAGTATTCCTAAATTGCGTGTAAATCTGGCTTTACGTCTTCACTTTAGTATTTGTGAGGTGCTATATGGAAAACAGAAGAAAATTTACTATATTAACTGAATTATGTTTAATCTTATTTATAGCTACAGGATGTTTCCCAAGTGTAGAAAAAAGTGATATATCTGATTCAAAAAATTCAATTACTGAGATGAATTTTAATGAAAACAGCTCAAATGAATCAATTGATATTCCATCACACATTACGGATAGTGATATTGAAAAATTAGATATTAATGCAGATATTATACTGCCTGAAAATTTTGATAAAAAATCCGAAATATCAGTTGCCGCTGCTAAGTATAGAAGTTGGAACAAAGATACTGTAATTTCAGAGCTTTTTAATGAACATCACATTGAAAATATAACTCAAGGTGAAAATAGAGGACCGGATGATCTCTTTTTCATTTATACCCTTGATGATAATTCGCAAATAATATTTAATACAGGAACAGTGTTCTATCGGACCGAAATGTCAATTGAATATCAATATGACTATTACTTTGATTATTATAAAAATTATATATATGAAGATACATTAGATAAAATTTTTGGAGAAACTGATATAAATGGTATTGACAAAAACGATGCTTTAAAAAAAGCATCTGAAGTGGTATCAATATTGAATATTAATGACGTTGTTTCAACTCCAAAGATTTACTGTATGGATGCTGACACAATTAATAAACTTCAAAACGAAGAAAATGCAACTGATAAGTATGGTAGGGATTTAAAACAAATGAATATTGAACAGGAAGCGTATTTGATAGTATATCCTGTTGTTTATCATAATATTCCATCGCTAAAAATAAGTGCAAATAGTCAAAATGAATTGATATCACGTTCAAGCGTGTACTTCATTTATGGTAGAAATGGTATTATAAGCTTTGATGTATCAGGCATTTTTGATATAAATAATGTTTTAGAGGAGAAAAAACTTTATTCTCCATTAAAGACAATAGAGAATGTTAAACAGTTTTTTAATGGTATAATTATGGATTCTACGCTTGATATTTCTCTTGTTAAGCTGACATATATTATAAGAAACGATTTTAAAAATATTAATGATCTCAAAATTGAACCTGTTTGGTTTATTTATGGACAATACGAAGATTCTTCATCAAATTTATCTGACAAAAAAGAAGAAGTAAGCAAAGGAGAATATATAACATTGATAAGTGCTGTAACTGGAGAAAACATCCCTATTGGATCAATAGGAGGCTAAATCATGAAAGGTCTATGGATGTCAAATATTAAAAGAGCATTTTTTTCAAAATGGTACTTTATAGCGATTATTGGGACGGTGATAATGAGTTATATAAGTTCTCAAGATTACATGAAAAATGATGGTAATCCAGTATGTGTTATTGAGTTAATGATAAATCTAGGTATGTTCAAAAAAATAGTTGTTTTCTTTTCATCTATTCCATTTATTACGGTATTTTGTCAAGATTATAATTCTGGATATATTAATTCAATATTATCTCGAACTAAAAAAAATCATTATATTTCATCAAATTTAATGATTTGTGTACTTTCAGGATTCACTTCTGTTTTTAGTGGATTGATTTTATTTTATGGCGTTATCTCAGTTAAAATTCCTCCTCAAGCATATGAAACTCCTGGCGTTTATAGTAATTTATCACTAGGCAATCCATTACTATATGTTTTGGTTTTTACAAGTATCTTTTCGTTGTATGCTACCATGTGGACTGCCTTTGGACTTGCATTATCATCAATCATACCAGATAAGTATATTGCACTTGGTTCTCCATTAATTTTAGGTTATCTATTAGAGGAAATAACATGTAAATTTCCTTCATGTTTTAATTTATATCATTTAAGTCATCCTGGAATAAAAGTATTTGGCAACACAGCTGTTTCAAATTATTTTTATACAATAATAGTATTTATTTTTGGTATAGTTGTGTCAGGATATATTTTTTCTTATTTTGTAAAAAGGAGAATAAGAAATGAAATTTTTTAGATCTGTTTATTCTATTTCATTACAAAATTTTAGGAAATGGAAATATGACTCCCGCATATTGATAACTATATTTTTTCTATTGATTTTCATTCATTCATATACTAAGGGATTATCATCTTTCTGCGATTATGTAAATGTAAAATCTTCTCCATGGATATATCCATTTTTGTATATGCAGTATTATAATAAATTACTTTTTTTCTTCCCTTTGCTTCTTATTTTTAGTAATGCACCATTTATTGATAGTAATCAGTTATATATAATAGCAAGATCGGGAAGAATTAAATGGTGCATGGGCCAGATATGTTATATTTTTATAACATCTAGCATATACTTTGTTTTTATTATATTGTTTTCGATTTTGTTAAATATTAAATGTATAGAGTTTACGAATGATTGGGGAAAAGTTATAAATACACTTGCAAATACAAACGCTGGAACAGAATTTCAAATTGGATTTAGTCCGGATAGAAATATTGTCAATATGTTTTCACCGCTTCAAGCAGTATGGTTTACATTTCTTCATTCATGGGTTTCCGGTGTAGTTCTTGGTCTGATAATTTTTTTGTTTAATATGATATTTAAAGGTGTAGGTACATTTATATCTTCTTTCATTCTCGTGTTTAGTGCAATAGCATCAAAGCAAATTTCACTTGTTAAATTTTCTCCTGTAACATGGAGCACATTAAATTATATTCATATAATAAAAAATGATGGATTACCAAACTACAGATATATAACTGTAGGATATATAGGCATTTCTTTTGTATTATTGATATTGATACTATTCGTATCAAAAAAATATAACTATGATAAAGATTTCAAAAAATAGAGAGGGCACAGAAATGAGTTTTGCTATTACAATTGAAAATGTAAATAAAACATTTGGAGAAAAAACTGTACTTTCAAATATAAATATTGAATTTGAGAAAGGAAAAGTTCATGGGTTAATAGGCAGAAATGGAAGTGGAAAAACTGTACTAATGAAATGTATTTGTGGTTTTGTTCCAATCAGCTTAGGATTGATTACAATTAACGGAGAAAAGATGAAAAAAGTTTTTGATACTCCTAAAGATTTAGGGATAATAATCGAAACACCAGGATTTCTACCTTCATATAGTGCTTACAAGAATTTGAAATTTTTAGCTGATATTAAAGGGAAAATATCAAAAGAGCAAATTTGTAATTCTATAAAACAGGTCGGACTCAATCCAAACAGCAAAAAAGCGGTTGGTAAATATTCTTTAGGAATGCGTCAGCGACTTGGACTTGCTCAAGCGATTATGGAAAATCCAGATTTACTTATTCTTGACGAACCTATGAACGGACTTGACAAAGACGGAGTTGCTGATATGCGTGAATATCTTCTTCAATTAAAAGAACAAGGCAAAACAATTCTTATTGCATCACATTCCGCTGAAGACATAGAGATTCTCTGCGATACTGTTTGTGAAATGGATAAAGGGGGACTAACAAAAATAAGAGGATTTAATATATAAAATTCTGCATATTATTAATTGCTTATATTATAAAGCTTTACATAGTGTGGATTCCGTCTTCGAAACCGCACTCTGCCGGATAAGAACCGCATTGTGTTATAAAGTGTTCTTTTTATTCTACAATTCACCTGACAACGAGCCTCTGTCAGCTGCGACAGACTTCGCCTGGATATTCCGGTGCGTCAGGGTTCTTCCGCAAATCTCCGTAATATCACCATAAACTAACATTATAATATTAGTTTAGCTGCTAGCAACAATGGGCTACTATAATAACGGCGTTGTATCCGAGAAAATCTCAGATACAACGCCGTTTAATTATTACATAAATCAGTCTGATATTATTTATAGTTCATGACCATTATAATGTTTTTTAATATTTTCATCAGATCCATATATAAAACAAATGATAATATTTAATACAAGGACCACCAGATATGCAGCAGCAGCAGAGGCTCTTGATTGTTTAGCAAACATTACAAATACACCAGGTATTACATGAAGAATAGTTACAATGGTGAAAATAGTTGATGCTGCTTTCTGTGTAGATTGTGATTTTATAATCATAAGTGCTGAACCAAGAATCAATACAATACCAACAAATATATAAAGTCCGCTAAATGTTTCTATAATATCGGGTGCTGACTCTTTGCATTTCATTGTAGCAAATAAAAGTGCTGAAAGGCCGGAAAGAAGACCAGCTACTATAAGAAGAATCACTCTTTTTGCACCTTTTTTAGCCATTTCAGATTCTTTATCTCTCATAAACTCCCTGTATGCTTCACGACTTTTTTCTTTATCAAAGCTATCAGGTACGGAGCTGAGAGAACTTTTAATTGCTCTGTCAACTGCTTGCTTTTTTGCTGCCTCAAGGTCAGGATTTGCAAACTTCGAAACATATCTTCCGGCTGGTACATCAGGTTCTTCAAGTGTAGGCACTTTTACATCACCAAGACCACTTTTGACTGCAGTATTTTGCGGCTGACCGTATTGTTGAAACTGTGGCTGAGCCTGTTGATTTTGAACCGGCTGACCGTATTGTTGAAACTGTGGCTGAGTCTGTTGATTTTGAACCGGCTGACCGTATTGCTGAAACTGTGGCTGAGTCTGATTATTTACTGGAAGTGTATATGTATCTGAAAGGGTAGGAACAGCAATATCATCAAGACCTGTGGTTCTTTTATGGGATGGTATGTATGCTGTATCATCAAGTATAGGTGCAGCAATATCATCAAGAGAACGTTTCTGTGCTTTAGAAGCATCATATGTTGTTTCTTCAAGAGTTGGTGCCTGTACTCCTTTAAGGGTATGATTTTTATCATCCATTTATAATCACCTCTTTATTAAATATTAATCTCTTATAATAATCTGTGATCTGTCAGGACCTACACCAATCATTGATACAGGACATTCACACAGCTCTTCTATGCGTTTAATGTATGATTTACATGCATCAGGAAGTTCATCAAATGTTTTGCATCCGGAAATATCTTCGTTAAAACCGGCAACTGTTTCATAAATCGGTTTGCATCCGTCGAGTTCTTCAAGTGCAGCAGGGAAATTATTGATAATTGTACCGTCAGCTTTCTGGTATGATGTGCATATTTTCAGATCACCGAGATTGCTGAGTGTATCAAGTTTATTTAAAGCAATTCCATTAAGTCCGTTTACTCTTACTGAATGACGCAGAATAACAGCATCAAACCATCCGGTTCTTCTTGGACGGCCAGTTGTTGTACCGAATTCACTGCCGACATTTCTTATTGTTTCACCAATTTCATCATCAAGTTCTGTAGGGAAAGGTCCTTTTCCTACTCTTGTTGTATATGCCTTAGCTACACCGATAATTCTGTCTATCATTTTAGGACCTACACCTGTTCCTACACATACACCGCTTGAAACAGGATGTGATGATGTAACATATGGGTAAGTACCGAAATCTATATCAAGAAGTGTTGCCTGTGCACCTTCAAACATAATTGTCTTTCCGTCTTTGTTTCCCTCATATGCAAGAACGGATACATCGTCAACAAATTGTGAAAGAAGCTTGCCATAACCAATATATTCATCAATTACAGAATCTATATCAATTGCCTCACCGCCATATACAGCAGTAATTATTTTATTTTTCAAAGCGCCTGTTGCAACTGCTTTTTCTTTAAATATTTCCGGGTGTATCAGATCATACATTCTGATTCCGCAGCGTTCATATTTGTCCATATATGCAGGACCAATACCACGTTTTGTTGTTCCGATATCGCTGTTTCCTCTGAATTCTTCTGATAATCCATCAAGAATAATATGCCAAGGCATAACAACGTGTGCACGAGGATCTATTTTAAGATTTGTAGTTGAAATGCCCTTATCATTAAGCATTTTGAGTTCTTCTAAAAAGCTCTTAGGATCTATAACAACACCTGCACCGATAAGACATAATGTATCAGGATAAAGAATACCTGATGGAATAAGATGAAGTTTGTAAGTAACACCATTGTTTACTACAGTATGACCTGCATTGTTTCCACCCTGTGAACGTACTACTACTTCAGCCTGCGATGCGAGAATATCTATTATTTTTCCTTTTCCTTCGTCGCCCCACTGAGTTCCAATAACAATACTACTAGGCATATTTTAATTCCTCATTTCAGTTTGTTTATCATTCTGGTATCAATACCAGTATTCATTATATCAGTTTTACATGAAGTTTTCAAGAGTATGACAGCATTTTATTATAAAATCATTGCTTATCAAGCATCCATATATTATCAGCATAATCTGTTACTGTTCTGTCTGAACTGAATTTGCCTGAATTGCACATATTCATCCACATTTTTTTACCGAATTCAATAGAATTTTTATAATCACTGTTACATCTGAGTTTCGCCTGTACATATGACTCAAGATCTCCGAGAACATAGTAATTATCAGGTGAATGCCAGCTTGCTCCGTCAAGAAGTGACTGATATAACTCTCTGAAATCACCGCTTCCACCGTCGCTGAATGTACCATCCACAAGTGTTTCAACTACACGACGAATTTCAGGGTGATCAGCGACAAGCTTTCTGCTGTTATATGAAGGCATGATTTTTTTAAGCTCTTCAACCTTTGCACCGAAAATATAATTGTTTTTAAGACCAGCTTCCTGAACGATTTCAATATTTGCTCCGTCAAGAGTACCAAGAGTTACAGCTCCATTAAGCATAAGCTTCATATTTCCGGTACCTGATGCTTCAGTACCGGCAGTTGATATCTGTTCGGATACATCAGCAGCTGCAACAAGCTTTTCTGCGTATGATACGTTATAGTTGGAGACAAAGACTATCTTTATAAGCTGATTTACATCTTTGTCTGAATTAATAAAGTCTGCGACTTCATTTATATATTTTATTATAGCCTTTGCACGTCTGTATCCCGGTGCAGATTTTGCGCCAAAGATAAAGGTTGTAGGAGTAAAGTCAGTTATTGTACCGTCTTTTATTCCAAAGTATATATACATGATTGAAAGTGCATTCATGAGCTGGCGTTTATATTCGTGCAGACGCTTTATATGTATATCGAATATACTGTTTTCATCTATAATAATATTTTCTTTTCTAAGTATAAATTCTGCAAGCTGTTTTTTCTTTGTTTTCTTTATTTCAAGAAATTGTTCAATTATTTTTTCATCATCAGCATACTGGTTGAGTTTCTTTAGTTCTGACAGATTTGTTATCCATTTGTTACTCAGCAGCAGGCCGGTAATAAGACCTGAAAGTTCTTTATTGCATAACGCAAGCCATCGGCGCTGGGTTATACCGTTTGTTTTATTCTGGAATTTATCCGGATATATTTCATACCAGTTATGAAGAGTAGAAGCTTTGAGAATTTCAGTATGAATCTCAGCAACACCGTTTACAAATGAAGAGCAGTATGTCGCCATATTTGCCATATGTATACGTTCATCCTGGATAATCTTCATGGATTTTATTTTTGATGGTTCTACGTCTGACTGATACATCTGAGTGATAAAACGCTCATTTATCATAAATATTATATTGTATATTTCAGGAAGAATTTCTTTAATGATACTGCTGTCCCATTTTTCAAGTGCTTCAGGCATAATTGTATGATTTGTATAATTAAATATTTTCTTTGCCATCTCAAATGATGTATCAAAATCAAGTCCTTCATTTACAGTAAGCTGTCTTATAAGCTCAGGAATTGAGATTACAGGGTGAGTATCATTAAGCTGAATAGTAATATATTTGCCAAGCGTTTTTATATCGTCATATTTTTGCTTGTGTTTTTTAATTATATCTGAGAGAGAGGCACTGCAGAAAAAGTACTGTTGTTTTAATCGTAGTTTTTTGCCATCAGATGTATCGTCATTAGGGTACAGGCATCTTGATATGTCTTCAGCATATATTTTTTCACGGTTTGCTTCAATGTATTTCTGTTCATTGAAGAGCTTAAAATTAAAATCGTCCATAGCTTCGGACTGCCACAGACGTAATGTGCCGATATTGCGGATGCCATATCCTATTATAGGAATATCGTATGGGACAGCGAGAACAGTTTGATCACTGAAACGAACCTGTACAGCGTCACTGTCACATCTTACTGACCACGCATCTCCGTATTTTGTCCAGTTATCAGCTTCTTCTGTCTGATAACCGTTTTCAATTTTCTGTTTGAACAGTCCGTATTTGTATCTGATACCGTATCCGTCAAGTGGAATATTCATAGCTGCTGCACTGTCAAGGAAACATGCAGCGAGCCGTCCCAGACCTCCGTTTCCAAGAGCAGCATCCTCGATTTCTTCAAGAGAATTAATTGAAAAACCATATTGCTCGAGAAGGTTAGCAGTATCGTTATATAAATCCAAACAAAGAAGATTGTTATAAATTGATCTTCCGATAAGAAATTCCATTGAAAGATAGCAGGCTCTTCTTTCAGACTGATGGGTTTTACGACTGGTTTTCCATACGTCAGAAATATGCTTCATAATAATTCCGCTTATAGTATTGTGGATTATATACGGTGAGGTGACACTTTCAGACTTCAGTTCTTCCAGTTTAAATCCTAAATCCATTAGGAAATTCTGCTTGTTCATTTAAATCAATCCTTTCTTGTTTAGGGATAATTCTTGTACATCTGTTATAAAGTATATTGAGCATAATTATTTGTTCTTTAAGTTCTTTAGTAAAATCACTTGCTTTGGCACGATATTTCCAGTTATCCGATATCGTAGATGGTGTATTCATCCTTTTGTCTGAATCTTCTCCTACAAAATCCTGAAATTGTGCGATTGCTGCAAAAGCAATACTTGACCATGCCCGACGAATCATTTCATTAGGTATTTCATCAGCATTTTTTACATTCAAATATGCTTTGCAGAAGTTAAGAGTATTTTCATCAAGTGATTTTGTCCATCCTTTGAGAGTATCATTGTCATGTGTGCCTGTATATGCAATACAGTTTGATGAGGTAAAGTTATGTGGAAGATAGTTATTTCTAGGATTGCTGAAACCGAATTGAAGAACCTTCATTCCTGGATATCCTGCTTTATCAAGAAGCTTCTGTACCTCAGGTGTTATAAAACCAAGATCTTCTGCAATAATATTAAGTTTTCCCAGAACTTTTTCAACCTGACGGAAAAGCTCTATATCAGGGCCTTTCTGCCATATGCCTATTTCTGCAGTTTCGTTTCCGTAAGGAATACTGTAATAGCTTTCAAAACCACGGAAGTGGTCAATACGTACGATATCATATGTATCAGTAGCCTGCTTGAGACGTTTGGTCCACCATTCGTAATCGGAACGTCTGTGATATTTCCAGTCATAAAGCGGATTGCCCCAGAGCTGACCTGTAAGAGAGAAAGGATCAGGAGGACATCCTGCAACAGCTATAGGAGATCTGTTTTCATCAAGGCAGAAAAGTTCAGGGGTTTTCCATACTTCTACGCTGTCATAAGCAACATAGATCGGAATATCACCGACAATCTGTACTCCCTTGTTATTGGCATAATTCTTAAGTCTACGCCATTGTTTAAAGAAACAGAACTGAACAAATTTATGAAATTTTATTTCATCAGACATAGTTTTCTTTACACGGTCAATAGCTTCATTTCTGGCCATTGCTAAAGATAAAGGCCATTTGTACCACGGAAGACCATTGTTATGAAATTTCAGAGCCATAAACATTGCGAAATCGTCAAGCCATTCACGACTGCTCAGTTCAAAGACAGCATATTCCTGTGTCGGTTTGAAACGGGCAAATGCTTTTCCCAGAACATTAAATACATTGTTATATAAAAACTCATAATCAATTTTACCTGAATCTTTTTCCCATTCTATGCTCATATAATCAGGTTTTACAAGAAGCCCTTCAGATTCAAGAAGTTCAAAATCTATGAAATATGGATTTCCTGCAAATGCTGAAAATGACTGATAAGGTGAATCACCATAGCTTGTAGGTGACAGAGGAAGTATTTGCCACAGTCCTATTCTGCACTCTTCTAAAAAATCAACAAATTTATATGCATTTATTCCAAGCTTGCCGATACCATATGATGAAGGAAGGCTTGATATATGCATTAATATACCGCTTTTTCTCATAAAAATGACCTTTCGTTGAATATTTTACTTTATCTTAAAATAGACTTTTACTGAATATATAAAGGTAAATGCAAATAATAAATAAGAAACATTTTTAAATATTCAGATGGAGGTTTAAAAAAATATGCGTAAGTCAGGAGAAATTATTTTCGTTTTTTTGATTGGCTGCTTTTTATATAGTCTTATTGAAATTTCAACAAGGGGTTATACTCATTGGTCAATGACACTTACTGGTGGAATGTGCCTGACGTATATATATTCTATAACAGTAAATACAAAAATGCGTGTAGTAAATAAATGTATTTCAGGTGCTTTGTTTATTACCGCAGCTGAATTTACCGTAGGAATAATAGTTAATATAATATACGGATGGAATGTGTGGGATTATTCGGATATGCCTTTTAATATCCTTGGACAGATATGTTTGCCGTATTCAATAGTATGGTTCCTGTTGTGCTTTGTAGGATACAAACTCAGCAAAATAATTTATTATAAATTTCAGAAAATATATGAGAGAGAAAAAATATGCAGCGAGGTTACTCAGCCCATATTTCTACAACAGGAGAATTAATGTATTATGTAGACCCGGCATAAGTCTCTTTGTCAGGAAATCATCCCGAAGTATTCTTTGTTATCAGGAATATATCCGCTATAAATAAACGGATATAGGTTTTTAAATTTCCATAACAAAAAACTCCATAATTTTTTTATACCATTATACATTATAACATAATTTAATGGTAAATATCAAGTGAATATTATAAAGTAATATGAAAACAGGCTGCTAATAGTTACTATCGAGCCTCAAGAAACAGGTTATGGAAATTAATAATATTTTATGTATATATTTATGGAATTTATATACATCATAAGAAAGAATTTCAAAAGAGTGCTTAATAAAATAACAAATACAGCGATGAATATTGTATATATTCGTCGCTGTATTTGTTATACATAGTATATTACTGATTTGACTGATCAGACGGGCCTGGATTTTTACTTAGTAAATCTCTGATTTCCGTAAGTAAAAGTACTTCTTCTGATGGCTTTTCCGGTTTTGAAGGAGTTTCTTCTTTTTTGGAAAACTTATTTATTGATTTTACAATAAGAAAAACACAGATAGCAATTATAAAGAATCTGACAATTGCGTTGAAAAAGCTTCCGATTGCAATTTCAGGTTCACTTCCCCACGGAATGGTTATAATTACATCGTTGAAATTTATTCCTGCAAGAAAAGTTTCGAGAATAGGAGTTACAATATCAGCTACAAGAGATGTAACAATTGAAGTGAATGCAGAACCTATAATGATACCTACAGCCATATCAATAACATTTCCTCTTGAAATGAATTGTTTGAATTCAGAAATAATACCTGAATTTTTCTGAATTAATTTGGAAGCACTTTTTTTGATTTCGTTTTGATCCATAACAACAATCACCAATCCTAATAAATTTTTTAAATGACATTCCTTGAATAAATGTTAATAATAAATATGAATTTATGTAAATACATAATACAGAACACGTCATAAATCATATTTAAATAGTAACAGATATTTTAATTGCATATTCATTATAAC
>CALMUA010000051.1 GCA_937872775.1 uncultured Ruminococcus sp.
AATAATTAAAACAGTATGTTGAGAAATCCCATTACAAATCCAAGAATACCTCCAAGTATAACTAATGAATTGAGTTCTTTTTTAGTTATTGACATAATAAGTCGTTCAAGCTCAGGAATCTCGTATTCCTTTATTTTTTGTTCTACGATCTCCTGAATATTAAACCCATGAAGTATTTTAGCAAGCTGTTTATTTATTATAAGTGAATATAAATTCCATATACGATCATGATAGTCAGGAAACTTTGATGTTATTAAATCAATAAATTCGCTTATTGATTTATCTTTAAGCTTGCAATATTCTGAATCTATCAGATCAGCAATAATGTCAGGTGCCTTTTCCTTGATAAGGTTATTTACTTTGGATACTAAAGAATCACGTGCAGAATGAATTGCTTTTGATGCAATACCGCCTATCATATGATTAGCATTTTTGACAAGTTCTTCAGCTGCAAAATCCACAAGGGTTGCTCCTACATTGCTGGTTATCAGTTTTTCGGATATACTTTCAGCTATCTTATGTTTTACAGTACTTTCTTTCTGATCAATATCATCAAGTAATCCTTTTGTATTCAGATATTCTGACAATGGCTGAGTATTTTCAGAAAGAGACTTAATTTTGGTGTCTATATATGACATCATTTTATTCTTCGTTTCATCTGAAAGCAGGGTATCCTTAATAGTAACATTGTCGAGAAGTTCATTTCCAACAACGCTGCCTATTGCTTTTGCTATTCTTGGCTGTTCTTTAGGAATAAGTCCCGGAGTAAACGGAACTTTTAGCTTTCCGATATATATTGGTTTCCATGGTCTGAACAGCATTTTTATTGCAATATCATTTGTAATCAATCCTATTACTGCACCTATAAGAGGAGCAGATATTATTTCGTAATTCATGTTTTGAACATCCATCTTTCTTTATATGTTTAAATAAAGTGCTGACAAAAATGAATATATACTATGTGATGTGTTAAATTTATCGTTTGAGAGAAGTCAGATTTGCTTTGTCAGCTTTTTTTCTACTACATTTTAATCATATTTTATTTGTGTTTATGCTTCTGTTGAGCATCTACGGATAAATAACCGACAGAAGTGCTTTTATATTTTATTTTTTGTCAGTATTTCAATTGATTCAGAAATATTAACAGCTACATTATCAACAGCGGTAATGCATTTGTCTATGTTATAGCCTGATTCAGAATTTTTGGTTACAGTCTTTTCAAGATTATGTAGAATCTTTCTTATGAGATCCAACGTACTGCATATTTCAGCAAGTGTTTCATGAGATACACCCTTAGGATTGTTACATGCTTCTATCATTTGTTCAATAACAGAATTAATTGTTTTTGCTGCATCAGCAGTTTTGCTGTTGTTTGTAAATATTGCTACAGCTTCCTTGCGTATTGCGATAACGTTATCAGACATAACAGGCATGTTTTCATTTATGATTTTTACCATATTGGTAATTATTTTTCGTATTTCTGCAATCTGGGCTGAATCGTTTTTAGGAAGATTTCTTGCATAGTATATGCAATTTTCTTTGGTATTTGTTTTATGGAAAATGGATATTGCCATATCAGTACATGTTTTATGACCGCATGCGTGACAGTTGATGTCTCTTTCCTCAGGTGTCAGTTTGCACATTGAATTAAAAACATTATTCAGATCATTACTTGTCGGCTGTGGTTCATATTTTGTTTTCGATATGTATTGTCTGCAAAAATCATTTAATGAAAGTTCCTTATCAAATTCTTTGAAAAGTCTGTCATTTTTGTTAAGGATCCATGCACCACCGCGTCTTTTTTCTGCATCTTTTTTTGTAATATCAACTACATGCGTAATATCAGAAAGAGAAATTCTTTCACCAATTCCTATGCCTGTATTGCATCCGTTGTCACAGTTGAGTGCCTCAAATACATCAGCAACATGATTTTCTTCCAGATCTATGTAATCACACAGCCTGTCATATACTCTGCTGTGGCCGTCACATGTGGCAATATTCAGGTCAGGTCTGTAAAGGAGAAGATTATCCTTCAGGCCGCCTGGCTTAGGATACAACGCACCCATAAAGCCTTGTCTGTGAGAAAATTCAAACACTGATCCCTGACCTGTGTTTGAAAATGTAATTTGTCTTTTTTCAAAATACTCCTTCATTTTTTTAAATGTTACGTTGTATTTAATAATTCCCGTGTCTGCAAATTCACTTTTTTTTGCAATGCAAGGACCAAAAAGCGCAAAATCAGCAGTATCTTTAAGGCGTTTCCTTGCATATAGAGCCATACATGATTCAGGACTGTGAACTGGTGAAAGTTTTTCTAAAAGCTTGTTATTGTGTTTTTCAATATAATTTACAATTGCAGCACATGGCTGAGAAATGTATTTTCCTACAGCATTGGTGTTTATTGCGTGTAATTGTGCCCAAGTAGCTATATCAGCACCAAATGAGACATCATAAATTTTACGGATACCCTGCGTATAGAACCAGCGGAGGACGTCCTGCCATACATCTTTAAATGCAACTTTGATTGAAGGATCAACCAAGAGAGAAACCTGCCCCTTTTTTGTATACATATCCTCAATAAAATCCTCATAATCATCCAGGTAATCTCTGGCACCATGGGTGCACACTCTAATGCACTCGCCACAATTAATACACTTGTCAGGATCAATACCGGTAAATGTTTTACCATCAGGTGTTATCTTGCTTACACATGCTTCTTTAACCGGACATACACGTATGCAAGCGTTGCAGCCTATACATTTTTGTGGATTTACAGTAATAATTTCCATGTGCATTTTAGGCCGTACTATTGTGAAATCACAAGTACAGCCAATCCTCCTTTGACATAATAAATAGAATAACAATATAAAGTTTAGTATAGTTGAATATTTTTTAATAAATAAGATAACAAATCAATAAAGAACTACAAATTATGAATTAATTGTAACATATTTTATATATGGTGTCAAGATTGTGTTTTAATATATTAATTTTTGTTTTTCTTATAATATGAATCAGAAACACGTATATTTGTGTATTTCAGCACTATTTGTAATATTATATTTCTGGAAAACAAAAACATATTGTGAAGAAAATTCATTGGCAGGTACTGTAATTACCTGCCAGTTAAAGAGATCAGTGTGCAGATGTATCACTGGCTGAATTGTATGACGGCTGTCTGTCAGTTATTTTTGAAATTTGTTCTACTGTGATGTTATTATCATGAATATCAACTAATATTTCTGACCCAGGCATTATACTGTTTTCAAGAATTTTTTTGGTAATTAGGTTTTCTATTTTATTTGATATTATTCTTTTGAGAGGCCTTGCACCGTATTTTTGTGTTTCCTGGTTGTTTGATACGTATTCTGCAACAGCTGTAGTGTATCTGAGTAATATATTTATTTTTTTAGCACGATTTACAAGCTCGTCAAGAAAAAGTATTGATATTTTTTTGAGGATTTCAGGTGATAATGAATCAAACAGAATAATGTCGTCCATACGGTTGAGAAGTTCCGGTTTAAAAAAATGTCTGAGTTCTGAAAGCATTTCTTTTTTTAAAAGGTCATTATTCTCTGTATTCTGAAATCCAAGAGAAACACCTGAATTTTTATTATTCGTGCCAATGTTTGAGGTGAGTATAATAAGAGAATTTTTAAGATCAACTTTTCTTCCTTGTGAATCTCTGAATGAACCGTCATCTGTAATCTGGAGAAGAAGATTAAGAATATCGGGATGAGCTTTTTCAATTTCGTCAAACAGTATTACAGAGTAAGGTTTTCTTCTTATTGATTCTGCTAGCTGACCACTTTCTTTGAATCCGACATATCCCGGAGGAGAACCGATTATTTTTGATATGGAATGTGACTCCATATATTCACTCATGTCAAGTCGTATCATATTATCTTCACTGTCAAATATGGCTCTTGCTATTGATTTTGCAAGTTCAGTTTTTCCTACACCGGTAGGTCCCGAAAACAGAAATGCACCTATCGGACGTTTTTCATCTTTAAGGCCTACACGATTGCGTCGTATTGCTTCTGATAAAGCTTTGACCGCACTATCCTGTCCGATAATAGTTTTTTTAAGTTCATTTTCAAGATTTAAAAGCTTGCCGCTTTCCTTTTTATTTATACTGCTTGTAGGAATTCCGGTCCATGCAGATATTACATTAGATACATCTTCAGCGGTTACTTCTATTTTATGATATCTTTCATTGCCGTCACTTTTTGCATTGAGTTCTGATACATCTTTTCTTAACATATCAGTAATATCGGTTTCAAATGATTTTTCTTCATTGACTTTTTTGGAGTTTCTTATTATTGCATGTGAACATGCTTCGTCTATTATATCTATGGCTTTGTCAGGAAGAAAACGATCGTGAATATATCTCTCAGAAAGAGTTACGGCTTGATGGATAATACTGTCAGGTATATTGACCATATGAAAATTTTCATAGCTTGGTTTTATTCCGTTAAGAATTCTGAACAATTGTTCTTTATCAGGTTCATTTATTGTGACCGGCTGAAATCTTCTTTCAAGAGCACTGTCTTTTTCAATATGCCTGCGGTATTCGTCATATGTCGTTGCACCTATTATCTGAAGTTCTCCTCTTGCAAGCTCTGGTTTAAGAATGTTTGCTGCATCAATTGCTCCTTCTGCTGCACCTGCTCCGACTATAGTATGAATTTCATCTATAAATAATATAATATCTTTATTTCCTATAACTTCATTTATACAGTTCTTTATTCTTTCTTCAAAATCACCTCTGTATTTGGCACCTGCAAGCATTGAAGGTATGTCTAGGGAACAGATAAATTTGTTTTTTAATGCAAATGGAACGTCACCTTTGACTATAAGCTGTGCCAGTCCTTCAACAATGGCGGTTTTTCCTACACCTGCTTCACCAAGAAGACATGGATTGTTTTTTGTTTTTCTTGTTAATATCTGTATAACACGTTCTATCTCTTTTTCACGTCCTATAACAGGGTCAAAACCCTTTTCAAATGCTATTTCGGTAAGATTTTTTGAATATTTACAAAGAGAAGGATAAAGATGCTCGTCAATTTTTACATATGATGAAGCAGATGATGCTGCCTCAATTGAATTAATACTTTCACATTCATTCCTCAGGCGATTAATGTTGGCACCTATTGATTTTAATATAGAAGTACCGCCACATGATGAGTTTTTTAATATTGTTGTCAGAATATATTCTGTACCTGTAAGACTTGCACCTGCACTATGACTTTCAATTACTGAATCAGAAAGAATTTTTCTGAGTGCCGGTGTCAGATTATCTTCGCAGAGGACTGATGAAATACCGTCTCCTATTGAAAGTTTGAGTCTCTGTATGACCTTCTTTTCAGTAATATTATTATTTTTGAGTATTGCACATGCAACGTTTGAACCCTCAGTAAGAAATCCTAATACCATATGCTCACTTCCAACAAATGTATGGCCAAGTTCTCCGGCTGACTTAATGGCATATTTTAATGATGAAATAGCTTTTTTGGTAAAATCATTAATGCTGTACATATAATATCCTTCACTTTCAAATAATTTATTAATTCAGAAATATATATTTAATAGTAT
>CALMUA010000052.1 GCA_937872775.1 uncultured Ruminococcus sp.
CTATAATAAAAACTGTCCGCGGGGCAGGGTATAAAGCGGGTGACTAGATGAATATATTCAATAACCCCGAAATGAAAAAAATCACAGCATTGCATTTATCCATAACAATAGTATTTTCAATTGGGTGTGGGTTTTTTAGTATTTATGCATTGTTGATTTCATTATCTATGGGATTAATATTGCTTATAATAAATATACTATGGAATAAAAAAAGATACCTTCAGATAAATAATCTTTGCAATAGTATTGATAAGGTACTGTTCGGTGATGATCAGATATCATTTTCTTCATGTAATGACGGTGAATTAAGTATTCTGCAAAGTGAAATACAAAAAATGACTCTGAGATTAAGAGAACAGAATTCTGCTTTAGAAAAAGATAAAAGCATACTTAAAAATTCTATTGCGGATATTTCACATCAGCTCAGGACTCCTCTTACATCAATGAATCTTATTGTTTCTATGATAAAAAAACAGGGCACATCAGCAAACGAACAAATGGAATACATAAGAAATCTTACTCAGCTTCTTGGTCGCATTCAATGGCTTATTGATGTCCTGCTTAAACTTTCACAACTGGACGCAGGAGTTGCAGATATGAAAAAAGAATCTGTTAATTGTAATGATCTTATACGTTCAGCATTTGAATCTCTTGAGATATCAGCTGAAATCAAGGGTGTTGAGGTCCAGAACAATACAGGAAAGAATGCATGCTTTAAAGGAGATTTTCTGTGGTGCAGGGAAGCAGTTGCTAATGTACTGAAAAACTGTATTGACCATACTCCCAGTAACGGCTATATAATAATTTCAGCAAATGAAAACCCTCTTTTTACAGAAATTATTATAGAAGATTCGGGCAAAGGAATTCCGGAAAACATTTTAAATAATATTTTTCAGAGATTTTACACGACAGCTGATATTTCTAAAAACGGATATGGAATAGGACTCTGTCTTTCAAGACAGATTTTATCAGAAAATAACGGCACTATTCAAGCTGAGAACGGGAAAAATGGTGGAGCAGTGTTTATTATAAGATTTTATAAATCAGTAATATAGTCAGATTTTAAATATCAGTTATAAACTTAATGGCAAGGTTATAAGCTGTATTAATTATAACACAACAATAAACCTGCGATAACTAAAGATAAATGAAACTTTAGTTATCGCAGGTTATTCTTATATTAATCTTCTCTGTAGTCAAATACACGTTTTGATTTCTTTTCGGAACGCGGCAGATCACCTATTGCAACACATTCACATCTTACTTTGATTCCTATAAGCTGTTTGAATATATCAACAACAAGAATTTCTGTTTTGTCCTTGTCGGCAAGTGATGATGTCTCAACACGGAGTGTCATTTTGTCCTTACCGTCTACGTGTTTTATGATAACCTGATATTCACTTGAAACACCATTGACGTTTTTGAGTACACTTTCAATCTGTCCCGGATAGATATTTACTCCTTTTACCTTGATCATATCATCTGTTCTGCTCTGAATACGTCCAATCATAGGATACATGCTACCGCAGCTGCATTTCCCAGGTATTTTTCTGGTAAGATCATGGGTTCTGTAACGTATAAGAGGTGCTGCCTGTTTTTTTAGGGTAGTAATTACGAGCTCACCGGTTTCTCCGTCAGGAAGAACTTCTCCGGTTGACGGGTCAATAATTTCAAAGTAGAAGAAGTCATCCCAGTAATGAATTCCTTCGTGTGCCGGACAATCTATCCCTATTCCGGGGCCATATACTTCAGTAAGGCCATATATATCAAACAGTTCAATCTGAAGTTCATTTGCAATTCTTGAACGCATAACATCTCCCCAACGTTCAGAACCGATTATTCCTTTTTTAAGGCATATCTTATCACGTATACCTCTCTTCTGAATTTCTTCAGCCAGAAGGAGCGCATATGAGGAAGTAGCACAAATAACTGTACTGTGAAGGTCAAGCATAAGTTCAATCTGTTTTTCAGTGTTGCCAGGACCCACAGGAACTGCCATTGCTCCAAGCTCCTCACAGCCTGCCTGAAAACCAATCCCTGCTGTCCATAAACCGTAGCCCGGAGTAATCTGTATACGGTCAAGATTTGTAATACCAGTTGTTTGATAGCAACGTGCAAACATTGTTGACCAGTCGGCTACATCCTGTTTTGTATAAGGAATAATTACAGGCTTTCCTGTAGTGCCGGAAGAAGAATGAATACGAACTACCTCTTCATCCGGAACAGCCTGAATGCCTAGTGGGTAAGCAGTTCTCAGATCATGCTTATCAGAAAACGGAAGTTTCTGAAAATCTTCTGTTGTATTTATTGAATCAGTATCAATTCCGTCAAAAATTTTTTTATAAAACCCGCTGTTTTTTGCAGCGTAATCCAAAGCTTTTTTTATTTGTGTAAAATCATTCATTACAAATCGTCTCCAGTAATTTATATATTTTGAGCACATGCTATGCCAGCTTCAAAAGCTCTGACATCAAGCTCATAAAATTTAGAACTAACGTTTTGTTTTATCGAGTCAACAATTGCTTCTTTTGAAATTTTTAAAAGGCCGAGACCAAATGCAAATCCTATAAGTACGATATTTACAGCTTTTACTGTTCCGCTTTTTTCAACAACTGCATTTGCATCAATAAAATATGCTTTTGAATTATCGGAAATGTATTTTTTTATTTTTTCTGAACTATATTCAGAAACACCAAGAGATACGGAAACAGGATTGATCTGTGCAGTGTTTACAATTGCAATCCCGTCTTTTTTAAGTTGTGCTATATTTCGTGCGCCTTCACAAAGCTCAAAGCTCAGAAGTAAATCTGCAGATCTCATAGGAATATACGGAGAAAAAGTATTTTCTGTACGGACATGACTTACAACACATCCGCCTCGCTGACTCATTCCTATAGTTTCACCGGTTCTGGCACAACTGCTTCCGTTTAATACAGCAGCTTTTGCGAGAATTTTTGAAGTCAGAATCGTTCCTTGTCCGCCTACGCCTGAAACTAGAATATCCATTTTATTTTTCCTCCTTACTTGCAACATTTATTTTATTAGTCGGACAAATCTTTCCGCAGAGTCCGCATCCGAAACAAAGTGTATCATTTATATGTACCTTGTTGTTTTCTACATACATTGCCGGGCAGCCTATTTCATTTATGCAATGCATACATCCAACACATGAATTATCAACATTATAAAGTGATGATGGCTTTGAAACTGCAATACATGGTGCCTTGAAAATTATTACGCTTACTCCTTCAAAATTTGCTGCATTCTTTACAGTCTCCATTGATTTTTCAAGGTCATATGGATTTACAGTTTCCACAAATCCAGCATTCAGTGCTTTTGCAACAGAGCTTATATCTATCTCTCGCGACTGTGTTTTCATCATTGTCTTTCCTGTTCCAGGGTGAGGCTGATGTCCTGTCATAGCAGTAGTAGAGTTATCAAGAACAATAATGTTTATATTTGTATTATTGTATACAGCATTTGCAAGTCCGGTCATTCCACTTGCAAAAAATGTACTGTCACCTATAAATGCAAAAGCATTTGTATCAGGATTCATGCGTTTTATTCCTTGTGCAACAGTAATTCCAGCACCCATGCAAAGGCATGTATCTACCATATCAAGAGGTTTTGCATTTCCAAGAGTATAACATCCTATATCACCGCAGAAAGCTGATTTTTTTCCTTTCATTGCTTTTTTTACACCATAGAAGCTTGCACGGTGAGGGCATCCGGCACACAATACAGGATACCTTGCAGGAAGTTCTACAGCCGGTGCTGAATTATCTTCATAACTTATACCAAGAAATTCTGCAATATATTTTTTGACTGTATCAAACCTGAGTTCTCCGGCAGGATTAATTCTTCCGTCAATCTTACCGGTAATTGTAACATCTGTTATTTTGTTATCGGCAAGTGCTTTGATAAGTCCGGTTTCAATAACAGGGTCAAGTTCCTCAAGAACAAGTATATTTTTTGTTTGCTCAATAAATTTTTTATATGTAGCCCTTGGTTCAGGAAATACAGCACATACTTTAAGAAATGATACTTTTTCCTCCACATTAAGTTCTTTGAGAACATCCTTTACAATTGCTGCTGTAATTCCACCTGCAGCAATTCCTGTTTCTGATTTTACTGTTATGCTGTTAAACGAGATATTATCAAATATTTCTGATATTTCAGCCTGCTGTTTTTCAATTTCAATATGTCTTCTGTATGAAAGAGGGGGGAATATAACAAAGTCAGGGCTTTTTACAAATCCATCGAATTTATGAAGCTGCGGATTTTCATCAATATCTATTGTTCCGCTTGCATGTGATACCTTTGTTGTAGGACGCATAATTACCGGAAGCTTAAGCTGCTCTGAAAGTTCAAAAGCATACTTTGTCATTTGATATGCTTCTTCAGGTGATGAAGGGTCAAGTACAGGAATATTTGCATATTCACCGAAATGTCTGGTATCCTGTTCTGTCTGTGAAGAAATAGGACCCGGATCATCAGCAACAACAACAACCATTCCGCCCTTTACTCCGACATATGTAAGACACATAAGCGGATCAGATGCAACATTCAAACCGACCTGTTTCATAGTTATCATTGTTCTTGCACCTGAATATGATGCACCAGCAGCTACTTCAAGTGCAGCTTTTTCATTTGTTGACCACTCAACATAGATATTTCCGTCTGTATTATATTTTGCTACGGTCTGAAGTACTTCAGTCGATGGAGTACCCGGATAGCCACTGACAAGATTAACCCCTGCAGAAATTGCACCAAGTGCTATAGCAGCATTGCCCAATAAAATTTCTTTCATAAAATTCGCTCCTTAAATAAAAAAATAAGTCTGTCCTTAAGAATTAACTAAAGGACAGACTGAATAATCTGCGGTACCACCTTAATTGGTCAAATGACCCACTTTACGAAAATACAATAATATTTTCTGCCATTAACGCTGGCTCACGTCACAGATACTAAGCATACATACTTTTCCCCTAAGCCCTCAGCGGTCCATTTACAAAGCTGTAACTGGCGGAATTCCCATCATTTATTCCGCTCTCTGTGCAGTACATATCAATGTTTTATCTCCGCATCATCAGTTTAAATATACAATTATTGTACCACATATAAACCAGACTGTCAAGAATATTATAGAAAATTTTAAAAGGATGTTAACATAGTTTCTTCATAAAAAAGTGATATAATAAAAAATATAACAATTTTTTTGGAGTGTGGTATAATTGATAAAACGACTGGCATCATGTATAAAACAGTATAAAAAAAATTCAATTCTGACACCGCTGTTTGTATCATGTGAAGTAATTATTGAAGTGATAATACCGTGGATTATGGCAAAGCTCATAGATAATGGTATTGATAAAGGCGATATGACATATATAACGCAGACCGGAATATATCTTGCTATCTTATGTGTGGAATCGCTGATATTCGGTGCACTGGCCGGAAAACATGCAGCAATTGCATCTTCAGGATATGCAAAAAACCTCAGATCTGAAATGTATCAGAATATTCAGAAATTTTCATTTTCAAACATAGACAAATTTTCTTCAGCAAGTATTGTTACAAGACTTACCACTGATGTAACAAATGTTCAGAATGCATACCAGATGATAATACGAATAGCTGTCAGGAGTCCTTTGATGCTGATATTTTCTCTTGTTATGGCATTCAGGGTAAATGCAAAACTTTCTCTTATATTTCTTGCAGCAGTTCCTGTTCTTGGAATAGGTTTATTTTTAATAATGACAAAGGCACATCCGATATTTGAAAAAGTATTTGCAATGTACGATAAACTCAATAATGTTGTACAGGAAAATCTTCGTGGTATCCGCGTCGTAAAATCATTTGTACGTGAAGATCATGAAAATGAAAAGTTCAGTAAAACCTCAAAAAATATTTACAATGATTTTGTTAGAGCTGAAAAGATTCTTTCATATAATATGCCTCTGATGCAGCTTTGTTCATATGGCTGTCTTATATTTATTTCGTGGTTCGGGGCAAGATTTATTGTTAATTCACAAGGAACATCAATGACAACAGGTAACCTTATGAGCCTTATTACCTATGCAATGCAGATACTTATAAGTCTTATGATGCTTTCTATGGTATTTGTAATGATAATAATATCACGTGCTTCAGCTGAACGTATAGTAGAACTACTTGATGAAAAAAGTGATATAGTTAATCCGGAAAAACCTGAGTATAAAGTAAAAAATGGCAGTATCGTATTTAAAGATGTGAATTTCAGTTATTCAAAAAATAAGGAAAAGCTGTGTCTGAAAAATATAAACGTCAAAATAAAATCAGGTGAGACAGTCGGAATATTAGGTGGAACAGGAAGTTCTAAAACAAGTCTTGTTCAGCTTATTCCCCGTCTTTACGATGTTACTTCGGGAAGCATAACAGTCGGAGGAGTTGATGTAAGGAAATATGATATCAATTCTATCCGAAATGAAGTTGCAATGGTGCTTCAGAAAAACATATTATTTTCCGGGACTATTAAAGATAACCTAAGATGGGGAAAAAAAGATGCAACCGATGATGAAATAATTCATGCTTGTAAACTTGCTCAGGTGGATGGATTTATTAAAAATTTTACGGACGGATATGATACGCATATTGAGCAGGGAGGATCAAATGTTTCAGGTGGACAGAAACAAAGATTATGTATAGCACGTGCATTGATTAAAAAACCTAAAATATTGATACTGGATGATTCAACAAGTGCCGTTGATACCAAAACAGATTCGCTTATACAAAAGGCATTCAAAAGTGAAATTCCTGATACAACTAAAATCATTATTGCCCAGAGAATATCATCAATTGAAACTGCAGATAAGATAATTATTATGGACAATGGTAAAATAGATGCTGTCGGTACACATGCCCAGCTTTTAAAAACCAACAGGATTTATCAGGAGGTATACAATTCACAGATGAAAGGCGGCGAAAATTAGATCATGCAAAAACCAAAAGCAGATAAATCAACAGTAAAAAGACTTTTAAAATATCTTTTTGAATATAAAAAAAGATTTACAAGCGTATTGATATTTATTATTATCAGTGCAGTATCCGGCGTGGCAGGTTCAATGTTTCTTAGGATACTTATTGATGATTATATAAATCCGATGCTTTTGAAATCAGATACTGATTTCTCAGGGCTAGCAGTCACTGTAGGAATTATGGGGCTTATATATGTGATAGGAATAGTGTGTACATTTTTATATAACCGTTTTATGATTTCAATCTCACAGGGAATATTAAAAAAAATACGTGACCAGATGTTTTCACATATGCAGAGACTTCCTATAAAGTATTTTGATACACATACACACGGAGATGTAATGAGTTATTACACAAACGATACTGATACGCTCAGACAAATGATATCTCAGAGTATTCCGCAGATGTTTTCATCAATTGTAACTGTAATAGCGGTATTCTGTGCTATGGTTTATACGAGCATTTATCTTACTATATTTGTTGTTGTTACAATGATAGGTATGATAAGCCTTATGAAGCTGATTGTCGGAAAAAGCGGAAAATATTTTATTCATCAACAGAACTCCATGGGTAAGCTTAACGGATTCGTAGAGGAAATGATAAACGGACAAAAGGTAATAAAGGTATTTTGTCATGAGGAAGATTCCATAGAGGAATTTAATAATATAAATGAAGGACTTTTTGAAAATTCTACGGAAGCTAACAAATTTGCAAATATTCTTATGCCAATAATGGGTAACCTGGGAAATCTTCAGTATGTACTGATTGCAGTTATCGGGGGAGCACTTGCAATAAATAACGTTGGAGGAATGACTCTTGGCGCAATAGCAGCATTTCTTCAGCTTTCAAAAAGCTTTACAACGCCGATAAGTCAGGTCGCACAGCAGATGAACGCAGTAGTAATGGCTATAGCCGGAGCAAAACGTATTTTTTCACTTATTGATGAAAACGTTGAAACAGATAATGGATATGTAACACTTACAAATGCAAAATACGTAGACAGTGTGCTGACTGAGGCTGAAGAACATACAGGAGTATGGGCATGGAAACATCCTCATAATGATGGTACTGTAACATATACCGAAGTCAAAGGTGACGTAAGACTTAACGATGTGGATTTTGGATATGATGAAGATAAGATTGTTCTCCATAACGTTGATATTTTTGCAGAGCCAGGACAGAAAATTGCATTTGTTGGTGCAACAGGAGCCGGAAAGACAACCATAACAAATCTTATTAACAGATTCTATGATATTGCAGATGGAAAAATCCGATACGATGGAATAAATATTAATAAAATTAAAAAGGATGATTTAAGACATTCTCTTGGTGTAGTTCTTCAGGATGTAAATCTTTTTACAGGAACTGTAATGGATAACATAAGATACGGAAAGCTTGATGCTACAGATGAAGAATGCATTGCTGCGGCAAAGCGTGCAAATGCACATGAGTTCATATCAATGCTTCCGCTTGGATATGATACAATGCTTTTCGGTGACGGTTCAGGTCTGTCTCAGGGGCAGCGTCAGCTGATATCAATTGCAAGAGCAGCAGTTGCAGATCCTCCTGTAATGATACTTGATGAAGCAACATCAAGTATTGATACACGTACAGAGCAGATAGTGCAGAAGGGAATGGACAGTCTTATGCATGGAAGAACAGTATTTGTTATTGCACACAGACTTTCCACCGTTAAAAATTCAGATGTAATTATGGTTCTTGAAGCCGGTAGAATAATAGAACGAGGCAGTCATGAAAAGCTCCTCGAAAAGAAAGGTCAATACTATCAGTTATATACAGGCGCTTTTGAACTTGAATAAATAAAAATCAGGGCATTAATAGCTTAAAAGCTTCAGATGCCCTGATTTTTTCATTCTATTGTTTTATATAACCTTGACAATTATTAAAATAGATACTATAATATCGATATAATATAAATCATATATAATAAGTAATATGGTAAAACGTTTAACAATTGCTTGGTCTGAATATCAAAAAGAAAAAGCATTATTAAGTATGTTACAAGGAGTGTTTATAAATGAATGAGAAAAATAATAGTTATGCTACCGTTTCAATACAGGCTTTAAAAAGAATGCCGTATTACCTTCAGCATCTTAAAAAGCTTGAAAGTGATGGAGTAGAATCAATATCAGCACCATATATTGCTGATATTCTTAAACTGAATGAAATTCAGGTAAGAAAAGATTTCGCGGCTATAAGCACAACAAGAGGGAAGCCTAAGTCCGGATTTAAAATTAAGGAACTTATATTTAATATGGAAAACTTTCTTGGATATAATAATAATGATGATGCAGTACTTATAGGCGTTGGATCACTTGGAAAAGCTCTTCTTTCTTATAATGGCTTTGAACACTACGGAATGAATATAGTAGCAGCATTTGATATAAGTAAAAATATTATCGGAAATGAAGTAGGGGGTAAAAAAGTTCTTCATGTTGAGAAAACAAGTGAAATATGCAGAAGACTTAATATACATATAGGTATTATTACAGTTCCGGAGGAAACAGCTCAGATTGTGTGTGACCAACTTGTTGCAGGTGGTGTTTCAGCTATATGGAATTTTGCACCTGTGCATCTGTCTGCACCTGAGAATATACTGATTCAGAATGAAAATATGGCTGCATCACTAGCGTTATTATCAAAACACCTTCAGCAACAGACAACGGTCCGGATATAAGTTTATGGGAGGACTCACCTGATGAACACGCTACATTTTAAATATGCTCTTGAAGTTGAAAAAACACATTCGATTACACTTGCTGCTGATAATCTTTTTATGGCACAGCCGAATCTGAGCAAGGCCATAAAAGAACTTGAAGAAAATCTGGGTTTTCATATATTTGAAAGAACATCAAAAGGAGTAATTACTACCAGTAAGGGTGAGGAGTTTCTTATTTATGCACGCAATGTAATCAAACAGATAAAAATGATGAAACAACTGTCTCATACTGATTCACATCAGATTCAACGCTTCAATATTTCTGTCCCAAGATGCTGCTGTATTACAGAAAAGATTATCAATATTTTAAATCAAATCGATAAAGATAAACCCATTGATATAAACTTTTGTGAATCATCCTCTATGCAGACAATCTCTAATGTAATGACAGAAAGCTTTAATATCGGATTTATCCGGTATGGAATTGAATATGATCAGTATTTTATTGATTATATTAATGAAAAGCAGCTTTCGTATAATGAGTTAGGTCATGGAGATTATAATATTATTGTCTCAGAATTCAGTCAGATCAAAGATATTACAAATATAGAAGCTGATAAACTCAGTATATACACCGAAGTCCTTTATGGAGATGAATCTGTACCGTTTATTTTACAATGCCGTAAAAGCGGAAGTAAAATTTATGTATATGACCAGATGAATATGTTTAATATACTATCAGGCACTGATATGACATACGCATGGATTAATTCCGATATATCAGATGTAATTTTAAAAAAATTCAATCTTATCAGACTTGAAAACTGTGCTTTAAAAAAAGAATATAAGGATGTACTGATATATCAGAAAAATTATAAATTTACAGAAGCAGAACAAAAATTTATTAATAGCATTTATGATCATGATTAATATGAATCGGGGCAGAAATTTTTTTGCTTTTTGCCAGAAGATTATACTATATGATTAAATATTTTTTCTTATTATAAGTGATTTCTTATTTATTTAATATATAAAAAAATGATAAACATATTATTTATAACATTTAATTAATACTGCATATCGATAATTGCATATTGATATGCAGATTTTATATTTGCAATTAACCATAAATTTTGTTATTATATTATCAAAGAGGGAATGATATATATTTAACATTATGCAATTAAAGATATATGTTGTTTTAATAAATCTCATTTTTATATGAAGGAGAGTTTTAATGATGATCAATCGTGAAATTGTAGACAGTGTTGAAAAGCTTGAAGCAGCTTTGGCAAGAGTAAAAAAG
>CALMUA010000053.1 GCA_937872775.1 uncultured Ruminococcus sp.
GAGCGCCACCTTGCCAAGGTGGAGGTAGCGAGTTCGAGCCTCGTAATCCGCTTTTATATAAGGCGCTATAGCCAAGCGGTAAGGCGTAGGTCTGCAACACCTTGATCCCCGGTTCAAATCCGGGTGGCGCCTCTATTATTAAAAACTGTTATCTGAGTTTCTCAGATAACAGTTTTTTTGTTGTTTAAATAATTTTATTTCTTTTCAACTATTAGAATTAGTGAAGGTCCAGGGCGACCGCAAAGCCCGGTCGACTCTGCAGAGTCGAAACTCCTGTAAAACAATAAACTAACAGACAGTGGCTCAATAGTAACAAATAAGGTGTTGGCCACGTTTTTAACGTGGCCACGTGCATCAAAGCTGCAATATAATGATCATCTGTTTTCAAAATCAAAAACAACTTTTCCGTTTTCAAGCTTTAAAAATGCGTCAAACAATTTTCCGTTTTTAGATGTAAAGCCGTTTATTTTTGAGGTTCTACCCTCTTCAAGAAGCTTTGTGGCATTTGAAACAGAAATTACTCTTTTGCATATAATACCCCCAATTGAAAATTTACATCCGTCCTTATAGTTACTACATCCATATCCGAATTTTGTTCTTGTTATATTTCCCCCGCAAAGAGGACATTTTCCCACATTATCTCCGAAAAAGCCGTCATCAGTGTCATCCTCTTCTGACATTTTACCCGGTGAAAATATTTCTGAAATTTCTTTTTGTGCAAGCATTGTACTGTCTTCTATTTTAATTTCTCCATGATAAACCTTTTTTAGTGAACGTCCTAGCTCTGCTGTTTTGAATTTGTCCATTCCTATATGCATTCTTGATAATGCCTCTATAAGAAAAATTCCATCAGGCTGTATAAGATAGACATCCTTTTTAAGCTGAATGTAATTGCTTTTGCGGGCATTGTCTATTATTCCGGTACGTGTAGCCTCAGTACCGAGCTCAAGTCCTTCAAAAATTGCTCTGTATTCTTCATCGTCATTTATGTTTTCAGTCTCATCTACGGAATTTTCAGCATGTGAAGCTGCCTTTTCCTCTTTAAACGGATTTTTAAGATAATTATTGAGAGTTTCTATAGTATAATGTTTAGGCGGTGATGTTTCCTTTTCAACAGGTGCAAAATCTGTAACAACCTTATCACCCTTTTTTAAATCAGGAAGAAATTTATCCTTTGCGTTATAGTCATCATATTTCGTCCATCCTGGCTCAACTATTACTGTTCCTTTAAGTATAAACTCCTCCATACCTCCTACATCTATCTTTATCTCAGTCTTGTCTGCAATACACGGTCTGGAACAGAAAACAGCCGCAAATCTTCTCATAATTGTTGCATAAACCTTGGTTTCATCAGGTGTAAGTTTATTTTTGTCCGGAATTTTATAGGTAGGCGTCAGAGCGGAATGTGACTCTATCTTGCTGTCATCAAAAATTGTCTTACTGTCTTTAAATTCAACCGGATAGCCCATCTTTCCGACATTTTCAAGTATCTGTTTTACTTTGTCCTTTTCTGCTGTAGCAAGATATTCAGAGTTTGTTCTTGGATATGTTACATATCCTTCTTCATATAATTTCTGAACTATTGCAAGGCTGTCAGGCATAGACATTTTATATTTTTTTCCGAGTACATTCTGAAGCTTTGTCAGCGAATAGAGCTTTCCGGGTAAAAGCTGTTCCTTTTTTCGTCTGACTGATGTAACTATAGCATCTGCTGCATTATATCTGTCAGACAGTGCCTGCGCAGCGACAAGCTGATTTTTATCAAACTTTACTTTACTCTGAAGAGGCACGACTGTTCCGTTGGTTTTTGCCTTGCTTACTATTGCGTAATATATGTCAGGAACGAAATTTTTAATTGCCATATCACGGTCATATATTGCCTTTACAATCGGAACAATAACACGGCCCACCCTGAGCAGTGTTCCACTCTTGAGTGTTGCGTATCTCGTCAGATTCACCCCGTAAAGCCAGTCAATAAATGTACGTGCAAATCCCTCGTTGGCAAGACTGTCATATTCACTGTCATCCTTCATCCCGGAAAGTGCCTTATTTATAGTCTCAGTAGTCTGATCCGGAAGCCATAATCTTTTTACTGTTTTTGTAACTACACCGTCAAATGCTTTTTCAATGCAAAGCCTTACTATTATCTCTCCCTCACGGTCAGAGTCCCCCGCATTTACTATAATCTCTATATCATCACGGCAGCAAAGTTTTTTTATTGTTTGAAACTGCTTTAATACACCGGTATCAGTTTTTTTGTTTTTGTCCTTTTTAATTTCAAATTTATATTTGTGGGGAAAACACGGCAGATTACTCATTGTCCAGTAATGTGTTCCCTCAGGTGACGGATTATAATCCTCCACATCCGCAAGCGAAAACAGATGGCCGAATGCCCACGTCACGATATACCCGTTTCCCTCAAAATAGCCATCACGTTTTGACATTCCCCCAACAGCTGATGTGATATTACGTGCAAGGCTAGGTTTCTCTGCTATAATTAAAATCATCCGTTTTTACTCCGTTTCTATGCCGTCAATCAAAATATCGACTGGCATATAAGTCTTTTATTAATTGTAACAAGCAAACTATCCATTTGTCAAGTGAGTTTTCCCTGAACATTATTCAGCCATACTCCAAACCAAGCGGACATATGCCCGAAGGTCCAGGGCGATTGGAAAGCCCGGTCGACTCCACAGAGTCGAAATTATTTAAACATAACCATTCACTATCATAATATCCATTTGACTTATTCCCTCACATTATGATAAAATTATACCTGTAAAATTATTAATAAAAGGATGGTATTGTAAGTGAAACCACATGAACATAAATCAGGCAGATTCAAAGAGATACTGATAACTCTCGGGGTTATTGTTCTTCTCGGGCTTGCCACAGTAATAATATGCATTGCATTTTCATCAAAAAAAGATGAAAATACAGAAATATCATCGTCAGGTAGCTCATCTGTTACAGAAGTAAGCAGTTCAAATGATAAACCGGAGGATGAAAAGACTGAAAATAAAAAAGTAATAAAAAAAAGTTCTTTAACTGACACAGGAAATCTCAGTGAAAACGCAGATACATATGAAGGAAGAGAAGGCACAGGAGACTATAACTATGGTGAAGCCCTTCAGAAAGCAATTCTATTTTACGATATGCAGCGTTCCGGTGATCTTCCGGAAAAAACAAGATGCAACTGGCGAGGAGATTCCGGTCTTAATGACGGCAGTGATGCCGGAATTGATCTGACAGGAGGATTTTATGATGCAGGTGATAATGTAAAATTCAATCTTCCTATGGCATATACAAGTGCAATGCTTGCATGGTCACTGTATGAAGATACTGAAAGCTATGATGAAAGCGGACAGACTGAGTATATACTTGATAATATTAAGTGGGTAAACGATTATCTTATAAAGTGTCATCCTGAAGACGATGTTTACTATTATCAGGTTGGTGACGGGAGCCTTGATCATGCGTGGTGGGGTCCATGCGAAGTAATGCAGATGGAACGCCCAAGCTATAAGGTTGACAAGGATAATCCGGGTTCAGCTGTTTCTGCTGAAGCTGCCGCTTCTCTTGCTGCATGCAGTATAGTATTTTCCGATGAAGACAGCAAATACTCAAAAGAATGCCTGAGTCACGCAAAACAGCTTTATGATTTTGCAGAAAAAACCCAGAGTGATGAGGGATATACTGCCGCAAACGGTTATTATAATTCGTGGAGCGGATTTTATGATGAACTTTCATGGGCCGGAGTATGGCTGTACATGGCAACAGACGATAAGGATTATCTGAAAAAATCTGAAAAATATTTTGATATGGCATCGGGAAATTACAAATGGTCTCAGTGCTGGGATGATGTCTATATGGGAAGCTGTCTCTTAATTGCACAACAGACAAATGATAAGAAGTACTCAGATATCATGGAAAAGAATCTTGACTACTGGACTACAGGATGTGACGGCGAACAGATCACATATACTCCTGACGGACTTGCATGGCTTGATCAATGGGGTTCTTTAAGATATGCAACAACTGAAGCATTTCTGGCAGGAGTATACAGTGAATATAAAGGATGCACAAAGTCAAAAAAAGATACATACTGGGATTTTGCTGTTTCTCAGGTAAACTATGCGCTAGGAAGCAGCGGCAGAAGCTATGTTGTAGGTTTCGGAGAAAACTCTCCTGTAAATCCTCACCACAGAACATCACATTGTTCATGGGCAAATAATATGAATGAACCGGCAGAAGAAGCTCATACTCTTTACGGTGCTCTTGTAGGCGGACCTGATAACAGTGACGGATATACAGATGAAATATCAAACTATGTAAACAATGAGGTTGCCTGTGACTACAACGCCGGATTTGTTGGAGCACTTGCAAAGCTTTATAAAAAAAATGGTGGTAAAACCCTTGTTAATTTCGGTGCAGTTGAGAAAATCGACAGACAGGAGCTTTATACAGAAGAATGCATAAATGCAAGCGGTGCAGATTTTACAGAAGTAAAGGCCATAGTTTATAATAAATCCGCATGGCCTGCACGTACAGAAGATAATCTTGAGTTAAGATATTTTATCGACCTTTCAGAACTATATTCAGCCGGAGGCTCATCTGATGATGTAGAAGTATCCGTAAATTATTCACAGGATGAAGTATCAGCAAATCTTACGCCATGGAATGAAGAAAAACATATTTACTATGTATCAGTTGATTTTGCAGGTATAAAGATTTATCCGGGTGGACAGGAAAGCTATAAAAAGGAAGTGCAGTTCAGAATAAAGAGCAATAACGGCACATGGGATAATTCAAATGATTTTTCTTATAAGGATATAGAACAGACAAGCGGAAATTCACTTGTATCTGCACAGTATTCAGGACTTTATTCAGATGGTAAGCTCGTATCCGGAAGTGAACCTGACGGAAAATCTGC
>CALMUA010000054.1 GCA_937872775.1 uncultured Ruminococcus sp.
ATTCCCACAAAATATGGGTTAATGATATGGTTGAATATATCACACCAAATGTGCCACTTGTATCACTCACAAATGTGCCGGATATATCACTCTTAAATGTGCCACTTTTCACAGGCTGTAATTAGATTGCTAAAGTAATTATTTATTTTATTTTTTACGTCTCATTGATTCACCTTTTAATTCTATTCGATTGGCATTACTTGTTAATCGATCCATGATAGCATCTGCAAGAGTAGGTTCACCAATGTAGTCATACCATTTTTTAATTGGAAGTTGTGATGTTATTATTACAGCCTTTCGTTCATAGCAATCTTCAAATATCTGTAAAAGAGCCAGTCGAGAGTTGTTATCCAACGGTTGTAATCCAAAATCATCAAAAATGATCAGGTCATTTTTCTCAATGTGATTGATTACTTTCAACAGCGTACCGTCAATCTTTGATAAAGCTATTTTCTCGACAAACTTATTCATGCTAAAGTATTCAACCCGATAGCCCAGATAGCAAGCCTGTCTTCCAAGTGCACAAGCCAGATAGCTTTTACCGCAACCGGTTTTGCCCTCTATCAACAGATTTTCAGCTTTATTTATGAAGCTGCAGTCAGACAAAGCCAGCAGCTGATCTTTTGTAAAATTCCTTTCTGCAGAGCATATAACCTCTTCCATAACTGCATTGTAGCGAAGTTTACTGGTTTTGAGATACATTTCTGTTCTTCTCTGGTTGCGATAAAATAATTCGGCTTCAGCCATCTTGCCTACAAGTTGTTCCGCCGTTGGACGTTCCTGTACCGGTAGGTTCAGTGAGGCCTTGAAGGTCTGTGCCATACCTTTGAGTTTCAAACCCTCCAGGTGATCTATTGTCTCTTGATTGTTCATAATTTAAATGATTTTAAATGGTTGATATGTAATTGTCTGTTTATTCGTAAGCGGCTGCTCCTCGTACATTCTCATTATGCGGGATATAGGATGATTCCGTTTCTTGTGGTATATCTTCCTTATCCAGGTTCCTTTCAAGGATGCTCTTTATCATCTGATAATTGACGGCAGAAGTGTTACCTGTCCGCTTGCAGGCCGCTTCAAGTCTGTCCGGAGAAAACTTTCTGGACAAAGAGAGGATGCCCTGACATGATTTATAGGACTGTTGTATGAACGGCTTTGATTCAAGGATTACCTCCAGGACATGGGTCGTATGTTCACCGATATATTTTCCTTGCCGGATAAAGTAATCCGCATTATACTCCTTGCTCCGCTGATAGGCCTGATGACGGGGAGGCATGTGGGTGAACTCGGTTGTGTATCCGCCCTGTGAAAACGATCTCTTATGAAGTGCGATCCGTTTATGGTTCACATATATTTCTACTGTCTGGTAATCATATACGGCTCTTGCCTTTTGATGAACATACTCGTAAGGGATACTGTAAAAGTGTCCTTCCTTGCCAATCTGAACATGATAAGTTCCGCTTATTGTAAAATCTTTGCTGTACTTAAAGGCGTAAGGTTCAGCAGGAAGGGGTTTCATAAAGGGAAGTTCTATCTCCTCAAAACGTTCCATACGGCTGTAGGCGCAACCTTGCATTTTTCGGCTGTTAAACTCATCCAGCAGTTCAAAAATACGACTGTTCAAGGCTTCCAGACTGTAAAAAACATCATTGCGCATCCGGGCATAGATGTATTGGTAGGCTTTGTTAACCAGCCCTTCTACCGGCGCTTTGTCTTTAGGATGAACAGGGCGTGTGGCTGTCAGTTCTGTGTCATAGTGTAGTCCCCATTGCAGCGCAGCCTCGTTAAACGTTGGTTCATGTAGATCTGACCGCTTCACCCACTGACGCATATTGTCACTTTTAACCGATTCTGTTGTTCCACGGAAGTATTCCATACATTTGGATAGTCCATAATAAAAATGTTCCTGGGTAGCGTTCAGCAAAGCCATAACAAACGACAGCGAGCTGCAGGGAAGTATACAGCACAACACAACCACAGCTGTTTTTATGCCTGTTTTCTTGTCTGTAATGTAAAGATTGTCTCCTGCAAAATCAGCCTGACATTCAAAACCAGGCGAATAGGTGTTGTGATACGAGTAGGTATGTGCTTTTTGGTATGTTTTTAAAAGAGCCTTAAAGCGTGTGTAGCCATAACCTCGAGAATGCACTTTTCTATACTCAGTCCAAAGTAGCTCATAGGTCATGTGCTTCCGTTCCATCTCTTTCATATAGAACGGCAATAAGGGTTCCAATTCACTAAAACGCTCGTCGGTAGTCGGTTTGTATTCCTCCTTCTGAAGAATAGCGCATAGCTCCAAATCATCCAGTAATAAAAGTTCCTTGTAGCTTTTACCCGATGAATCAGCACGCCTTTTATACACTGAAACCGAAGTCCGGCTTATACGCATTTTTGTACTTATACTCCGTTGAGACAGATTCAGGTCAAAGTACTGAACCATTTTTCGTAATTCTAGCATTGTAATCTTAATGTTTGCCATGGTATCTTTAATCTCTTTTAGGATAAAGATATCATGAATGGTTAATATGATTACAGCGCTGTGTGGTTATTTTTCCGGCACATTTGTGAGTGATACGGGTGGCACATTTAAGAGTGATACACCTGGCACATTTGTGAGTGATATAGGTGGCACATTTGAAGTGATATTATCAGAGGTGGTACTTTTCGTAGTCCACGGCTT
>CALMUA010000055.1 GCA_937872775.1 uncultured Ruminococcus sp.
TTTATAAGATATATAGAAGAATTTATAATCGTGATTTTAGTACAGAATCATAATCCCATGTTTCTGTATTTTAATACTCCAAACTCTTTTTTCATCATTCTTCTCCGATTCCAACGAAGAAGAAAAAGGCACACAAGTTTACTTGTGTGCCTTTATTTTTTATGATTTTCTTGCGTTAAGTATAAGCTGCTCCTGAGCATTTTTAATCATAAGTTCACTTGGATTTTCTCCACCCATAATTCTTGCTACCTCGTTAACGCGGCCACTAAAATCCAACTGCGTTACGCTGGTTACTGTTGTGTCATTAATAGTTTTCTTTTCAATAAGCAGGTGATTGTCTGCCATTACAGCAATCTGTGAAAGATGTGTTACACACAGGACTTGTCTTAATGAACTTATCTCCTGAAGCTTTATGCCGATTTTCTGGGCTGCGCGTCCACTTACACCTGTGTCGATCTCATCAAAGATAAGTGTTGGTATATCATCCTTGTCAGCAATAACTGTTTTTAAAGCAAGCATTATTCTTGAAAGCTCACCGCCTGAGGCAATTTTGGCTATTGGTTTTGGTTCTTCACCTTTATTAGCTGATATGAGGAATTCAACAGTATCCATTCCATTAATAGAAAGCTTTCCTTTTTCATGCTTTACATCAATTATTACATTTGGCATATCAAGGAATCTGAGTTCTTCTGTAACTCTTGAAATGAAACTTATAGCCGTTTTCTTTCTGTATGAATACAGTGTCTTTGCCTTTTCTGTTACATCCTCCAGAAGTTTTTCCTTTTGTTGAGTAAGCTTATCGATCATATCAGAGCTGCATTCCATATCACTAATTTCTTTCTGCGAGTCATTAAATAATTTTATTATATCATTAAATTCAATGTTATACTTTCGTTTTAATCCATTTATCATATCATGGCGTTTAAATACATAATCCATTCTTTCTTCATCAATTTCCATTGAATCTGCATTATGTGAAAGTTCAGATGCTATATCAGATAACTCGATTTTTACAGAATTTATGCGCTCAATTAATGGTCTGACTGCAGAGTAAACATCTGCAACAGATTCCAATGTACTCTCTGCATCATTTATACTGTCAATTATACACTCATCATCATTGCTTATATTTAATTTTGCTCCAGAAAGTGCTTTTATTATATCAGTACTGTTTTTTAATATATTATATTCTTCTTCTATCTGCTTGTCCTCATCATATTCAAGTTCAAGCGGTTCTAGTTCATCTATTATTGATTCAAGATAATTCATTCTGGCATTTACAGACTGATATTCTTTTTTTAGCTCCACAAGTTTCCTTGCCATATTCTGCAGATTCTTGAATGCTTCACGATAATCATTAAGATATGTATCATTGCCCCCGAATCCATCAAGTATTGATGGATGAAGCTCAGGCGCAAGAAGAATCTGATTATCATGCTGCCCATGAATATTAATAAGCATCTCACCAAGTTCTCTTAAAACTGAAACAGTTGATATTCTGTTATTTATTCTTGCAATACTGCCACCATCAGCACTTATTTCCCTCGTTACTGTAATTTCATCATCTGAAAATTGTATTCCCAGTTCATACAGTCTGTTTTTTACCTTATCTGAAAGTCCTGTAAACAAAGCTGTAATTATCGACTTGCTGCTTCCTGTTCTTACAATGTCCTTTGTAACACGTTGCCCCAGAACAGCATTGATTCCGTTAATAAGAATTGATTTTCCAGCACCGGTTTCACCTGTAAATACATTAAAATTCTCTGAAAGTGGTATTACTGCACTTTGTATAACTGCAAGATTTTCAATATATAATTCCTTTAGCATTGCTAAGTTTCCTTTCCGGATTTACCTTTCATTAATAAAATTTTTAAGAGTTGATACAAGTTTTCTCGCATTTTCTTCATTTTTCAGAAGGATAAAAATTGTGTCATCTCCCGCAATAGTACCCAAAATCTGACTGTAATTCATTGAATCCAGCATAGCACACGCTGCTTGTGCCATACCGGTATAACATTTTACAACAACGATATTCATAGCATAATCAACAGTAGTAATTGTCTGTATCAGAAGATTTGAAAATCTTACTTCCTGGTTATTTGACTGAACATATTTATATTTTCCCTTTTCAAATGCTACCTTGACAAGCATCAGTTCCTGAATATCTCTTGAAACCGTAGGCTGTGCTACATTAAACCCTTCTTTAACAAGTGCTTCCTGAAGCTCCTCCTGTGTTTCTATGTCCCGATCATTTATTATCTCAAGTATTTTTTTATGTCTTTTGTTTTTCATATTATTTTCCCTTAAGTGACTGCATCAATTTTTTATTAAGCGAATCATAAAAAGTTATCCCTGTCATATCAATAAGCTTTACCTTATTTTCTGATTTTGTTATAGTCAGCTTCTGTCCCCTTTCAAGAGAAATAGCTTCATTTCCATCAACACAGAAAAAAATATTTGTGCTTTCAGGTGAATTTTGAACAAGTGTTATTATTTTGTCATCAGAATAAATCATAGGTCTTGTAAACAGTGAATGCGGACATATCAGATTCATCTCGATACACTCAAGCTCAGGTTCTATTATAGGGCCTCCTGCTGATAAAGAATATGCTGTTGAACCAGTAGGAGTACTGAATACAATTCCGTCAGCACGATAGTTTCCTATCAGATTATTATTTACAAACACATCAAAATCTGCGATCCGGGCATATTCCCCTGATACGACAACATCATTCAACGCATGATAATCTAAAGTTCTGTTATCCTTGACAACTTCCGCCTTCAATCGCATTCTTTCTGATATCTTATAATCATTCGTAAAAAGATTTTTTAAAATTCCAAGTTCATTCTTTTCAACGGATGCCATAAACCCAAGCCTTCCTGTATTTATTCCAAGAAGATGCGTATTACTGTTTGTCATTTTAGATGCACATTTTAATATTGTTCCATCACCGCCTATAGCAATTGCTATGTCAGAATGGCTTATAATATCATTGAATAAATCAAATTTTATCAGATTGTTGCTCTTAAACAGTTCATAGTACTTTAAATCCATATATACATCAGCGCCCAGCTTTGTCAGTATATCACATACGGACACGGTACAGCTGTAGGCATCTTTTTTCATAAGATTAGGGAAAATAACTATATTCATTTTTTACGACCTTCCGTAAATACTTCTTTGATAAGTCCATCTATATTATATTTATACTGTGACTGCACTAATAAATCAGATAATTTCTTAAGATACATAAGATATTCTGAATTACCGCTCCCGCCTTTTATAGGTGAAACACACAATCCTGCAATAATAAAGCCTGTTTCTTTAGCAAATTGTGTAATATCATTGAGAATCTGTCTGTGAATATGAGGATTTTTCACAAGTCCTGTTTTATTAATATTTCCTTTTCCCGCCTCAAACTGGGGTTTAATAAGTACAACCGATTCGCCATCAGGCATAAGAAGTTCCTTTATCTTTGGAATAACCAGTTTCAGAGAAATAAATGAGACATCAGTAGCTATGAAATTAATTGTATCATTAAAATCTGAAATAACAGTCTCTCTTATATTCATTTTTTCCATATTAATTACTCTTTTATCATTTAAAAGAAATTCATCAAGCTGGCTATGCCCTACATCAAGAGCATATACTTTTGCTGCACCGTTCTGAAGCATACAATCTGTAAATCCACCGGTTGAAGCACCAATATCCACACATACCAGGCCATCCACTGATATTTCAAAATAACTTAGTGCTTTTTCAAGCTTAAGGCCGCCTCTTCCTACATATTTATGGATGTCACCTGACACTTGTATATCAGTATCATCATTTATTATAAACGACGGCTTAATACAGACTGTACCGTCAGTCATTACGTTTCCGTTTTTTATCAGCTGTCTTGCTCTTTCACGGCTTTTACATAATCCACGCTGAAATAGTTCAATGTCCAGTCTGTTATTGTTCATTGCTGTTCCTTTCGGATACATTATTGGCTACATATTTTATCATAGTCTGACAATCAAGATTATGTTTATTAAGCTGATTTTTTACTGTTGCCTGCTTGATAAAGTCATCAACTGCCACACTGTAATATTTTCCCTTATATTCATTCTGTACAAGTTTCATAAGCAAATGCTCACAAATTCCGCCGTTTCTCATTCCCTCTTCAAAAAAAACAATTTTGTCATATGATTTTGCTATATTTACTGTATCTTCAGAAATAGGAAATATCTTTGTAAGCTTCAGAATATCACATGATATATCATGTTCCGTTTTCAATACAGAACGTGCCTTATACAGATCATCAAAAATTCTTCCATAGGTTATAAGCAATATGTGAGAATTCTCTGATTTATAAATACAATAATCGTTGTCCGGAGATTTTTTTTCATAGCTTGAACAGTCGTTCCCTCTCGGATAACGTATACATACAAGACCTGTATAGTCATCAACTGCTTTATGCAGTGCTATCCTCAGTTCATCATAACAGGACGGAGAAAATATAGTAACTTCCGGTAGAGTTGTAAGAATAGAAACATCAAATACTCCCTGATGAGTTTCACCATCTTCACCAACAAATCCTGCACGATCAATTCCTATGATAACATGCGTTCCTGACAGACAAACATCGTGCACAAGCTGATCATATGCCCTCTGCAGAAATGTTGAGTATACAGCAAACACTGGTATAAATCCCATACTGGCAATACTTGAAGAATATATAACTGCATGTTGTTCAGCTATTCCGACATCATAAAATCTTTCATGGAATTCATCAGCAAAATACTGAAGTCCTGTTCCATATTTCATTGCAGCAGTAATAGCACATATTTTATCATTTGATCTGGCCATGCTTACAAGTTCTCTTCCGAAAACAGATGAATATGAATCTGAACCTACAACCTCCGGGTTTCCCGTAAGTATATCAAATTTTGCTATTCCATGGTATTCACCCGGATTTCTTTCTGCCGGCAGATAACCCTTTCCCTTTATTGTATTTACATGAATAAACACTGGTTTATTAAATGTCTTGGCAAGAGAAAGTACTTCTTCAAGTTCAGCAAGATCATGACCGTTTACAGGGCCAAGGTACACAAATCCGAGATTCTCAAACATTGTATTTCCCTTGAGTACCAATCCCTTTAATGCTGTTTTTGATGCAACAAGTGCCTTACTTATAGGGGTTCCGACAACCGGGGTCTTTTTAAGCACATTATCAACGGCATTTTTAGTGTTTACATATTTTTCCTTGCTTCTTATACTTGAAAGATATTTTGCAAGTGCACCCACATTTTTTGAAATCGACATATTATTATGATTTAATATCACTATAAGATTGTCATTGCTTTTTCCGGCATTATTAAGTCCTTCATATGCAAGTCCGCCTGTCAACGCACCATCGCCAATTACTGCAATTGCATGATTATTCTGATTACGAATCTTCATAGCCTCTGCAATACCACATGCAACTGAAACCGATGTACTGCTGTGTCCGCTTATAAATGAATCATGTATTGATTCACACGGTTTTGGAAAACCTGATATTCCGTCTTCCTGCCTAAGTGTAGAAAACTGATCAAGTCTACCTGTAAGAATTTTATGGGTATATGACTGATGTCCGACATCCCAGACTATTTTATCATCCGGAGATGAAAATACCCTGTGAATAGCCATTGTAAGTTCTACTACACCAAGATTTGAAGCAAGATGTCCTCCTGTACGCGAAACAGTTTTAATCAGTATTGATCTTATTTCTTTACACAGGTCCATACATTGATCAACAGTAAGCTTTTTAAGATCATATGGTAAATCAAGACTTTTTAATTGAACAATTTCATTGTTTTTATTCATCTTACCATCCATTTTTCATCTAGTCCTTTACAGGAACAACAAATGCAATTATTATCCCAACAATTGCACCTCCGATTACCTCAAGAGGAGTGTGTCCTAAAAATTCTTTTAATTCTATGTGCTCCGGTTCAATGTTATCAGATTCGCCTGTATTTGTTTTTTTATTTTTAATTATCATTCTGTTTATAATGTTGAGTTGTTTTGCATGAAGACCTGCTGCACGTCTTACACCCATTGCATCATAAATAACAATTGCTGAAATAATAAACATTACTCCGAATACAGTTGAATTTACACCTTCAATACGACCAACAGATATCAGTGATGACAAAACCATAGCTGTATGTGAGCTTGGCATTCCCCCTGCACCTACTACTCTTTCCAAAACAACCTTATTGAATTTTATTGCATGAAGTATCGTCTTTATTATTTGTGCTGCAAGCCAAGCTAATACTCCGCATAGTATTATTGTATTATGCATTTAAGCACATCCTTTGGTATTATTTGAATTCACACTTCAAACAGTGTAAATAATAAATCAATTTCTTCTTGCAAGAAGTTCTTTTGTAAGTTCAGTAAGAAATTCATTATTATCAAAACTCTGTAGGATTTCAAGTGCCTCATAGGTAAGCCTGTCAGCTTCCTGCTGAGCATTCTCTATTCCCTTTATAGTTACAAATGTGGTTTTATTTTGTTCCAGATCGCTTCCTACAGGTTTACCAAGCTCTTCTGATGTAGATGTGACATCGAGAATATCATCTATAATCTGAAATGCAAGTCCCAGCTTTTGTGCATACTGTTCAGCCATTTTTATAACTGAATCGTCAGCACCCGCTGCTATACAGCCCATTGTGCATGACGTCTTAATAAGTGCACCTGTTTTTAATGAATACATATATCTGAGATTTTCTTCATCAATATCTTTTCGTTTTTCATTTTCAATGTCAATAACCTGGCCGCCTGTCATCCCATAAACTCCTGATGCAGAGGAAAGATCAGCAATAAGTTTTACTTTTTTATCTGAATCAAGTATATTGTCTTCTGATATTATTTCAAAAGGAAGAATAGCCAAAGCATCACCTGCGAGTATTGCAAATGATTCTGTAAATGCTTTATGGCATGACAGTCTGCCACGTCTGAAATCATCATTATCCATAGCAGGTAAATCATCATGAATAAGTGAAAATGTATGCATCATTTCGACCGCACATGCAGGTGCATAGGCATTTCTGATATCGCTTCCGCATATTCTGCAGAATTCCATAACAAGAACTGGACGAATTCTTTTTCCGCCCGCCTCAAGTGAATACCTCATAGCTTCTGATAATATTTTCTGAGGCATATTATTTATTTTATCCCTTGTATAAAGCTTTAGATTATTCTCTGTTAAAGCTACATATTCTGAAAGCCTGTTTTTTGATTTATCTGTCAATTTTTATCTTCCTCCGGTTTATTCATTGTTATTTTAAGCTTTGCACTGTCAAGTTCTTTACGGCAGTTAAGTGAGACCTTCATCCCGTCAGCATATAACTCGACTGCTTTATCAAGGGTCAGTTCTCCGCCCTCAAGTGATAAAACAATTTCCTCAAGTTTCTTTAGATTTTCCTCAAAAGACATATATTTATTTCTCCGTTTCTGAAATTTCAGCATATGCCGTTCCATCTGAAATTTTAAGACTTACTGTATCTCCCTTATTCAGCTGATCTATACTTTTTATTATTGTATTATTTTTATAAATAACAGAATATCCGCGGCTAAGAACACTAAGCGGATTAAGTGCTTCAAGATGAGCTATCATTCCGGATAAATCTGAATCATATCTCAAAATAATATTTTTATATGACTGATGAAGCCTTTGACAAATAGTATCTGATTCTGAAATATTTCTTTGAAGTGAAAGCTCCGGTGAAACAAAATGAAGTCTTGAGATTATATCTGAAAGCCTTTCATCCTTCCGCCTTACCAGAATCTCAAATGCTTTTTTCATTTTTTCGTTAAGTGTATAAATTCTGTCATAAAGCATTTGTACAGACGGTACAGCAAGCTCTGCAGCAGCTGAGGGAGTAGGAGCCCTGAGGTCTGCTACAAAGTCAGCTATGGTAAAATCCGTTTCATGTCCTACAGCACTTATTAGGGGAACAGTCATATTATATATGCAATATGCAAGCTGTTTATCATTAAATGCACTGAGGTCTTCAGACGAACCACCTCCACGCCCGAGAATAACAACATCACAACATTCTGACTGTGCTTTTTTTAATGCACTGCATACCGATAAAGCTGCTCCATCACCCTGAACAATAGAATGATAGACACAAAGTTCTCCTATAGGGTATCTACGTTTAATAATATTAATTATATCCTGCAGTGCAGCTCCTTTATCAGAAGTAACTACACCTATTTTCCTCGGGAATTCAGGAATTTGAAGCTTATGACTGACATCAAACAGTCCTTCATTTTCAAGCTCTTTTTTTAGTTTTTCAAAAAGAATATGCTGATTTCCGATTCCATCAGGCTGCATATCTGACACATAAAGCTGATACGCTCCATCACGCTCAAAAACAGATACTGTTCCCATAGCTATAACGCTCATTCCATTTTCAGGACAAAATCTGAGCATTGAAGCATTGTTTCTGAACATAACAGCCTTTATAAGGCTTTCGTTGTCTTTTATTGTAAAATAAAGATGACCGGAATTTCTGAAATTTGATATTTCACCTTTTATAAAAATTCCGCGGAGCTTTGAATCCTCTTTAAGCTTAAATGAAATATATCTGTTAAGCTGAGTCACTGTAAGTATATTCAAATTTTAAATTTTCTCCCGTTTTATTTTTGCATAAATAGCCACACCTGAAGCATTATCGCATGAAAATTCAGGCTGGGCAAAATCTGCTTCGTACTGTGAAAGTATTTTCTGACGTATAATGCTGTTTGACATAACACCTCCAGCATAAATTACCGGCATTTTTCCGTATGCATCTATTGCCGCCATTGTCATTGCCTTTATTGATTCATAAATATATGAAAGACAGAATGCTGCTATATTTTCAGGAGATTCACCATTTTCTTTCATACGAATGCATTTATTTTCAATACCTGAAAGAGAACAATTCAAACCCTTTATTGATGGTTTTATTTTATAATCTTCCGTACTTTTAAGAGCCATTTTTTCAATTTCTTTTCCACATGGAAACTGAATTCCAAGCACAACACCAACCCTGTCAACAGCCTGTCCTGCTTTCAGATCAAGAGATGTACCGATTTGGGTGATTTTAATCACCCTTTCGCTGTCCGGCTCACATATCAGACAGTCAGTAGTACCTCCGCTTACATGAAAAGCAATAAACCTATCGTGAATATATTCAATTTTATCAGCAGAGTACAATGCAGCAAGAATATGACCTATCTGATGAGAAGTAGTATATACCGGAAGTCCGGTCACTGCAGATAACGACCGTGCAAGACCTTCTCCACACAAGAAACATGGCATATATGAGTTCCCTGACAATCTTGGTCTTGTAGAAACACCGATACCATTAAGAGATATTTCAGAAAGATTAAGAGCTTCAATAAGAACAGGCAGCTGCTTTGTATGATGAAAAACAGCATCACTTTGCCTTAATCCCAACGAACCTTTATTTACAGGCAGAAGCTTTTTACTCTGGAACATACTGTTTTCTGTACTATTATAAACTGCAAGTGATGTTGTATAATTGCTTGTGTCAATTCCCAGATACTTGGACATGTTATTTTTCTTCCCCATTCTGACTGCGTGAGTAAACGCCGAGTACACCGTTTACAAATCCTACATCTTCCTTGAAGGAATAATTCTGTGCAAGTACTACTGCTTCCTTGATAGCAGCATTCGTAGGAATTCTGTCATTATATAATATCTCATAAAAAGCTATTCTGAGAATTGCTACATTTATTTTAGCGATTCTTGATAATGCTCTTTTTTTACTGTGCTGTGAAATCATTTCGTCAAGCTCTGATGATTTTTCAATTATGTCCTTTACCATACTTTTTACTTCATCATCAACAGGTACTTCATCAATACCCTCTGCAGCTGCAAATAATTCTTCAACTGTATCATCCCTTAACAGTGACTCATAAATAATTTTGAATGCACTGTCCCGAACTTCTCTTCTTGTCATTTAATTGAACTCCTCGTTTAATATTAAAATCTGACTATTTTTTCTCAAAACTTACTCCTGATACTACTACATTTACTTTTGATACGGTTATTCCTGTCATAGCCTGAATATCTGATTTTACAGCTTCCTGTATTTTTTCACATACTGATATTACATTATACCCATGTTTAACTACTATCTTTGCGTTCACCTCAATAACATCGCCGATAATTTTAACATTGACAGATTCTTTTTTTACAAAAAATTTTTTTATCACTCCGCCGTTCGGCTTTATGCCTTCAACACCTTTTATTTCATTTATTGCGGCAGTTGCAATTGTTACAACAACTTCTTCCGAAATGCGAAGAGAGCCTGTATTTTGCTTTTGCATATTTTTCCTCCATATCAATAATACATAAATATGTGGCCACCCCCGTGAAAATCAACGGAGCATGACCACAGAAATACTCCTATGAAATCAATCCTCTATATTATAACATTATTTTTTTATTTACACAACTATTTTATTTCGAAAATTCTTATATTTTGTGCTAAAACTGCTGTCTCACTCAGAAGGATATCCTTAATAGCTGCCGCCTGTGCTGTATCAAGTCCGTCTGACTGTACAACCACTTTGGCATCATTTTTATCAAGATATACAAGGCATTCCTTATATCCCTGTGCTTTTATCAGAGACTCCATTTTATTTTCAAGTTCTGTCATCTGACTGAGTTCTACAGCTGCCAGAGCATTTACAACAGCTTCATCTTTGGTGACATCTCCGCCACCCATAATGCTCTGCAGAGTCTGGACAGCTTCATCCCGGCTTGCGGCTTTATCGATTCTTGCCTGTGCAAAATAATCTACAGCACTCATATTCTGAATATCACCATCACCGGCGTTGACAAACTTTGTATCTCCGTATTCCTCATTGTGGGCAGTATTATCCATAGCTTCATTCTTAACCTTTGCCCCGCCTGCTATTACATAATTGACATATACTGCTATCGCAAGTATCATTGTAAGACAAGCCATAATAATCTGCTTTTTTCCTATAATAATTGCCGGTTTCTTCATGATCATTCCTCCAGATATAATTTTAAATTTTACTTGAATAATTATTCAAGCTTAGTAACATAAATTTTGTTTGATGCTATATTCAGTGATACTGAAACAGCCTTGTACACACTTTCTCTCACCACACTGTTTCCACCTCCTTCACAAACTATAACAACTCCTGATATTACAGGATTAATTACCTTTTGTACAAGTGCTTCCTTATCACCGTTTTTCTGAATAAATATATAACTGTTTTCATTCTGAGAACTATTGCTTTCACCGTTTTTTGAAATATTGCTCTTATTTTCCTGAGCATATATGTATTCCTCTGTTCCACTGACCATAAGAGTGACATTTACCTTTCCAACACCATCTATCTTACTTAGCATGTTTTCAATTTGTTTCTCCATAGATGATGAATAATCAGATACCTTATACAACTCTTTTTCATTACTTTTTTTATCAGTTTTTTCAGGAATAAACTCTGATATAAGTATCAGTATCATACCAATAAACCCAAGTATTACGATCCACTTGCTTCCTTTTGCAGACCAAAGCTTATTTTTAATTTCTTTAAATATTTTTATGTCATTCATTTTTTTCACCTTCGTAAACAACAACACCTGAGCCAAGTTGATTTTCTATTATTTTTTTAGCTTCATCAAAATTTTGTGTCGTAATATATACTTCATTAATTATTATGCTGCTACTTTCATCAATATTAACATTTACAGAAATTTCATCATATAAAATATTTTCTTCTTCAAGCTTACCACCAAGAGAATTTGATATATTCTGTTCAACAGCTTTTTTCATTTCATCATCAACAGCATTTCCTACAGAACCTTCCATCATTTCTGAATCATATTCTGCCTGACAATTAAGAATTTCTGACGGCTTATTTTTTATTAAAGGTGAAAAAAATACCAGAGTAAAGATCAAAGAAAAAATTAACCTTATATGACCTGAAAAACGATCATCAGGTTTAATTATATCTGCAGCGCAAATGGCTATTCCGATAAAACAACCTGATGCCACCATTTTACTGATTATTTCCATTTCAATCCACTCCCTTTATATTCCATTTCCCACTTTCATAACAATTACCGTTGAAATAATAAGCATAATAATAAAAGCAGATACTATGCTTATTATTATTCCGAATATCATTTCTATATTTTTAAGAAGTGTTTTTATCCTGTTTACTGACAGTATCTCTGCCGTTATAGCAGCCGCTCCTATTGCAAATCTATATAAAAACAAATTTATTACAGCCGGCATGACCATAAGCAGCAATGTTACTATTCCCACACTTCCTATCCCACTCTTTAATACACCGAGACTTCCTCTGACCGTTGAATATGCATCTGATACGGCTCCCCCTATTACAGGCACAAGGTTGGATACAAGATATTTTCCTGTTTTTACAGAAAGAGAGTCTACAGAACCACCTACAATATTCTGAATAGAGAGCATTCCTACAAATACAGTCATAATAAATCCAAGTGCTACTGTAACGATCTTTCTAAGCCCATTGATTAATCCTCCAAGTGAAAGTTCGGGATTGATAGCATCAACTATACTTACTGAAAAACAAAGTCCAAGCATCGGTACCAGAAGACCTGATGCAATCTGAACAGATAACTCACTTACCCCAAGTACAATAAGATTATAGCTTCCGGCTGAAGTTATATTTCCTGACGCTGACATTACACTTGCCATGACAGGAACGTATGCCAGCATAAAAAGTCCGCCTTCCTTAAGTGTATCTCCGGCATTCAGAAAACACTCGCTTACAGGAGAGAGCATTGCGGAGATTGAAACAATTACACATATTATACTGCCAACCTTACTTGAGCTGTTTATTTTTCCGACTGTACACATATTTTCAGTAATTGATGACAGAAAAACAATAGACAGCAATGTTGTCATGAGTGTAAACGGTGCTTTTATCCTCTCCTTTATCTGCTCAGCTATCCATGAAAATATATTTTCGGGAGTTATTTTTGCAAATGATCCGGCATTTTCAACCGATAAATCATTTTCAGAAAGAAAACCTCCTGAAGAACTGTCAAGTATCTGATCAATAACTTTCGTCTGATCATCAAGTTCTCCTTCAGCGTATACGTTTTCAGGTACATATATTAAAAATAACAATAATACTACTAAAACCGTCTTTAACATCTTCATAATTTTTTATTCTCCGTCTGTCTTTCTACTGGGATAATCTGTTTACAAACTCTATCAGATTTTCAAATAACGGAAGTGCTAATATTACCAGAGCAGTTTTCCCTGCAATTTCTGCAACAGTACCTATGGCATTTTCCCCGCAGTCACGACATACATCACAGGCAAACTGTGTAATATAGCATATTCCAAGTGATTTGAATATTATCAGTGAGTAATCCTCGTCCATATCACACATAGAATAAAGGTTACTTATCATATTAAGCACAGGTGAAATAAATATGATAATAAATCCAAGTACAGCAGCACATGTGGCAATTGAAAGCATCACAGCCTGCTCTTTATTATATTTATCAAGCAGCCTGCACAATATTGCTGCCACAATGCACAGCGCTGCTACAAGCATAATATTATCTACCATATTCCAAACACACTTTTAACAGTTTCAAAAAGATTACTTATTTCATTTATAATTATCATAAGGACGACGATAAGGCCTGCGAGTGTTGTAAGCATCGCCTGTTCCTCACGCTCTGCTCTTTTTAATACAAGATTTAAAACAGCAACTATTATTCCTATTCCTGCTATTTTAAAAATCAGATCTATATCCACTCATTTATCAGTCCTTTCATATCAACATAACAGATATAAAAACCCCTGTAAGAATTCCCAATGTTCTGTATAGTTTTCCTTTGTTTTGACTTTCCACAGATGCCGTCCTACATATATGCTTTATGTTACAGCTATGAATACTGATCATGGAAAGCTGTCCTTTTGTATTGCTTCTGCCCAGTGAATTTCCTACTGCTAATAACTGTGCACGCTCTTCATTTTTTAAAGAAGCATCATTTTCAACTGCATTCATCCATGCATCATGAAATGATTCACCGCTCTTGTAAAATTCAGCTGCCAACGTAAGAAATTTCAACTGTTCAAAACTTTTATCAGATGACAGTTCTGATAATATTTCTCCTGTATGCAATGCTCTGAACTCTATATATGTTGACATTCTGTCAAGCATAAGAACAATTAGTTCAAGACGTTTTACTCGTTCTGAAAGTGATTTTGAAAAACTTATTCCACCAAGTGCGGTGGTCATAATAATAAATATCATACCTGCAAGTTTAAAAATCATAATTAAACATTCCTTCAGGATTCTGAAATAAAATCTTTATATTTTATTACGGATTTTACTCGGCCTGTCCTGTTCTTATTATCAAGAAAAGCTATATACTCAAATGCCCCTGTTTTCATAAGCTTCATTATGTATTTTCTTGATTGAAGTTCCTGAGGACTCCCTGCATGAACTGAAGCAACTATTTTTACACCGGTATTTGCAGAAGCAACAAGTGCCTTTACGTCTGATTTTGCACCGATTTCATCACATATTATCATATCAGGAGACATGACTCTAATTGCCGTCTGTATCCCCTCCATTTTAGGATAACCGTCAAATATATCACTCATTGCACCAACGTCATTCTGAGGCTCTCCAAGATATACTGCAGCTAATTCACTTCTTTCATCTATAACTGCTATTCTGTACTCATTGGCAAGCCGCCGGCACAGATCACGGAGAACTGTTGTTTTTCCGCTAAGTGGTGCACCTGCAATAAGCAGACCACATGGACCTTTATTAAACACTTTATCATATATTTCGTCTGCACATCCTATTATCTGTTTAGCTAATCTGAAGTTCATTCCGCTGACATTCTTAATGGTTTTCATTTTACTGCCGGATGTAACAGCAGTACCGCATATTCCCACTCTATGTCCCCCAGGTATAGTAATAAAACCTTCTTTGAGTTCACGCGAGTAACTATGAACAGAATTATCACATACAGCATTAAAGCTGTATTCCATATCATCCTTAGTACAGATAACTGCTGAATGAACATCAGATATAAATTTTCCCGATGTAGTAAGATATTTTTCCCCGTCAGCATTTCTGACTGCAACAGGTGCATCTGTCCTTAACCTGATTTCATAAAAGAGTTTAAAATCACTTTCAATTACCTGAGAAAAAAAACTTTTTATTCTTGGTGAAAAATATCTGAATATTGCAGCAGATGAATTATTATTCATTATCATTTTATATGCCATCCTTTCTTGTTTAACAGCCTTACACAACAGTGTTTATATGGTAAAATATATGAACGAATAAAATGATTTAGAACAAAATGATTATACTACTATTGCATAGTTTAATTTACTGCTATATTTATATGTTTTTTATTTAAGCAGATGTATGTATATCAGGCTGATTATCTAAAACCGAACAGTATATAAAAAGTGACTGTAAAAAACAACTGAAAAACAAGGGCGGAATCTTTTCGATTCCGCCCTTGTTTTTCAGTTGTTTTTTACAGCCCTTTTAAATAATTGTTTTATCTGAAACTAAGCTATAATATATTTTTTAATATGAAAGTAAAATAAATTTTAATGAAACAAGATCAAGAGCTGAGAGAATTAAATCACCGTTTATATCTGCAGATGATGAGTCTGTATCTGAACCATCAGATAACATTATATTTATCAGTGCTATCATATCTACAGCATTTATCTTTCCATCATTATTTACATCACCCACTATTTTTATTACAGGAGATTCGGGTGTTTCTGCTGGTGCTGTTACCACTGGTGCTACTGTTTCTGGGGGTGAAGGTGCAGGTGCTGCAGATGTTTCAACCGGTGCTGTTACTGCTGGTGCTGCTGTTTCTGACGGTACAGGTGCAGGTGCTGCAGATGTTTCAACCGGTGCTGTTACTGCTGGCGCTACTGTTTCTGATGGTACAGGTGCAGGTGCTGCAGATGTTTCAGCTGGTGCTGTTACTGCTGGCGCTGCCGTTTCTGACGGTACAGGTGCAGGTGCGGGTGTTTCTGCTGGTGCAGCCACTGCCGGTATTGTTACCACTTCATTTGAATTATCGGCAGGTTCAGCAAAATCAAGGCAGATCCAGCCTTCTGAATTATTTAAATTTATCTTTCCCCAGTTGCCTGATATTTCTGATACAAATACCTGAGTATCTGCCGGTATGAGTGAAATAACTGTATTGTTAGTTCCCGCACCGGTTCTGAGATTAAGAACATCATTTGTTATATACAACTTTTTCTGAACAGATTCACTGACAGAAGGCTGGGTTACAGAAGGCTGTATCACCGGACTCTCAGTAACAATAGTGTTATTTACAAACTCTGTGTACTCAAGACATATCCAGCTTGTCTTTCCGTTATATACAGTTTTCCCCCAGTTGCCTGAAACTTCTAATACAGGTAATTTTGTTCCGTTAGGTATCAGTCCGTCTGATTCTGAAGATTTATTTGGTTGTTTACGATAATTAAGAACATCATTAGTAATATATGTACCTGTTGAATATGTTACAGAAGGAATATCCTGATTTCCTATCATTGATGTATAATTGAGGCATATCCATCCTGTCTTATTGTTAATAGTTATCTTACCCCAGTTGCCCGATGTTTCAGTTACCTGGACCTTTGCATTCAGATCAAGAAGATCTATCTTTGACGCAGAAGCTGAAGGATCTGTACGGACATTGAGCTTTGAAGTAGTTATATATGTACCAGTTTCAAACGTAGTATTTGTTACATTTTCCTGTGGTGCAGACGGTTTTGATGAGCCTGCAGACTTGAAAAGCTTAAGTCTTGTAGTTCCTCTGAAATTATACTGGTCAAAAAGATTGTTTGTAGTATTTCTTGCGGGATCAAATGAATATACAACACCGTCTGATACAGAATCAATTGCTACCCAGTGTGATGAATACTTAACATCTGAAACAAGGTAATATCCCTGATCAAGATATGATTTTATTTCGGAAGCTTTTTCTGCTTCAGTTGAACCATAAAGATAAGCAGTACCTTCAAAAGTAAAATCAGGAATCAACTTGGAAACAACGCCCCAATATATATTTCCTGAACCATCAAGTCCGCCGTTATTGTTTAAAAATGTACATAATGTCCCTGGTGTAAATGTTGATTCGTCAAAATATCCTGCATGAACAACAAGCATAGCAAGAGACGTTACTGCGCATCCGCTCTGCGACATTGTTTCACCGCTTCTGCCGAGACAAGTTCCGCTCCATCTTGAGTCACTTTGTTTCCATGTTCTATATTCTCCGCTTGAAGCTGAAACAACGATACTGTGATCCATCTGAAAATATGTAACGCCTGATACAAGTAATGCACATGCTGCAGCAACAGAAATCATCTTTCTTCGTCCGTCTTTTTTTATTAGCTTTAACATATTAACCTCTTTCCTGTAATCTTTCTTTCCGGATTTATTAAATTTTTTTATCCGGACACATAATAAAAAATAATTCTTTTCGTGATATTTCTTTTTTTCTTTTTGCGATAATACTTTTTATGATAAAATCCAATATATCCATATGATTTCATCATCATACACACAAAACGCACGATGTTTATAAGAATTTATAGTAAAAAGCAAACTATAACTTATGTTTATAGATT
>CALMUA010000056.1 GCA_937872775.1 uncultured Ruminococcus sp.
ATTAAATATTAAATCGTATTAAGAAAATTAAGGGATAATTATATGTTTGGTTATTTAAAACCGTATAAGCCAGAATTAAAATTTAAGTATTATGAATATCATAAAAAATTATATTGTTCTCTTTGTAGTCAAATAGGTAGAGATTTTGGTTGCTTTTATCGTATCTTTGATAGTTTTGATATTACTGTGTTTCTTTATCTATTTGACTTTTTAAAGAAGGATAAGAATGAGTTTTACATAAAATGTCCGTTTCATCTTTTGAAAAATAAGAAAAAAAATATAATATCCTGTGAAGCCTTAGAATATGCATCATTTATAAATATGTTTTGGGTATTTACTAAGTGTAAAGATGATATTAAGGATGAAAAAAAGTTGCTTGGAAGGATAGGATACAATTTAATTCTGTTAAGTAGAAAGTTTAAAAAAGTATTTTATAAGTATAACGATATTATATCCAAAATAACTCCTATCATAGAAGAATATTATGAGTTTGAAAAAAATGCCTCGGAAGGTGATTTCGATAAGCTTTCAAATCAGATGGGACATTTGTATGGAGTTGTGTGCTATGAATATGCTTTAAATGGTGATTACCCAGAGTTACTTGATGATATATACGAAATAGGTTTCATATTCGGTAAATGGATTTATATTATTGATGCTTTAGATGACTATTCAGATGATATTGTCAAGCATAGATTTAATCCTATATTTTATTTATATGGTTATGATTCAAAAAACAAGGAGCATTTTATAGACAAGATAAGTATAATGCACATGTATATGACTATGCGCCTTTCTAATATTATTGTATCTTTTCCTGAATGTTACCAGAAAAATCTACTGGTAAATATTGCGGAATATGGTATGAACAATACTATCAGACGGATAATTAAACAAAAATATTTTGATGATCATATTAATAATACAAAAACAAAAGAGGAGTATGTATGATGTTATGAAAAAAAATTTGATTGATGATTATTCTTTGGATAAAGCTATAGAGCATGGTGATATAAGTTATTTATTAGAAAATACCGAAAACATTTATTATAACAATAACATTGATGAAAATAAATCAAAGAGAAGAAAAGATAATTCCATATGTTGTGACAATTGTGATGATTGTTGCTGTGATGATTGCGAAGGTGACAATTGTTGTTGTGATAATGGATGCTGTTGTGATGATGGATGCTGTTGTGAAGATTTATGATTTAGACCCAGAAGTTGATTAGTTATAATAATATCTGTGATATCATCATTACATTATAAAGAGCTAATCGAGAATATCCGGATTGGTCAGAAATTTCAGATTCGGAATCACTAAATAATCAGTAAAATAAAACAAAACTAACAGCTGGCAGTCAAATCTGTCAGCTGTTTAATTTTTTTTATTGACATTTACACAGTTTATTTTTCAGAACCAAATTAACATACATGTAACAAATATTTACAAATAAATAATTTCTTTGATATTTTTAGCTATAAATTAATTAATGATTTTATTCTACTTATTTTTTTATCGTCCTATTATCTTATCCTATTAAGCGTATAAACTATATTTGCATACATTCCTTCAGCTGCCTGATGTGGTGTCAGAATACCATACGATACAGCCTCTAAAGCGTCATTATAGTATGACTGCATCTGTGGGTTTTCCATAAGCGGATTTATTACACACGGGTTAATGTCAAGCAGCTCATTTGCAGCATCGTACATATTTCCTTTAAGCTTGTCTGTATTTTTAAGTGCGTCAAGTGCGTATTCACAGGCAGGTATTCCTCGTGTTGTTCCAAGAATCTTCGCACAGTCAGGATTGTTAAGCAGAAAATCGACCAGGAGAGATGCTTCATAAGGATGCTGAGAATTTTTATTTACAGCAAGCATAGTTGATGGTTTTGTAAACCAGCCTGTCATAAGGGCATTTTCACAAACAGGAGGCTTGCCTGCAATAAGTTTGCCGTCGTCCAGTGCATCCTCATATTTTTTAACTTCATCATTCCAATCACATATTCCGGCAATTTTTCCACTTGTAAATTCTTCATTTTCGTAAAACGGAAGTGAGCTGTTTTTCTGAGTCTGAATTGAAGGAATAACACCTGAATCAATAAGTGACTGATAAAATTCAAGTGCATCAGCAATATCATCAATTGAAAAACCTAATTTGCCGGCAGCTGTTATAAACTGTTTTCCTGTTTTTTGCTGTATATATATAACTGAAACATACCATGCGCTGTAACCGCTTCCGTTATCAAGGTTTAAAGGATAGCAGTTTTTCTTTTTGAATACATTTGCTGCATCAAAAAGATCATCCCATGTTTCGGGAACAGATACATTTAACTCTTTAAATTTATCTTCATTATAAAAAAGACTTATTCCTGTAATTGAAAAAGGGACAGCATTAATGATATTGTTTCTTTTTCCGTATTTTAATATGTCGTGGCTTAATCCGGACAGATTCAGATTCTGATTAAGAAGTTCAAGATCGTAAAATCCTGTCCCATTATATGACATATCATTGAGCCAGTCAAAGTTTATCTGCATAATATCAGCAGCCGTATCATTATTAATATCATCTGTCAGTTTTTGCTTCCATCCGTTCCACTCACCATAATCTTTTTCAACAGTTATATTTGTGTGTGATGTTTCAAAAAGCTCAATAGCTTTAAGTGTTGCTTTATTGCAGGAATCATCACCCCACCATGACATTGTAATAGTTACAGGTTCATCTGATGGTTTTATTTCTACAAATTCATTATTGATATTTTGTGAGTTGCATGATGAGGAAATCAGAAGGAATATAGCTGCAAGAGCAGCAGATGCAATATTTTTTTTAGTCAGATTCATATTATTATTACCTCCTGTAAAAGTATATTTTAATCATGCTTATAAATCTGATATCCGTCCTTGCCTGTCTTTTTAACATTTTCAAGCATCTTATCAGCATTGTTCTGCATTTCGAGCGGGTCTGTCGGATGTCTGATAATTGAAACTCCGACGCTTACTGAGATAGGATGAGATGTTTTCTTATAGTTAAATCTTGTGTTAAGAGCCTTACATGTTTCTGATGCCTTCTGATATACAAATTCATCATTAGGAATCTGGGCTATAAATACAACAAATTCGTCTTTTTCAATTCTTCCGATAAGTCCGTAATTACCAAATATATTGAATAGTGTTTCAGCTACGAATTTAAGTACCTCATTTCCGCCTCTGTATGAGATTGTTGAATTTATAAGCTGAAAATCGTCAACATTAATAATAAAATATGCACATTCATCATACTCTGAAAGAATAGGAAGTATATTGTCGATGTTTTTATTGAATGCATCAAATTTTAATGTGTTTGTAGTAAAATCATAATCGGCAGAATTAAAATTACTGCTTATATTAAGCTGATTGATATTTGCGTTTGTATTTGCAGCAGGGTTCTGCTTGTGGTTTTTTGATTTTTTTGATAACCTGAACACAACAATATATGAGGAAATCATGAGAAGAACTGCATACAGTGAAAATAATGACATCTGTATTATCTGGTATATTTTTGCTTTATGACTCTGGTCTTCACAAAATCTTGTTCCTTCTTCATAACGCTGGGTAAGAAGCTTTTCTGTATAGCCTGAAATATAATCAGCATTTTTAGAATATTTACTTTTGTATTCGTATAGCGCATTTTTGTCTGAACTCTGTTCAATAAGAGGCTGGAGTTGACTGATATATGAGAAATATGTATCATTTAATGCATCTATAAGTAAAGCCTGTTCTTCAGAACCATCATTTCTGAGCTTGGTGTCAAATATTTCACATAATTCAAAAAGCTGTTGACTGTATTGTTGATATGCTGAAAGACTTTCCTTATCTCCGCTTTTAAAATATTCTTCTACATTTTGATTCATACTGTCAAAATCTGTGCGGAATTCATTAATCTGCTCATAAGACTCAGGATATTTTGCAAGGTCTGATGTGAAGATATTATATGTACGCATTGACAATACAGACATTACAGCAATAGTAACAAGCATAAAACTAAAAAATAATAAAAGCAGTATTTTCATTGCAGGTTTATTCAGTTTCATTTAAAAAACCTCCGATATAAAAAATAATTATTAAAAATATACTTTACATTTGATAAGCATATATGTTATTATTATACCGTAAATTTTTCATGGAGTAAATATAAATTTGCAAAAAAACAGTATTATTTATGAAAAAATGTTGTTATTTAAGCTTATATAAAAAATTAGGATATGTACCGGGAAGTGACCAGTAAGCCATGCTGGATTTTGCAGAGTTGAAACACTGTAAAATCAGTAAATTGCAAAACAGGTACTCAATATTAACATAAGCAGAAAAGCAGGAGAGTTTAAATATGAAAAAAAGTAATTGTGAGACATGTACTAACTATGTGTATGATGACGATTCAGATTGTTATATTTGTATGGTAAATCTTGATGAGGATGAAATGTGCAGATTTCTGAGCGGTACAAATTACTGCTGTCCGTATTATCATATGGATGATGAGTATGGAATTGTGAGAAAACAGATGTAGATAATTATGAATAATTAAAATGACGATACAGTATCCTACGAATTCTGTACCGCCATTTTTTTATAATTTTTTTGTGTAGATATTTTTATATATTTATCTGAAATCGAACTTTATATTACCGCAATCAGTTTTAACACTCAATGTTTTGTCTTTTCCGTTGTTCTCATCATCAAGATTATTGTTTCCGTCTTTTGTGTTGCTTTCTATATTAAAGTCATCTCTGCTTCCGTTTACAGTTCCTTTTACGTTACCGTCATCTGTTGTAACTGAAAGGTCAGAATTACACGTGATATTATCTAATGTAACATTGCCGCATACTGTATTTATCTCTGTTTTTCCGGTATATTCACAATTTTCTGATTTAACGTTACCGTCAGATGTTTTAAGAGATAAGTCTGCAGAATATTTGTTTGAATTAATATTGATTGATCCACAGTCAGTAGTTATTCCCGCGTTTTCTTTGTACTCACAGTTATCTGATTTAACATTGCCGTCATTTGTATTTATCATGAATTTTCCGTTAAATTTGCAGTCTGAAAGTAAAAAGTTTCCGCTCTTTGTTGAAATATCAGAGTCACCATCTACAACCACATTTTCAATACTGATATTTCCGTCATCAACTGAAATTTCAAATGACTTTGCTGAAATATTTTCTGTTTTTATATTGCTGTTATCTGAATTTATTTTAAGAGCTGCTTTGCATTTTTCAGGTATCTGAATATATAATGATGAGTCCTGTGTGTATACTCCGAACTCAATCTTTTTTGAGGAATGCTTCTGGATCTTAAGAGTATCACCTTCAGTGACAGTATATTTTTTATACTTATTTTCAAAATATGTAATATGTATATCGTTATCCTCTGACTGACTGATATTTATGTTGCTGTCATCTTCAGATATTTCTATTATTTTGGTGGAACCTGATACGGTCATTGTTTTCTTGTCATAAGGATCTGTGAAAGATACCTTGTCAAAGTTGAATCCGGATGCTGCAAATCCTATAATAAATATTACTGTTCCGATTCCAAGGCATATGCCGCCTGTAAGACCTGTTTTTATTAATTTAAGATTTTTCATATCAGTTGTGCTCCTTTCCAATAAACATCTTTTTTATCCACTTAAGAAAACTTTCTGTTGATTTTATCAGTGACTTGGAAATACTTATCATTGGTTTGAGAAGAACAAGGAACAGGCCTATAAGGAATAATGAACCGCCTGCAATAATAATTCCTCCTGCATGTGATATTGTTATCATATGTATGAAACTATAGACCAGACAAACAATACCGCTAAGACCAAATGCTAACTCACATGCATACAGTGCAATGATACATGCCCATATAGATATGTATACTGCCAGTGCCACTGATGCAAAGGCAAGCAGAAGAGGAAACCAGATCGGAAATCCTGCAATGGCAAGAATTACCCATAAAGTTTTGCTGCTGGATTTTTCTTTGCTTTCTTTTATTCTTGTTTTTGCTAAAACTGCAATCGGCATTGTAAGCTTTATATTTCTGATGATGTCCTGTATACTTCCAAGTTCAGAAACAGCCTTGTCCTCCTGCATTTCATCCTCCATGCGGTCGTCAATACTCTCTGTATAGAAACTCAGGGATTTAATTACTTCATCATCAGGGTACCCTTGGAGTCCTGCCTTAATTTCAGTGATAAATTCATTTTTTGTCATAAATATTCTCCCCTTTAATAAATTGATAAACTGTAATTACTTCGTTGAATTCATCAAGGAATGAGCGTATTCGTTCCTGACCCTGCTGAGTGATTTTGTAATATTTTCTCAGTCTGCTGTTGTGTTCAACGGAGTATACCGTCAGGCAATCTGCACCCTCAAGACGCTTAAGTATAGGGTAAAGAGTTGATTCTGAAATATCAAGAATTTTGGATAGATCTTTAATTATCTGGTATCCGTATGAATCATGTATACTCAGCACCTTAAGAATACAAACCTCTAATAATCCACGTTTAAGTTGTATATCCATTTTATATGCCTCCCTTTGCATTATACTATATCACACATAGTATAATGTGTCAAGTAGCATTTTAATAATTTTTAAATTTTTTTTGATGTTGTTATTA
>CALMUA010000057.1 GCA_937872775.1 uncultured Ruminococcus sp.
CTTAAAAAAATTTTTTTGTGTCTACAAACTATTGACTATTTCACTTTATTGCTGACTTTTTTTATTTAATAATTAATCTACAGCCTTGCTTATATCATCCATACCTTCATCAACAAGGCTTCCTGTATCGTCTATAAGGCTTTCAGCTTTATCTCCTAAGTCGTTTGAAGAATCATCATCATCTGAGCATCCTGCAAATAATGAAACAGCCATTAATAATGTCAGCATAGAAACTATAATTTTTTTCATAAAATCACCTTTCAAATCAATAGTAATAAAAATAGAATTATTCGTTGAAAATAATTCTGACAAAACTATTATTACTAATAATCAGAAAGATATACTTTTAAATTTCAAAATGCAATTTCACAAAAAAAGATCAGCTCAAAGCTGATCTTTTAAAATTAAACTTCAGTACCTACGTGTGCAACCTTAAGAAGATTTGTTGTACCTGACATTCCAAGAGGAACACCAGCAGTAATAACAACAAGATCATTGAATTTAATAAGTCCCTTTTTTACGGCAGCTTCAACAGCGTGGCTGAAAAGCACATCAGTATTGGTCTTTTCTTCAACAAGAACAGGAATTATGCCCCAGGACATATTCAGCTGTCTTAAAATGGTTTCATCTGTTGTACATCCGATAATCGGGCAGTTAGGACGATACTTTGAAATCATTCTTGCAGTAGTACCAGTTTTTGTTACAGTAATAATTGCGTTTGCATTAAGGTCATGTGCGGTTGTTACTGTTGCATGTGATATAGCATTTGTAATATCTGTGTTTGTATCAGTATCTCTCTTTGAAAACCTTGATATATAATTTATGTCTTCTTCAGTTGTTCTTGCTATTAATGACATAGTTTTCACTGTATCAATAGGATATTTTCCGGCTGCTGTTTCTCCTGAAAGCATTATAGCACTTGTTCCGTCGTAAATTGCATTTGCAACGTCAGTGATTTCTGCTCTTGTCGGACGTGGATTAGTCATCATTGATTCAAGCATCTGTGTTGCTGTGATAACCTGCTTACCTGCGTTATACGCCTTGTGGATAAGCTCCTTTTGAATAGCAGGAATCTGTTCAAATGGAATTTCAACACCCATATCACCACGGGCAATCATTATTCCGTCAGCAACTTCAAGAATTTCATCAATATTGTTAACACCGTCAATATTTTCGATTTTTGCAATAATTCTTGGATTGTACCAGCCAAGACTCTTTGTGATATTTCTCAGGTACATAATATCTGCTGCAGTTCTTACAAATGAAGCAGCAATAAAGTCAAACTGCATTTTTGCACCGAATTCAAGGTCAGCCATATCACGTTCAGAAATATAAGGCATTGAAAGCTTTATTCCAGGGACATTTACCCCCTTGTTGTTTGATACAGTACCACCGTGAATAATATCACATGCTATTTCATTTCCGTTGATTTTTCTACATTTAAGTTCAATGACACCATCATTGATAAGAATTGCTGTCCCAGGCTTAACATCCTTTGGAAGGTCTTTGAATGTAATTGTAGAGATATCTTTTGTTCCCTCAACCTGATCTGTTGTCAATGTGAATGTTTCACCATCTTCTATTATTACAGGCTTGTTGTCTTTGAACAGGCCAAGTCTGATTTCCGGGCCTTTTGTGTCAAGCATTGTAGCTATAGGAAGATCAAGTTCTTTTCTGAGCTTATCTATTATTTCAAATCTTGTTTTGTGTACCTCGTGGTCTGAATGAGAGAAGTTAAAACGAGCAACATCCATGCCTTCAAGCATAAGTTGCCTCATTATATCTTCATTATCAGTTGCAGGTCCGATTGTACAGACAATCTTTGTTTTTCTCATATGTTTTCCTCCAATAAAATTAAAAATTCGTCCAAAATACATTATAGAGTAAATAAAATCAAAGTCAAGATTTTACAAAAGATTATGCCGAAATTTTTAAGTTATACATAATAATTATATATAAAGTTTAAGATTATAG
>CALMUA010000058.1 GCA_937872775.1 uncultured Ruminococcus sp.
TCAATAATATTCTAGTATAATATATTTTATATTATTTTAAAGGAGTCATCTAAATGAAAAGGTTTTATCTTACTTTAATGTTAGTATTCTTTACAATACAATTGTATTCATGCAACAACGTTAATAGTAACAGTCAATCTTCAGAAATTATTATATATGAAAGTTCTGCTACTCAAACAGATTATAAGGAAATCACTCAGGTAACTACTTCTGAAATATCTGCGCCATTTATACTGCCTGATTCATATTCAATTGATGTTGATTATATCTATCAATGTCCGGAGCTTCCGACAGGATGTGAAATAACATCATTAACCATGCTTCTTAACTATTTAGGATTCGGTGTAAGCAAAACAGACCTTGCGGATAATTATCTTGAAAAAGATTATATGTGCACTGTCAGCTTTAATGATGCATTTATCGGTGATCCGAGATGGGATGGAGGATATGGGTGTTTTTCACCGGTAATAGTAAGAACAGCTCAGAAATATCTTGATACACAACAGCATGGATATAAATATATTGTTGAAAATATAAGCGGAACAAAATTTGAAGATCTCTATGAATATATAGCACATGATAATCCTGTGATCATATGGTGCAGCATGAGTCTTATTGATATATATAAAAACTATTGTTATACTGCATCTGATGGAACTGATGTGTATTGGTACGATAACGAACATTGTATGCTTCTTACTGGATATGATAAAAATGAAGGAACAGTCACAGCTGCAGATCCTCTTGAGGGCTTAATGCTTTACAACTCTGAAAGATTTGAATACATTTATAATGAGCTTGATAGGCAGGCTGTCATTATCAGAAAACAATAAGTAATTATATGTTGTACTGGTTTTTCATATTTGATTGCGTTACAATAATTTCTCTGTTTACAATCATAAGTAGCATTGATACCATGAAGCAAAAATATGCTTCATGGTATCTTTTTCTATGCTGTTACTATTTTGCTAGCATCCTGCAGATTAAGCTTTTCAACTGCATTTTCTCTCATTTTATATTTAAGAATTTTTCCTGCTGCATTCATAGGAAATTCAGTGATAAAGTCAACATATCTCGGAACCTTATGCTTTGCCATATGTTCAAGAACAAAATTCTTAATCTCTTCTTCAGATGACTCCTCGCCTTCTTTAAGAATTACACATGCCATGATCTCTTCACCATACTGCTTGTCAGGTACACCTATTACCTGGACATCCTTTACCTTTGGATGATTATATATAAACTCCTCTATTTCCTTTGGATAGACATTTTCACCGCCACGGATAATCATATCCTTTATACGCCCTGTAATCTTATAATATCCGTCAGGAGTACGTCTCGCAAGATCTCCTGTATGAAGCCATCCGTTTTCATCAATTGCTGCAGCAGTTGCCTCAGGCATTTTGTAATAGCCCTTCATGATATTATATCCTCTTGCAACAAGCTCGCCGTCAGTATTATCAGGCAGGTCTTCGTTTGTTTCAGGATCAACTATTTTACATTCAACACCAAACATTGAACGCCCTACTGTATTTACACGAAGCTCAATTGAATCGTCTGTTTTGCTCATTGTACATCCTGGGCTTGCTTCTGTCTGTCCGTATGTTATGCATATATCAGTCATATTCATTTTTTCAATAACATCCTGCATAACTTTTACAGGGCATGGACTTCCGGCCATTATTCCTGTTCTCATATGTGAAAAATCAGTATTTTCAAATTCAGGATGTCCAAGCATTGCAATAAACATTGTAGGAACACCATGGAATGCTGTAATCTGTTCTTTATTTATGCATGCAAGTGATTTTCTTGGTGAAAATGCTGTAATCGGTGACATCGTAGAACCATGTGTCATACATGCTGTCATAGCAAGAACCATTCCGAAGCAGTGAAACATAGGAACATGTATCATCATTTTATCAGCAGTAGATAAATCCATACAGTCGCCTATTGCCTTACCGTTGTTTACAACATTATAGTGAGTAAGCATAACGCCCTTAGGGAAACCTGTTGTACCTGAAGTGTACTGCATATTGCAGACATCATTTTTTTCGATTTTACTTCTTCTGTTCTCTACTTCTGAAGCCGGAACAGTTTCTGCAAGTTTCATTGCTTCATCCCATGTATAGCATCCATTAACTTTAGCATCTGTTGTTATAATATTTCTTAAAAACGGAAGTTTCTTTGAATTAAGATCACCTGGTTTATCTTTCTCAAGCTCAGGACAGAGTTCTTTTATTGTTCTGATATAGTCAGAATCCTTATGTCCATCAATCATTACAAGAGTGTGCGTATCAGACTGCTTTAAGAGATATTCTGCCTCATGAATTTTATATGCTGTATTTACTGTTACAAGAACAGCACCTATTTTTGTTGTAGCCCAGAATGTAATATACCACTGAGGAACATTTGTTGCCCAGATTGCAACGTGATCCCCTTTTTTTACACCCATTGCAATAAGTGCTCTTGCAAATGTATCTACATCATTCCTGAATTCAGTATATGTTCTCGTGTAATCAAATTCTGTATATCTGAACGCATACTGATCAGGAAATTCTTCACATACCCTGTCAAGAACATCAGGAAATGTTTCATCAATAAGCATATTTTTCTGCCATATATATTTTCCAGTTCCTGATTTATTATCCTGCAGAATATTTATTGTTTCAGTTCTGAATTTGCTCATATAATTTGCAAACTGAGGGAATACAATACCTGCATCAGAAAGATCTGATGCCCATCTTTTTACCCATTCAAGTGAAATATATCCGTCATATCCTGACTTGATAAGTTCACCGAATATATCATCGAGAGGCATATCGCCCTCACCCATCATACGGTACTCAGGCTTACCGTTTACCATAATACTGTCTTTTACGTGAATGTATCTGATATATGATCCAAGATTACCAACTGTATCATCAGCTGATTCATTAAAATAACGATATGTATGATGAATGTCCCACAGTGCTGAAACATTTTTTGATCCTACAGCATCAAGAAGTTTTCTTAATCTTTTAGTATCTGCATATACACCATTTGTCTCAACAAGAAGTATAACATTTTTGTCTGCAGCTATAACTGCAAGTTCTTTAAGAACGCCTTCAACATAATCATCATCAACCTCTCCTGACGGGGCAGGTTCAAGATCTGCAAGAATTCTTATATATGGTGTTGAAAGCTTGCCTGCAAGTTCAATATACCGAGTAATTTCCGTTTTATTTGATTCGTAATTTTCCTTGAATTTCAGGCAGCATCCTGATGAAAGACATGGGATTTCAAGCTTTAGTGAAGAAAGCTTGGCAATAGTTTTATTAAGCTGTCCTGCTGTAAATGGTTTTGCACGGACTGCATCAATATCATCACCTAGTCCTCTTATTTCTATGCCATCAAAAGATAAATCCTTTGCCATAGAATAAATGTCTGTCCAGCTGAAATCAGGACATGCCAAAGTTGAAAAAGAAATTTTCATAACCAGTCCTCCAAAAAAATTATTGATAAATCAAATACACAGTTAAATATCTTTTAACATTGATTATTATAACATATCATTTTTATATTTACAACACCAGTTTACCATTATTAAACTATAAATCATATAAAATGTTTTTATACGAACTATAACCTCTGTTTATACCGCAACAATTCACCCATACCATAAAATCCTAAGGATTATGTCAGCCAAAATGCAGGGCAATTGCAAAACACTGCAATAAAACTCACTTTTACCCTTACCGCCCCTTAATGCCAGATAACAACATATAATTTTATAAGTTACCAT
>CALMUA010000059.1 GCA_937872775.1 uncultured Ruminococcus sp.
TACGTAATTGTGTGGCTTAGAAGTGCTTTCTTATGCCACGATGAATAATTCAGGTAGAATTATTAATATTATTAATGAGGTAAAGTAATGGCAAGAATAATTTCGGTAATAACTCAAAAAGGCGGCGTGGGTAAAACTACAACAGTTAATGCTCTTGCTGCAACTTTGAACAAATCAGGAAGAAGGGTTCTTGTAATAGACCTTGATCCACAGGGAAATCTTTCATTCAGCCTCGGTGCAGAAATAGAAGATGTAAACACCATATATAATGTAATGCGACAGGAAGTCAGTGCACTTGAATGCATTCAGCGGTGCAACACTGCGGATATAATCCCTTCAAATATTCTTTTAAGCTCGATAGAACTGGAGTTTACAGGTCGGAACAGAGAATTCCTATTGAAAAACGCTCTTAATGAAGTAAAAAATCTATATGATTACATACTTATAGATTCGCCACCAAGTCTCGGAATTCTAACTGTAAATGCACTGTCTGCCAGTAAATATGTAATTCTTCCGATGCTCCCTGATATATTCAGTCTTCAGGGAATTGCCCGTGTATATGAAACTATAGACCATGTACGTAAATCATGTAATCCAAAACTTGGAATCGGAGGTGTCCTTGTAAACCGCTATAATAAACGTTCAAGGCTTCACAAGGAGGTATATGGTACTGCACAACTTATTGCAGGTAAACTGGGCATACCTGTTTTTAAAACAGTTATCAGAAATTGTGTTTCACTTTCTGAATCACAGTCGCTTCAATGCGATGTAACAAAGTACGGTATACGTGCTACATGTGTTAAGGACTTTCAGAATCTCACTGCTGAGCTTATTGAAAGAGGAATTTTTTAGTATAGGAGTGATCATGTAATGACTGACAAAAGAACTAAACGTGATATAAACAAAGAACTTATGTTTAACAAAATTATGCCATCATATATGCCTGAAGGTGAATCATACGATGACAGCAATATTAATACAGCAAGTCCTGCTGCTCCGGTAAATTCAGTACAGAATCAGGTACAGACACAACATGTTCAGCAAAATGAAAATGCAAATGAAAAATCAGTATCTGACACTGTGCGATACATTAATATTACTGAAAAAGTACTTCACAAAAAACTCGACGGAATGATCACAATGTTTAAATGCTGTAAATGTGAACAATGCCGACAGTCCATAATACTCAATGTTCTTAATAATACAAAGCCTCATTATGTTTATCAGAAGCCTTCTGAGGTAGATAAACTTATTGAAACTAACAATTGTGCAGATATTATTCAGCCTATCATACGTGCCATACTTGACATCAAGGCAAATCCTGCACATCAGCGGAAATAAACTGTTACAAAGATTCATGATTTATTTTATGCATATTGCATATTTATTTTTATTTCCCGATTACGATATATATTATGTAGGATATAGGTTATATCTATAGAAATATATATAAAAGGGGGACGGTCCAATGGAAATACAGGATACAAGTTCAACCAAACAGTTTGTTTCAGCCGGAACAAACTCAAAAGCATCAAAGCTAAGATCTGTCACAAAATCAGTTGAAGATGATGAAAATCAGAAAAATGTTACTGACAAAGCCGACTCCTCACAAATTAAGGATACATTCACAAAGAATTCAGATACCGATAAATACAATACGGGAATTTATTCAAAAGAATCTATTTCAAAATGTCTGGAGTCAATGGAAGAACAACGCTCCGAAGCATTTATTTCAATGATTGAAAAAATGTTCATAGCACAAGGGAATTCAGGCCAACTTAAAATAAGCGATATAAATGAAAATATCAAAAAAACATTTACCCAGGATGATATAGATGCTTCAAAAAAATCTATATCTGACGGAGGAAATTACTCTGTAGACGCTGTTGCAACACGAATAATGGATATGGCCACTGCACTTGCAGGAGATGATCCGAACAAGATTCCAACTCTGCGTGATGCCGTAATAAAAGGATTCGGACAAGCAGCGAAAACACTTGGACTAAAGGATGACGATATGCCCGATATAACCAAGCGCACATATACAGAAGTAATGAAACGTTTTGATGACTGGACAGAATCTTATAATAAAAAAGAGGATAATTTGTCAGACAATAAACCTCTTTCTTAATTAACATTTTTACACTCCATAATAAAATAAAAATACCGGAACAGAATTTAATTTTAAAAATCTGTTCCGGTATTTCTTGTTTATTGTTAAATATGTATGTACGTTTATGAGTGTATTCTGACTTTGCTTTTAATTGTATTGACCTTTCATAAACCCTGACATTACGCAGGCTCCGGCTGCTCCGGCATTTATAACATCACAGATATTATCTTTATTTATTCCTCCTATTGCAAGAACAGGACATCGGACGCTTTTACAGACTGATTTTAAAAACTTAAGTCCTCTCGGCTCAAGATCCTTTTTACATTCTGTCCTAAAAATATGACCTGCAATCAGATAATCTGCGCCCATTCTCTGAGCCTCGCATGCCTCATCAACGGAATGAACTGATACCCATTTTGAATCAAAAAAATCAAGTTCATCCGAATATTTCTTAAAATCACATAGTGAAAGCTGGATATCTTTTATGCCAAGCTTTTTTGCAGAATTTATATATTTATTTGCAACAAACTTTGTTCGGCTGTATATTCCGGCATCAATACATTTTGCTGCAAGCTCTGTATACTGTTCCTCGGTCAGATCCTTTTCACGAAGGATAACAGCATCCGCTTTATATGAAATTTCTGAAAGCTTTACTATAAAATCACCAGTGCACAGCTTTCTGTTTGTTACACAGATCAGCATACTCTCGCTGAACCTGTATTGATGTAATCTGTAAATACCGGCTGAAGGCCATTCTGAACAATCATATCTTTTACCTCATCAACACTTCTCGGATCTGAAATCTCAAACTGTTCGTCACCCTTTGCCTCACCATCGTGACCACCTATGCTTACTTTTACTCCTGCCGAAATTTTTGTGGCTGCAAGACCGATAACATTATCTCTGAATCCTGCCCGTTCCCTCGTTGAAATAGTTATCCCTGTAAAAGGCATAAACAGACGATATGCGAGCATTACCTGAAGCAGCTGCGTTTCATGAACATCATTTGAATTATTTTCTTCGTTATTTTTATACGGCCTGAGTCTGGGAAATGAAAATGATATTTCAGCATGAGGGTATTTTTTCTGAATAAGATCTGCATGAATTCCTGCTGCAAATGCATCCTTTCTGAAATTGTCAAGGCCAAGAAGTGATCCGAATGCAACTCCTCTCATTCCACCCATTATTGCTCTTTCCTGTGAATTGAATCTATATGGGTAGCATCTCTTAGGGCCGCTCAGATGTACCTGTTCATATTTTACGGTATTATAGGTTTCCTGATAAACACTTACAAAATCTGCACCGCATTCCTGCAGATATCTGTATTCATCAGAATTTACAGGATAAATTTCTATGCCTATGGTTGTAAAATGTTTTTTAGCAAGTTTTAACGCATCACCTATATACCCAATACCTGACGCACTTCTGCATTCGCCCGTAAGAATAAGAATCTCCTGGAGTCCCGTTGAAGCAATGCATGAAAGCTCATGCTCAATTTCTTCCATGTCAAGCTTTCCTCTGTGTATCTTGTTATGGCAGTTGAATCCACAGTATACACAGTGATTTTCACAGTAATTTGCTATGTACAACGGAGTAAAAAGACATACAGAATTTCCGAAATGCTTTGCAGTTTCTGCTTTTGACTTCTGTGCCATAAGCTCAAGGCATGAAGCGGCAGCCGGCGACAGAAATGCTGCAAAATCTGACTCTGACGGATAATCTGATGCAAGTGCCGCCATTACATCTGGCACTGTATATTTACTATAATCATATCTGCTGACGGCTTCAAGCACTCTGTCCATAATATCAGAATTTATGTACTCCATGCCTTCCTGATATTCCATATGATCATATCTTTCCTGTTTCACTATATCTAGCTCCTTTCATTTTAATCCGCCAGAAATCCTGTAAGAGGACTTGACGCTTCTGCCTTAAAGTCAAGAACTCTTCCAGGACCTGAGAGATATGCTGTTCGTCCAGCCTCAATCGCAAGTCTGAATGCCTTTGCCATTGCTGCAACATCTCTTGCTGTAGCAATAGCCGTATTTGCCATAACTGCTGCTGCACCCATCTCCATAGCTTCACAAGCCTGTGACGGTCTGCCTATTCCGGCATCAACGATAACAGGAATATTTACTTCTTCTATTATCATTTTTATAAACTCTTTTGTAAGGAGTCCCCTGTTGCTTCCTATAGGTGCACCTAAAGGCATTACTGATGCAGCTCCGGCATTTACAAGCGAACGTGCTGCAACAATATCAGGGAACATATATGGCATTACTGTAAAACCTTCTTTTGCAAGAATTTCTGTAGCCTTTATTGTCTCATAATTATCAGGCATAAGATATTTTGATTCATGAATGATTTCAAGCTTTACAAAATCTCCGCAGCCTATCTCTCTTGCAAGGCGTGCTATTCTTACAGCTTCCCCGGCATTTCTGGCACCGGACGTATTTGGCAGAAGTGTAATGCCCTTCGGGATATAGTCGAGAATATTTTCGTTTACTCCGGCATTTGCACGGCGGAGTGCCAGTGTTGCAATTTCAACGCCGCCGTTTTCAACGGCATTTTTTATTATGTCCAGTGAGAATTTTCCTGAACCCAATATAAATCTTGAACTGAATTCTTTTGAACCTATAATCAATTTATCTTCCATTTTAAACATCCTCTGTTCCTGTCAATAATCTTAAGACCATATTTGACTGATGTCCGGCACATATCTGTACTCTTGGTGCCATAAGGCCATTCCCCTGTTTTGCTTCACTTTGCTGATCTCCGCAAACGTACAGATTTTTAACTTTGCGTGTCGTCCTTATAAGGTTTGAACTTGAAAGTCCTGCCATTCCTGAACCTGATACTATTTTTACTTCAGGGCAATTCTGAAGAAGTACATTTACCAGCATTGCCTTTGCCTGCGGAGAATCAAACGCCTCACACACAACATCACATTTTCCGAAAAGCTCACAGGCATTACTGTCAGTTACGCGTATATTGCAGGTTTCAATCTTTATAAACGGATTTATCTGCTGAAGCTGATTTTTTAAAGCATCAGTTTTATACATTCCCAGATGTGAAATATAGTAGCTCTGACGGTTAAGATTACTTGGCTCTACTATATCAAAATCTGCAAGAAGCATTCTGCCTACTCCTGTTCTTGCAAGACTTACAGCAATGTTTGAACCAAGTCCTCCTAGTCCTGCAATTCCCACAAAGCCTTTTTTTACTGCATTATGTACTGATGGTGTATGACGTGCTGCCATCATTTTTTCAAGCTGCTCTCTTGCCGGCATTACACCACGGCTTATAACAAACACCTCGTCATTGTCCTTTAAAGTACAGTCATCACTTATCTGAAATCCGTTTATTATTATTATGTCTTCTTCACTGAAAAGATTTTTTCTTATGTCATATGCCGAAGAATACGCACATTCATATCTTTTTCCGTTAAGCCTTATATCCATTGTATCAGCCCCCGCCTACAAAGCTTACAATTTCAACCACATCATTATCTGAAATCATGACAGAAGCATATTCCGATCTGGGTATAATGCTTCCGTTTATTTCAACAGCAATTTTTAAAGCGTCATACTTTTCTTCTTCTATAAAAATTTTTAAATTTACCGGGGAAATTATTTTTTTGTCTGTGCCATTCAGACGCATAATATCCACCTCTTTTCTTTCAAATATTTCCAATAAAACAAAACAATATGGGGTGCACCCGCGGTGGTGCACCCCATTACTTAACAAATAATATTGGATTAATTATTATTTTATCACAGATATTTTTATGTGTCAATGGATAAATGTTGATACAGGTCAGATGTTTCCGGAATTTTGGCTTTGTTCATAAACTCTTAACTAATGCAATTACCGTGTATTTTTTATTATATGGATATTAATGTTATAATACGCCTAATATTTTGAATGAAGTCCTCAAAACGGTTACATTAATCTAACCTTCATAGTAATTCACAAAGATTTTTCCAGTTTTTCTATTAATAATAAAATGTTATAATTTAACACTATAAGTTCCTCATCTTCTACCCAAAACAAAATAAACCTCATCAGCCAATTGATAATGATTACAAATAATCTTACAATAATTAAGTATATCAATTGCACTTCTATTTGTTTCAATAAATAAGCCATCACCAATTTTATGTGGAGAATTCATTTTATCAGGAGTATCATCAATAATAAATAGATCTCTACCAGCAAAATCTTTGTGTTTTACTAAGTTTTGCATTATTGTACTGTCTAAATCATATAGGTTTCTGCATAGAACCCTTAACATCTCTTTCCATGTTGAAACGCTATATTCTGTATCCATCAATATTAATTGCTTTGGCTTTTCACCAGTAATGTTTAAATCGGTTAAAATATTATATGGTATAGAATAATCTATGGCTGTACTGTTTTCAATTTGCACATTATATTTTTCAGGCAAATTCCATATATTCAATGCGACTTCAAATAAGGCTCTCGCTCTTGATTTAATTGCTTCATCATTCCAACTATCATAATTACAAATATTTCTGCAAATTGCGATATTTGAAATGTTGAAAATCTCTTTTTTATCAGAGAAACTTTTATTTGATAGTTCAGGATTATATCCTGAGAGTGTTAAATTTCCGATAGTATGTAAATATTGAGAATGAATATCTTCGTACTTCTTTCCGAGTTCAATTTGCCATTGTGGTGTTAGTGTTTGGGGCATAATATGCTCAATTGTTATATTGTCGGAAATATCAATAACTTCTTTATTAGACAACTGTTTTTCTAATGTAAATAGTGTGTATTTGTCCATCTTACTCTTATATAAATCCTTTTGAATGAATCCAATTTCAAATTCTTTATTCTTTGGAAATGTTCCAGAAAAAGTCTTTTTCATTAAAATAGTATATAGTTTGTCATCGTAGTTAACCTCTTTGGAGTCTTCAATTTCGTTAATCAAAGTAGCAAATATTTTATTAAGTGCATTCGTAGGATAACCACATATTTGTCTGCGGAAAATATAACAAATAAGTATTTTCATTATAATCACTAAATCGTCTTCTGAGATTTTCTTATACGCATAACAATCATCAAAGATATAAAGTAATACTGGATATACGGTTGTTGATTTTAGTTGTTGAAATTGCTCTAAACAGCAATTTATATTTTTGTTTTGAGAATTAAAATATAGAAATGCTGAATAGTATTTTGCATAAATAAGTAAATCTTCCAATAAACCTTGTTCGTCTAAGTTGTTGGCTGGGTCAATGGCATACTCCTTAAAATTCTCATAAACCCTGTCTTTAGTTGAAATTTTACTCGTTTTCATAGTAAGATAATCTCTTACAAAATCCGATATTTTGCTGTTGCTTAAACTTTTTTCGATTTTTAACCAATATTCCTTATAAAGAGTGTTCTGTTCCTCATAAGAATGATTCATCAATAAGAAGTTTCTAATTAAATCTGCTTGAGTTAATGATAATCCTGTAGAATTCAAACTTTCAAATATCATTTGAGGATTTTCAGATTTTTTGTCCTTTTCTAACTGAATATAAACTAATTCTACATTATTCAACGCATTATATAGTCTTTCTGGTGGAATTTCTGATTTTTCTATTAAACTCTTAAACAGATTATAGTTGTTAATTATATTATTATCAGAGTTTTGATTTCCATTTGATAAAATGGATTCATAGGCTGCCATATCACTTTCAATTGGTTTAAGCTTAATTCTAAGTGCCTCTGGGGCTCTTTTATTAATTATGTAAGATTCATAAATATCTTCTTTGAGCTCCTCATCAGTGATAACATCATACAAAGCCTTTAATAGCAACGTTATACTTGTTATTCTTTGTTGTCCATCAATTAAAACAAACTCAATAAAAGTCGGTTGGATATGTGACACTACATATACAACTGTCCCTAAAAAGTGCTCTATGGTGTAATTACTTTTTGCTATTTTTTCAATATCATTAAATAATCGTGTGCAATGCTCTGTTTTCCAGTCATAATTTCTTTGATATACTGGAATATTAAAGGTTCTTTTACCTGAACCTAAAAATTCTAATAGTCTAATTTTATTAGCTTCCATTTTTATAATCCCCACTATCAACTAAAATTCATTTTATTACATTGTATATTATGCAAAAATTAACACTAGCTAGACTTACCTCCAAAGCGATAACTATTATACCTATTATATTTTTTAACTTT
>CALMUA010000060.1 GCA_937872775.1 uncultured Ruminococcus sp.
CCTCTTAACTGCATAAAAATAACGTAGTAGCCATTATAGCTACTACGTTTAAAAAGTCTAACTTTTTGGGGTCACATCATAAATTTAAACCGTTTTATATGTGCTGAGATACAGTATCTATGCCTAACAACTTCTTTGAATTTTTATAAAAAATAAGATCCTTGTCCTCATCTGAAATACTAAGATCATTTATCATCTTTATCTCGTTTAATGGCGTGTCCCATGGACAGTCACTGCCGAAAAGGATTCTGTCTGCACCGTGTTTTTTTATTATTCGTGTAAGCTGCTCAGGAGAAATCTGACCTGCAATAACAGATACATCAAAGAACAGGTTGCCTTTCTTTCCGGCAAGATATTCTTCGACAAGATCCCATTTATACATACCACCGCCGTGTGCGAGTATCATAGTCATATCAGGAACACTGTCAAATGCACGTGCTGCTGCGTCAGGCATACAGTGTATGTTATCAGGTGAAAGCGGGTCATAGCCTGAGTGAATAAGTACAGGCAGGTCAAGTTCTGCACACTTTTTATATATAGGTATCATAATATTGTCATCAACGTAAAAATTCTGATAGTCAGGATGGAGTTTTATACCGTAGAGACCAAGACCCTTTATTCGTTCAATCTCCTCATAAACGTCTTCAGCCAAAGGATGGACACTTCCGAATGAATAGAAAAAGCCGTTATTATATGAAGCTGCCCAATTGTTTATAGTCTTCTGCTGGCTTGGCTTTGTAGCGACAGGAAGCAGTACAGCACCTGAAATATCACATTCTGAAAGCTTATTTTTAAGTCCGTCAATAGTCCCGTCTGTTACCGGCATTATTCCTGTTTTTTCAGCTGTAGCTGAAAGTTTGCTCATGGCACGTTCTGCAATATTATCTGCAAATGCATGAACATGAAAATCAATATACATTATACAATCATTCCTTTCAGTTTTAATTATACCATATAGTAGTATTATGTTCAATATTGACTTTTTTTAAAATTTGGAGTATTATTATATATAACTTAGCAGGATATTCCATGCCAGTATTTGGCGGCAATTGGATATCCTGCCTGAAATATCGTATCTGACATAAATAGTGACAGATGGTGAAATCATTAATCTGGATGTATTTAGTTGAAATTATGAATATGTCATATGATGGAGTACAAAGATTCAGAGAATTAATTATAAATAATCTTAATGAAAGAGAGCCGAAAAATAATGAAAGATAAAAAAACAGATATAATTTTAAAAAGAGCACTGTACGATGCTATGAAAATTCAGGTAAATACATACGATGAACTGGACAATAATTGCAATTATGAATTTTCAGAAGAATTTAAATTAAAAATGAATAATCTGATAAAAGTTGGAGCTCCCCAATCCGAAACAGAGAGAAAATGCAAAAAAATACATACATCATTTATTATGTTTTGTGTGTACATTTATTCTTTAAAGCAGTGTTAATACTGAACCTGATATATTTATTAAACAGATAATTAATATTATAGAAGATGTAAGTAGAAGCATAATATAATTATTAATTGGGGTATAACGGGATATACTACTTTGTTAATGGTGCACATAATTATGTATAGAGTAATGGTAAATATAATTTCTCAGCAACAAGCATTTTCAATAAAAAAACGTAAAAAAAATTGTAAAATTGCTGAAGTTAAAAAAGTTGTAAAAAAAATGTCGGTTTTTGCGCAGGTTAAACGTTTATATATATAGAGCATAAATTTTATGCTCTGGTTTCAATAAAATGGGCTGACAGCCAGTAGTAATTGATTATACGGTTATGTCAGTATTTCAAGCGGTATATATCGTTTGAAAAAACTTTAATAATGGAACATGCTTTTAAATCAAGTGGTCATATGACTCATTTATGATAAAAAAGTTTAAATAAAATCATTAGTTTTGTGTGTTCGTGATGTAACAAGTGATTTCTGTTATATACAATACCGGTAGAAGAAAATTAATGGTATTATTTAAATTATAACCTGTAGTGAGTTAAAAAATATATAAAATGACCTGGATTAAAAGCAAAGCCGCAAAAAAAGATATAAATGCTAAAGGAAATAATCGGATAAAAAGATACGG
>CALMUA010000061.1 GCA_937872775.1 uncultured Ruminococcus sp.
TCAGTCGATAAAGGTAAAATTTACGATTTTACAGGAGTTTCGACTCTGCGGAGTCGACCGGGCTTTCCGATCGCCCTGGACCTTCGGCTTATGGTTGGAAATTGATCAATGATTTGTTGACATCGGGTACAAATTAAGATATAATTAAATTTGTATTGATGAATGTTTAGGAAAGAGGCTTGGAATTTTTTATGAAAGAACTTTATAATTACAGGCAAATGATATACAGTTTGGTTAAAAAGGATCTGAGGGGACGATATAAGGGGTCAGCTCTTGGCTTTTTATGGACATTTGTAAATCCTCTGCTTCAGCTTATGGTTTATACGGTAGTTTTTTCTGTAATTCTCAGAACAAATATCGATAAATATTATCTTCATCTGTTTGTTGCACTGATACCGTGGATTTTCTTTTCAAGTGCTATTACAGGGGGATCAAGCTCAATTATTGCACAAAAGGATCTTATAAAAAAAATATATTTCCCTCGTGAGGTAATACCTATTGCATATGTTACAAGCTGTTTTGTAAATATGTTATTATGTTTTATCGTAATATTTTTTGTAATAGCCTTTTCTGGAGTCCATTTCAACATTGCTGCACTTGCATGTCTGCCCGTTATTATGATAGTTGAATACCTGCTTGCACTTGGAATGGCAATGCTTACTTCAGCTGTAACAGTTTATTTCAGGGATCTTGAGCATATACTTGGAATTGTAACTATGGCATGGATGTATATGACACCTGTAATGTATACAATAGACATTGTTCCTGAAAGATTCAGAGCAGTATTCAAGCTCAATCCTATGACGCCGGTTATTCAGGCGTACAGGGATGTTTTATACTTTTCCAGAATGCCTAAAATAACTACACTTACAGAGGCATTTGTACTTGGAATTATTTTTTTGGGAATTGGTGTACTGACATTCTCGAAGCTGAAAAAGCATTTTGCGGAGGAACTGTAAATGGAACAGGAAGATGTAATTGTAGTAAGCGGCGTCAAAAAAAAATTCAAGGTATTTTACGATAAAGGTCAGAGCTTTAAAGAAAGACTCCTCTTTAAAAATAGAAGTCACTATGAGGAACGAGTAGTATTAAAGGATATTTCGTTTACTGTAAAAAAAGGTGAGGCTATAGGTCTTATCGGTCATAATGGCTGCGGAAAAAGTACAATGCTTAAGCTTATGACAAGAATTTTATATCCGGATGCTGGAAAAATTGAAATAAAGGGCAGAGTATCAAGTCTTATTGAACTCGGCGCCGGATTTCATCCAGATATGAGCGGACGTGAAAATATATACACAAACGCCTCCATATTCGGACTTAACAAAAAGGAAATTGACAGGCGTATTGGCACAATAATAAAATTTTCTGAACTTGAAGAATTTATTGATAATCCTGTAAGAACGTACTCTTCAGGAATGTATATGCGTCTTGCATTTTCCGTTGCAATTAATGTTGATGCTGATGTTTTACTCATAGATGAAATTCTTGCTGTAGGAGATGCAAATTTTCAGGCTAAATGTTTTAACAGGCTTCAGGAAATAAAGGCAAGGGGAACTACAATAGTAATAGTATCACATGCATTGGGTCAGATTGAGCAGATATGTGAGCGTTCTATATGGATAAATGACGGGAAAATACGTGCAGAAGGAAATCCACGTGATATACATCCTATATATATGGAGTTTATGGGCAACAATATGCACGAATCTCCTGCTGTCGCAGCGGTAAATGAGGACAGGCACGGAAGCGGAGCAGCAAGAATTACGGAGGTAAAGCTTATTGATTCTGAAAATAATGAAAATGAAGTCTTTTCTACAGGATCAAAGATGGTTATACATGTAGACTATACGTGTGATACGGAGATAAAAGATGCTGTTTTCGGAATAGGTATATACAAGACTGATGGTCTGCACTGCTACGGAACAAATACGAAAACAGACAGACTTCCGGAATTTACGATAGATGGAAACGGAAGTTTTGAAATGTCTGTTGATAAGCTTAATCTGCTCCCAGGAGAATATACAATTGATATTTCAATTGAAACAGGCGATGGTGTTCCGATTGATCATTATAAAAGTGCGAAGAAGTTCGTAACATTCTCATCAATCTCAGATTCAGGGAATTACAGACTGGATCATGAGTGGAAAAGATAATATTAAAGATAGTTTTATAAAAATATTGAGAAAATAGAAAGCCCTATACTCTTCAGGTTGCAGAGTATAGGGCTTTTATTATATAAGTATCTTTTCTTGCCTGGTCAATAAAACAGACTGTATCAAAAATTTTATGATACAGTCTGTTTAAGTATATTCAATGAGAAATTATTTCTGTGGTCCGAGAATAACTTTATCCTTCATAATGTATTGTTTGAGGTGTGCAAGGTCTGGAAGATTTAAATCTCCGTCATAGTTTACATCTGCACATTTTATCTGATCTTCATCGAGTGTCATATCATCCAGCAGATAAAGCGATAAATAAGTAAGATCAGTAATATCAACATGAGAATCACCGTTGATGTCACCATAAGCAATGCTGGGTTTATCGTCAGGTGTGGTTGTAGTAGTTGATTCCTGTTTTTTAGTTGTAGTTGTAGGTGTTGTAGTTACCTTAGGCGTTGTAACAACTTCAGGTGGAACCTCAAGACCTTCAATCATTGCATGGTATGCAGGTTTTGCTTTGAAATTCGAATCAAAAATAAGTGGGCTCTGGCTTGCTCTCCAGCTGGTGTCATCTGTTACTCCCCAGAGTACAACAGCAGAAACACTGTCTGAATATTTTACAGCTGCATCCATAATTGCACGGTACATTTTTGCCTGTTTTTCAAAACCGGCTGCTGATTTATCATCTGTTGTTATATCAAGCTCGGTAATCTGTACATCAAGGCCTGTAGCTGCATACTGTTTGAGTGCATTTTCAAACATTCCGGCAGATGGGAAGCCTACATCAAGATGAGCCTGCATGCCGATACCGTCAATATATCCCTTTGCTTTGAGATCCTCTGCCATTTTGCATATTGCCTTTAATTTTCCGTCCATATACTCATTGTAGTCGTTGTAATAAAGCTTACATCCTTCAGGAGCATACTGCTTAGCAAATTTAAATGCATATTCAATAAATGAGTTATCTCCGAAAACCTTTACCCATGCAGAGCTTCCGCTGCTCTGATTATTAGAGCCTGCTGTACGTGGGCTTCCGTCATCAGTCCATGCTTCATTTACAACGTCCCATGCATAAAAGTCAACTGTCGGGTATTCTTTTTTAACGAGGTCAAATACATTCTTTATGTAGTTTTCCATACGCTCAATCATTTTTTCTTCTGATACCCAATCACCGTCGTCTTTAAAGCCTTCTTTAAAGAACCAGTCAGGTGTCTGGCTGTGCCATACGAGACAGTGGCCTCTTACGGAAATGTTGTTGTCACGGCAGTAGTTAAGAACGCTTTTAGCAGCTGACAGAGTAACCTGAGGATTTGTGTCATCACCGTCGTTTTCTTCAACATATTCTAATGTTGCAGCTTTATTAAGTACAGAATCAGGCTTCATTTCGTTTCCTAATGTTATACTTTTGTTAAAATGCTTGTTTACAAGATCCATAAATGATCTGGATGAAAGGTTTGAAGGAACTATTGCTGTACCTATTTTGAAATATTTTGAGTATACATTGCTCAGTGAAGGAATGTCCTGTTCAATAGGAATAACAGGTGCAGCTTTGAGTTCAAAGTCATCAATATATATTTTTGTATTAGCGTCTCCGGCTTCAAAGTATATGTAAACATTAGTCATTTCACTTGTGAAGCTTACCTTTGCATCTTTGAAATTTGCCCATCCGTCTCCGTTAAATTGTTTTACATTGGAATAGTGTGTTTCACCATCCGCATCATCAAACTGCATGCTCAGACATATCTGGCTGTACCATTCACATTTTACGTTGGCACTTACCATATATTCTACTCCCGCTTCACATTTGTCATCAAGACGGAACTGAGGACCGTTCCATGATTCTGAACGTTCACTTACGCACATTGAAGAGGTACCACTTGAAGCAACCTCTGTGGATTCTGAAAGTACTTCCGTTTCACCTCTTGCTGAAAACTGATCAATACCTTCTCCGCCTTCAAAGCTAGTTGCAAAAATGATGTCTGAATCAGTTTCGGCATCTGCTGTATATCCAGGTACCATTATTGAAGATACGCTGCAGAGCATAGCAACACTTACTATTCCTGCAATGATTTTTTTTGATTTTAATCTTTTCATTTTAACCTCCTAATATAATAAAAGAACTACTGGATGTGTGTGAATTTTTTGCATTATTACTTGAAAATATAACATAACCTTTAACTAATTATAACACGTTACAAATTATATTGCAATGCAAAATTTTTTTTCTTACAGGTAAAAATTTTGCTAATGTAAAAAAAGTGCTTAATATATTCATATAAAAATGTTTAATAACACAATATCTTGACCAGAATGAATTATTGATATATAATATAAATATATTCGATAAAATAAAGGAGTTTATAAAACATGCGTAAAACAAAGATAGTATGTACCATAGGCCCGGCAACAGATGATGATAATGTTATGAAAAACCTGATTATGGGTGGAATGAATGTTGCCAGATGTAATTTTTCTCATGGTGACTATGATATGCATAAAAAGAGATTTGAGCAGGTCACAAGATTACGTGACACACTTAAAATGCCTGTAGCAACAATGCTTGATACAAAAGGTCCTGAAATTCGTCTGGGAAAGTTTGTTGACGATAAGCCTGTAGAGATAAAAGATGGTGATATATATACACTTACAACAAAAGATGTTCCATGTACAAATGAAATAGGAAGTATATCATTTAAAAAGCTGCCGCAGGATGTAACTATAGGAAACAGAATACTTATAAATGATGGTGTTATTGATCTGCTTGTCGAAAAAATAACATCTGATGAAATTTTATGCCGTGTTATTCATGGCGGAATGCTTTCAAACAATAAAGGAATAAATGTTCCTGGAGTAAATCTTTCCATGCCATATTTAAGTGATGCTGATATGAATGACCTTGAGTTCGGTGCAAAAATGGGTTATGATTTTATCGCAGCAAGCTTTGTGCGTTCATCAGCTGATATAAATTATCTTAGGAAATACACACATAGTCTCGGATGGTTCAATGTAAGAATTATCGCAAAAATCGAAAACCTTGATGGTGTTGAAAATATAGACGAAATACTTGAAGCTTCTGACGGAATAATGGTTGCAAGAGGCGATATGGGTGTAGAAATTCCGTTTGAGCAGATACCAGCAATCCAGAAAACTCTTATACACAAGGGTTATAATGCGGGAAAACAGGTAATAACAGCAACACAGATGCTTGAGTCAATGATAACAAACCCACGTCCTACACGTGCTGAAATTACAGACGTAGCAAATGCAATATATGACGGAACAAGTGCTATAATGCTTTCAGGTGAAACAGCAGCCGGTGCATATCCTGTAGAGACTGTAAAAACAATGGCTCTTATAGCTGAAACAACAGAAAAAAATATCAATTATCGTTCAAGATTTGCCAACAGACCGTCTGATACTGATTCAAACATTGCAAATGCTATAGCTCACGCAACCGTAACGACTGCACATGATCTGAATGCACGTGCAATTATTACAGTTACAAAGACAGGTGCAACAGCAAGACTTATTTCAAAGTACAGACCTCACGCACCAATAATCAGCTGTACAACTGATGAAAAAATACAGCGTCAGATGAATATGTCATGGGGTGTTACTCCGCTTATTATTGAAGAAAAGACTAATTCAGATGAGCTTTTTCAGTTAGCTGTAGATACTGCGCAGAAAGCTGGATTCATAACCAAGGGTGATACAGTAGTTCTGACTGCAGGTGTTCCTCTTGGAATTTCAGGCAATACAAACCTTATGAGAGTTGAAGTTGTAAAATAACAAATATAGCTTAAGTGAGCTTTTATCTTAATATATAAAGACATCCCTGCCGTTTTCACACGGCAGGGATGTCTTTATGAAATCTCATATTTAGTAAGCTTTGCACCTGTATAATAATGAAGAAGAATATCAGTATATGATTTACCGCCTTCTGCCATTGAATTTGCACCGTACTGGCTCATTCCGACACCATGGCCGTATCCTTTTGTTGTTATCTTAAATCCGCTGTCTGCTGAATATAATATGTCAAATGAAGCTGAGCGTATAGACATTATAGTGCGAAAATCTATGCCTGTTATTGTTTTGTTTCCGGCTTTGAGTTTAAGGATAGTTCCTGACGGACTTTTTTCACCGACAGCAAGCCATTGTGAAGCGTCATCTTCAAATATGATATCAGAGTATTCAGCTGAAAGCCTTGATTTTATCTCGTCAGCCGTAAAGTTATATTCCTCTGAATATTTAGGTGCGTTTACGTCGCTTGCACTTTCAACCGGTACAAGATAATCTATATTGTTTCCCCATACATTTGAGGCACTTTCGGTTGTACCTGATGACATTGAATGGAATGCAGCTATAATAGGCTCGTCCTGATAGGTAAGTATTTCATTAAGAACTGCGTCAACTGCTGAGGAAATCTTTGTATAATAGGTATCATACTTATCACCGTAATATTTTCTTATCTGTTCGTCTGTAAAATATGCCTGATATTTTGTACTGTCATTTGAAAAATCAGCACCTTTGAGTTCACTGTCCGGATTCTGACTTGCAAGCAATGACTGACGTACGGCATATGTATGCGCAGCTACAGCCTGTGCCTTCAGTGCTTCCTCGTGGAATGTTGCCGGCATTTCTGCACATACAGCACCTATTACATAATCACGTACAGAAACATTAATAACTTGTCCGCTTGAAATGTCAAGGACAGAAAAATTAGTTACAATCTTTTTTTCAGCTGGTTCTGTATTTTCAACAGTAAACTCTGTGATTGTTGAAGGTTGTGGTGCAGTAGTTGTAGTTTGTACAACAGCAACAGTATCGGCGATACTTTTCTGAGGTGAATCCCTGAGCATTGACAATGCAGGCACGGCAAGCATGGCTATTGAAAATGCCGATATAATACTTAACATATTTTTCATAATTAGACTCCTTTTAATGTTTAAATTTTATGAAGTAAAACAAAAATGAGCTAGTTTCTGTAGGTAAAAAACGTGAAATACAGATATGATTTTATTAGAATATTGACAGTAAAGCTAATAATAGTGTATTATTATATACGGATATTAAACCATTTTGAAAGGACGATGTTGTATGAATAAAAATGAATATGCTCCTATAGAGAGTTTATGCAATAAATTAAGAGAGTATTCTGCTATTGATCCTGCTATGTATGAAAAATTCCATGTAAAGAGAGGTCTGAGAAAGTCTGACGGCACCGGTGTTATAGCGGGTATAACAAAAATATGTAATGTGCATGGTTATGTAATAAATGAAGGCGAAAGAGAGCCTATACCGGGAGAGCTTATTTACAGAGGATATAATATAAATGATCTTGTTTCTCATGTTGATAACGAGGAACGTTTCGGCTACGAGGAGGTAGCATATCTGATTTTGTTCGGTAATCTTCCGTCAAAGGACGATCTTACAAGTTTTAAAGAACATATTTCCAAATGCAGACAGCTTCCTGAAAATTTTGTTGATGATATGATTTTAAAAGCTCCGTCAAGAAATATTATGAACAAGATGGCACGTTCAGTACTTTCTCTTTACTCATATGATGACAGTTCCGAAGACAAGTCACTTGAATCAGAAATGAGCAAGGCTGTAAGTCTTATAGCAAAGCTTCCTGTAATCATGACACATTCATATCAGGTAAAGCAGAGACATTACTATAACGAAAGTATGATTATTCATCCGCTTCGTGATAATGAAAGCACAGCTGAAAGCATACTTTCCATGCTCAGATTTGACAGACAGTACACAAAGCAGGAAGCAGCACTTCTTGATATTCTGCTTATGCTTCATGCTGAACACGGCGGTGGAAACAATTCAACATTTACATGCAGAGTGCTTACTTCATCAGGAACAGATGCATATTCTGCATATTCAGCTGCAATAGGTTCATTAAAGGGACCTAAACACGGCGGTGCAAATATCAAGGTAATGGATATGCTTAATGATTTCAAGAAAAATATAAAAGACTGGGATAATGACGGTCATGTTGCCGATTATATAAGAAAGACAATAGGAAAAGAAACAAATGACGGCAGCGGACTTATATACGGTATGGGTCATGCTGTGTACACATTATCCGATCCTAGAGCTGTTATTCTCAAGAAAAAGGCGTATGAGCTTGCAAAGGGAACAGATTTTGAAGCAGAGTTCAGACTTCTTGAAAATATTGAAAGACTTACACCTGAGGTGTTTAAAAATGTCAAGGGTGATTCAAAGGTAATTTGTGCGAATGTTGATATGTATTCAGGACTTGTATACAAAATGCTTCAGATACCTGATGACCTTTATACACCGCTGTTTGCCGTTTCAAGAATGGCAGGCTGGGCTGCACACCGTATGGAGGAAATGATGACAGGCGGCAGAATAATCAGACCTGCATACAAGGCAGTAGCAAAGAACAGAGACTACACTGTTCTGGATGAAAGAGAATAAAATACATTTAAAAAAATTATTAGTTAAAACTAAGGCCATGAAGTAATATTTTTATCACTCATGGCCTTTTATTTATATTGAAGATATGTAAAAATGAGGAAAACTATGCTCAAGAAAAGAATTAAGATAGCATCAGGTATTATTGTAGCTATAATCCTGATTTGTGTTGGTATATTTATTTATAGGTCATATAATCATAGTTATAAGCTTAATGATCCTAAAAATTCATTTGCAAAATCCATCTATAATTCAACATGTGAAGCATTGGAGAAAAGTTCAGAAAATGTATGTGAGGATATGATTATTTCTGATAATGATAATTTTAATATAAACTCAAAAAATTTCAAAGATGAACTTCTTGAACAATTTGATTCGTCCTTGAGTATAAATAAAGATAAATTCCCCAAAGATCCGGATTATAAAAAGGGTGTTTACTATATAGAAATACGAAACGGTAAGGTATATAAAGTAATTTATGCAAATTGGAAATATTCAGGATATGCAGGAAAATATCCGGATTGCAATCTAACATGTAAGCCATATAATAAACTGGCAAAGGAAGTTTATGAAGACTTTAATAAATACCTGAACGAGAAAAAAGATTCAGAAAATGAAGATTAGGTGCATATAACTTAGTAAATATGTACCCTGTTTTAACGTGGCAAGTCTCTTGTTTGAATAAATCAAGCTGCAAACAGATAGAAACTCTCTATTTGTTTGCAGCTTTTTTAATAAGTATATAGGGATTAATTTATAATATTTTACAAATCAACAAACTATTACTTGACAATAATATATATACAGTATATACTGTATATATAACATGTGAACAGTTCAGACATAATAGTAAATTAATGTGTTAAGTACAAAAGATAAAAAGAGACACAAAAGAATAAGGAGGTAATATGGCGGATGAAAATAATGCAGAATTCCGGCGAGCCTATTTACAAGCAGATAGCGCAGCAGTTCAGGGAGGATATTATGTCCGGAAAAATAGGACAGGGCGAATTTCTTCCAAGTGTCAGGGGACTTGCAAGCAGCCTGAAAATAAGTGTCATTACAACTATCAAGGCATATGATCAGCTGCAGGCAGAAGGACTTGTTACGGCAATGCAGGGAAAGGGTTACTGTGTCAACGCACAGGACAGCGAGATGCTCAGAGAACAGTATCTCAGAAAAACAGAGGAAAGCCTCAATATAGCCATTGAGTCGGCTAAGATAACGGGAATGAGCGACGATGAGCTTGTGGAAATGCTTAAAACACTGATAGAGTTTAATAAAAATAACTAATATTTAAAATTATTAAGGGTGATTTTTGATATGAATAATTGTGTAGAGATAAAAGATTTTATAAAGAAAAGAAAAAATTACGAGGTTAATATTCCAAAGCTTCAGATTCCTGAAGGATTTGCAACGGCATTTATAGGTGAAAACGGTGCAGGCAAAACAACATTGATTGATGCTATTGCTGGAATAGACCTTTCATACAGTGGTACTATAAAATATTTTTCCGATCATACACTGACTGATAAATATGTACGTGAAAATATAGGTTATACATCATCTGTGAGCTATTTTCAGCCACATTGGAAAATGCGTCAGATAATTGAGGTGTGCAGCCTTTTGTTTGAAAACTTTGATAAGGAAAAGTTCATAGAAATCTGTCAGAAATTCAAGCTACCCGACAATAAGTCAGTTGCTCAGCTTTCTGACGGAAATAAAATGCGTCTGATGCTGGCGTCTGTTTTTGCAAGGCAGACACGACTTCTCCTTATGGATGAGCCTGCTTCTCCGCTTGATCCTGTAATGAGAGATTGCCTTTGTGAAATGATACAACAATATATTGCAGACGGAAACGGTAATAAGAGTGTATGTTTTTCAACTCATAATATATCGGATATGGAGATGGTGACTGACTATGCTGTTATCATTTCGGGAGGAAATGTTGCTGAATGCGGTTTTGTGGAGGATTTAAAAGAAAAATACATAGCGGTAAAGGGCGAAAAATCATGTGCTGATGCAGCTAAAAAGTTCCTTTACAGTTTTTCTGGCGGAAATTACGGGTTTGAGGGAATATGTCTTTCAGAAGATGCTGATAAGCTTGCAGGAATGGATGTAAAGCTTGAAACTCCGTCACTTCATCAGATAAGTGTTGCAGTATTAAAGAAATGCGGGGGTGACCTTTCTTGAAAAATCATACAATGATGGAATGTCTCAAGTTAATAAGCCCCGACTGCGGAAAAAAAATATATATTATTGAAACAGCGGGATTGGCTGTTTTACAGATCATATTACTTCTTGCCTTTTTTAAGACAGGAACAGATGTAAGCGAGATTCAGCTTACAACAGTATCATCACTGGCTTTTGTTTTCGCTGAAATAGTTATTGCATATATTTCAACCGGAGGGTTTGCCTCTGGGAAAGGTTCTTATACCATTTTTCTGAGAACTTCTTCAAAGACAGATAAAATATTAAGATCAGCGTACAAAGCTGACGAAATAAGGAGACTGATAATAAGTTTCTTTATTGCAGTTTTGAATTTTACATTTACTGCTTCATGTAATAGCGATATAAATATTATAAGCCTTATATATACGTCAGTATTTTCAATTTTTTCATTATATATTTCTGTTTCATGGTATGTTTACACTGTAAGACGATTAGAAAAAACATATGAGATTACACTTGTAATGCTTTCACTGCCATTTGTATATATGGTACTTTTCAATCTTCCGATTAGCTATATATTGATTCATGCATCACCTAATGACTCTGGTTTAGTGTGTGCTCTGTCAATTGTGATCGCTGCAGTTGGAGAAAAATTGATTTTACGGTCTTCTTTAAAAAATACGCTTGTAAATTATTATGGAGGGCGATATTATGGTTAAGGACATTATAAAATTTTTTAAGCTTTCTAAGTATTCAAAAGAATTTAATATATCATGGATAGCCTGTATATTATTTTTGGGATTATGGCTCAGCATGCAGTATTTTATAACCAAAGGGGTTAAGGATGACTGCTCTGATCTGTTTGTTCCTACAGCAATTCTTGTTATGAGTGTGATTCAGCTGCTAACACCTATGAGAAGCCTTATAACATCAAAGCTGTTTTGCAGCTCTCATTATCATAAAGTTTTAAGTACGACTGTATATTATTTAATAGCTACACTTTATGGCCTTTTTATTGAGATTCTTCAATTTATTGTATTCAGCGTCGGGATATCTTCTAAACAAGGCACATATATGCTTATACTTGTAGCTGTATTGTTTTTTGAAACAGAGATCTTTATAACATTTTCACTTAAGTTTTTTGTTCCTTCAATACTAGGATTTTTGGGACTGTATGCTTTTGAAATGTTAAGTGATGATTTTATGAAAGCTATTGCCTCAATAGACCTCAGTCTCATATCATCAATGTTTGTTGGTATGATTATAATTATAGCAGGTGGCATAGTTTCGCATATAACAGCAAGAATATTGTACAGATATTCGTATATAAAATCAATAGATCAGACACAAAAAAACGACATAATATAAAATCATGCCGTTAAAAATATGTGTGGGTGATTGTATGGTTACCTTTTAAGTAAACCACAGCACTTTTTGTATTTTTTACCGCTTCCACAAGGACAAGGTGCGTTTGGCGGAACCTTTCCTGTAATTGTTTTTTGTGGATTTTGTCTTTTTTTAAGTATGGATCTGAATGCCATAAATTCTTTTTGTGGAATGTTCTGTTCTGCTATTGCTATAAGTTCAGTTGAAGCATTTATAAGAAAGCTGCATATCATGTCTTCTGTGTGTTTTTTTAAATCAGAAGCTGTTATCATTTTTGTAACTTCGTCAGAAATAAGACTCCACAGGTAAATATATTTGATTTTAAAAGTATTAACATCTGTTGCGTTTATACGTACAGAGTTTATAAGGTCTATTTTGCCTTTAAATATAAGAAAATCAAGCTCGTCACAATTTGCACTATCGCAGTCGAATTTTCTTTTTACAGTCCTTATGGCAAAAATTGTAAGAGTATTTACATCATTATTGAATAAAATATTTGATACCTCAAGGTTTGCACGGGCAGCAAGAAATTCAGTGTGAGTAGTTATCTGAGGTATTTGCTTTTGCATTGTGACATCAATCATACAGTTTACTATAGACAGAATTTCCGGTTCATTAGGTGATTCTGCAAGATAAAGCATAATATCAATAAAGAAATCCGCTGATATCAGATAGCTATGATTTTTTATGTAAGTATCAAAATAATCTGTGTTAATTATTGTTTCTTTATTTATTGCCATATATTCACTGGCGTTTGAGTAGAGCATTGCAAAACACATTGCAGGTATATCTGTATCTGAAAACTTATCTGTATTTTCAAGTATATTTAAGAGTTGATCGTTTAGTATATCGTTTTCATGAATCTCCATACAAAATTCTGAAAAATCCTGTATGAGCCCAGGCGATAAAGTATGGTTTCTGATACAATTAATATACTGTGTCAGAGCTTTTTTATTCCATTTCCGTTCTGCATATGAATTGGCAAGCTCATGAAGAATATTTATATTATCCGGATAAATTTTTGTAGCATTTTCAAGTATTTTTATCGATCGTCCGAAACTTCCAGATTTTCGGTAAGCAACAGCAAGCCCGAGCATTACCATGTATGATTCCGGTGAATCTGCAAATGCTTTTTCAAGGACAGATATTATTTTATCTGAGTCTTTTTCTGCATCTAATTTTTCACATTCATCGCACAATGTTTTTGCATAAGGAGTAATATTGTCCGGTAAACTTTCATATTTAGTCATTTTGGTTATCCTTTCGATTTTGATCGTGGTCAGATACTAATAATTAATTATATCATAAAATAATATAAAAATAAAGATTAAATAGAACTTATTTTAAGGGCATTTTAAAATAAAAAAGAGCACTTTACTATCGGCCAGCATATCTTTACGGAAAAGCGC